>CACZXG010000029.1 GCA_902785055.1 uncultured Lachnospiraceae bacterium
AAGATTGAGGATCAGAAGGTCCGTCATTTTATTCAAAAATCTCTGGAACGGGCTTCCCTCTTCAAAAAAATTCACTTAGCGCCTCCTCCCTTTGCGACGTTGCTTTCCTGGCTTCCGAACACGCTGATCCCTGTAGTGATCATCTTCTCGATCGTATCAAGAAAACCGTTCCACAGCACAGAAAAGAATCCTTCCGTTTTCTTCTGGACCGCGTTCTGCGCGTCTCTGATCAGGGTATTCTCAGGAGCCTTTTCATTTTTCTTATACGTAGTCCGGATCCCGAACAGGTTCCTGGCCACAGCGGACGGGGAGATCCCCAGCTCGTCCATCTCCTCCAGGGCTTCCCTGATGGATTTGCGGAGCGAGCCCTTGTCTACGCCGTCGATCGCTTCGTCCATCTTCTTATAGAGGTCTTCGCCGATCTCCTTTCCCTGCTCAAGAAGGCTCTTATCCGAATCTTCTCCGGCCGCTTCCTCAGGAAGGCCCTCTTTCGCTTCGAGAGGCTCTTCTTCAGCCGCTTCTTCAGGAATATTCTCTTCCGCTTCTTCGGCCACTTCGTTCGTGGCTCCCTCCGAAGCTGCGGCATAACAGACAGGTCCGGCAGCGTATGTCAGGGCAAGCACTGCAGTCATCAGGATCGTAAACAGTCTTTTCTTCATCATAGAAAACCTCCGCGGGGGGTTGTCCTTAATTTCCAAAACGGCTGTATTTTTTGCAAAATACAGCCGCGCATTCCATTCTATGATCAGCCGATCTCAGAACCGGCCGGGATATCCTTTCCGCTCTCAGGCGTCATCAGCGCCAGAGATCCGTCGGGGCCTTCCGCGCACAGGAGCATGCCTTCGGATACGATCCCGGCAAGTTTGGCGGGCTTAAGATTCGTGATCACCATCACTTTTTTGCCGACCATCTCTTCCGCGGAGTAGTACTTGCGGATTCCGGAAACGATCTGGCGCACCTCATCGCCGACCTTTACCTGGCTGCAAAGAAGCTTCTTGGACTTCTTCACTTCCTCGCAGGCGATAACTTCGCCGACCTGGAACTGAAGCTTCGCGAAGTCGTCGATGGTGACTTCGGGCTTCTTCTCCACCGCAGGAGTTTCTGCTTCCTTGGCAGGCTCCGCAGCTTTCTCCTCAGATCCTGCGACCTTCTCCTTGGCCTTCTCCTCGAGCTTAGCCTGCTTCTGGGCCTCCTTGCGCTGTTTCTCCATGATCTTCTCAACGTCCTTCATGACGTCAGCTTCCTTGAGGCGCGCGAAGAGGATCTCAGGCTTGTCAGTGACCTTGTTTCCGGAAGGATACAGGCCGAATGTGCCCAGTGTGTCGAAGCCGCGGATCTCGGTGTTAAGCATCTTCACGATCTTGTCCGCAGTCTCAGGCATAAACGGAGCCATCAGGGCTGTCCCGATCGTGATGCCTTCGATCAGGTTGTAGAGAACTGTAGAGAGACGGTCAGCCTTGGCCTCGTCCCTTGCCAGCACCCACGGCTCGGTCTCATCGATATACTTGTTGAGTCTCTTGAATACAGCGAAAATCTCGGTCAGGGCGTCTGCCGCGCGCAGCTCGTCCATCTTGGCCTCGACTTTGTCGTAAGCGGCTGTCACAAAGGCCTTGAGGTCATCGTCGACGGGCTCTGCGGCGCCCTTGTCAGCCACAACACCGTCAAAATATTTATTGCTCATTGCAATGGTGCGGTTCACAAGGTTGCCCATCGTGTTTGCGAGATCGGAATTGATCCTCTCCACCACGAGTTCCCATGTGATGACACCGTCGTTCTCATAAGGCATCTCATGCACGACAAAATAGCGCACGGCGTCGACGCCGAAGATCTTCACCAGATCGTCCGCGTAAATGACGTTGCCCTTGGTCTTGCTCATCTTCTCTCCGCCCTGCAGCAGCCAGGGATGGCCGAATACCTGCTTGGGAAGGGGCTCGCCCAGCGCCATCAGGAAGATGGGCCAGTAAATGGTATGGAAGCGGACGATGTCCTTGCCGATCAGGTGAAGGTCAGCGGGCCAGTTCTTCTTGTACAGATCGCTGCTGTTTCCGTCTGCGTCATAGCCGATGCCGGTGATATAGTTGCTGAGTGCGTCAAGCCACACATAGACAACATGGCCGGGTGCGAAATCTACCGGAATTCCCCATGTGAAGGAGCTTCTGGAGACGCACAGATCCTGCAGTCCGGGCAGCAGGAAGTTGTTCATCATCTCGTTCTTGCGGGATACGGGCTGGATGAACTCGGGATGTGTGTTGATGTGCTCGATCAGGCGGTCGGCATATTTCTTCATCCTGAAGAAATACGCGTCTTCCTTGGCCTGGTGCACTTCACCGCCGCAGACCGGGCAGTATTTGCCGTCTACGACCTGAGAGGCAGTGTAGAAAGCCTCGCACTCTCTGCAGTACATTCCCTCGTAATAGCCCAGATAGATATCGCCCTGCTCGTACAGTTTTCTGAAGATCTTCTGGATCTGGCGCTCGTGGTCTGCATCCGTTGTGCGGATGAAGCGGTCATAAGAAGTGTTGACAAGATCCCAGAGTCTCTTGATCTCTCCGGCCACCTCGTCCACAAATTCCTTGGGAGTCTTGCCCGCTGCCGCGGCCCTGGACTCGATCTTCTGCCCGTGCTCGTCGCTTCCCGTCTGGAAATGCACGTCATAACCGTCGGCTCTCTTATATCTTGCGATACAGTCAGCCAGAATGATCTCATATGTGTTTCCGATATGCGGTTTGCCGGAAGTGTATGCGATCGCTGTTGTAATGTAATATTTTCCTTTATTCTGCATAGGTCATTTCCCCTCACGTAAATATTTCAAAAACCTGAAGCTGCGCCGAAGGCACTGCCTCCGAAAACGCGCTCTTCGTTTTGAGCGCATTTTTTAATAGCAAAGGACCTCGTGTCCTGTCTCCGTGACCAGCACCTGGATCTCCCACTGCGCGGAAGGCTTTCCGTCGGCTGTGTAGATCGTCCAGCCGTTCTTGTCATCCTGATAGATCTCATCCGTTCCCATATTGACCATGGGCTCGATGGTAAATACCATGCCGGGGACCATCAGCATCTCCTCGCCGGGCTTAGAGACATAACTTACGAAAGGATCTTCGTGGAACTCAAGGCCGATGCCGTGTCCGCCGATCTCCTTGACTACTGTATAGCCGTTCTTCACGGCGTGCTCGTGGACCTTGCTGCCCATATCTCCGAGTGTCGTCCACGGAATGACGTTTTCAAGGCCGATCTCCACGCACTCCTTCGTGACCTGCACCAGTCTCTTCTTCTCCTCAGACACCTCTCCGATGCAGTACATTCGCGAGGAGTCCGAGAAATATCCCCTGTAGATCGTGGAGCAGTCCACGTTGATGATGTCGCCCTCTTTGAGGATGTGGACTTCATCCGGGATCCCGTGACAGACTTCCTCATTAATAGAGGTGCATACGCTCTTGGGGAATCCCTCGTAGTGAAGCGGAGCCGGGATCGCGTTCATGGAGACTGTGGTCTCATAGACGATCTTATCGATCTCCTCGGTGCTCATGCCCGGATGAATGGCCGCCGCGACGGCGTCCAGGCACGCCATATTGACTTTGGCGCTCTCTTTGATGCCCTGAATCTGTTCCGGCGTCTTGATGATGCTCCGGTCGGGCACGATATGACCGCTGAGCTGATAACTTCTGATCTTCTCGTCAAAACGCATGTGGCAGCTCTTGTATTTCTTGCCGCTGCCGCACCAGCACGGGTCGTTTCTCTCTATTTTGGCTGCAAAATGGATCATAATTTTGTGATCATCCTTCCATTTAGTACTTTTACACACTTAACCACAAGTATGGAATCTTTTCCCCTAAATGTCAAGCAAGCCCCCCTGCTCCCGGGTCAAAAAAGAGACTGCCGGATGTCACTCCTTTGCAGTCTCTGCCCTCATCTCACATAGAATTCCTCCGCGTCCTCAAGCCTCAGGCAGGCCAGCTGGGCGCGCTCCGCGGCTTTTCGGATCGCAGGGCTCTCGTCTTCCCCGCAGTACAAAAGCTTGGCGCCGCAGTCCAGGTCCACGAATTTCTCCCCGTAGAAGATCTTGTTGTATCTGGTCGCCCTGGGCTTTCTGAAAGGCCAGCTCTTTTCCGCCTTCATCCGGGTAAAATAGTAGTCCGTGATCGTATGACCACAGATCAGACAATGGTACTTTTTGTCTCCCCTGTATCCGGCAAATGGATCCTCCCGCAGAAGCAGTCTTCTCCATACCGCGTCACTTCGGCGATAGCGCTCAAGCGTAGGGCTGGGCACTGCGTCATAATAATAGGGGTATGCGTGGGCCAGCATGTAGTGCTTCTCTCCGTCCAGACAATCGAAACTGTAAGGGAGATCACTGATCCACCGGCGGATCTCCCTCTGCCTGAGCCTGTCCAGGCGGCTGAACTCCGCCCAGGTTCCGGCACCGCGGTTGTTCACCAGCCAGTTCTGCGCGACCAGGTTGTCCGTGCCGTCTTCGTATCCTGTTTCCATCGTAGCCAGGAACATCTCCTCGTGATTGCCCCTCAGGCAGTGCACGCGGTCGCTTGAGCGGTCCAGGTGCATTACGAACAGAAGCGTCTCCAGGGGATAAGCCCCCCAATCTATGTAGTCTCCCAGCAGATAGAGCTCATCTCCCTTTTCAGGGGCGAACTTTATCTTTTTCAGAAGTTTCTGGAACTGCGGCAGTGCGCCGTGTATATCGCTGATCACATAGGTTGACAATGGGGCTGTTCTCCGTTTCTTTCAAATGCGGTCAGGGCAGCATCTTTTGGATCTTCCTCTTAGCCCTGCGCAAAAAGGTGACCGATCCGTAGTGTTCCATGACATGATCGATCCCGTGTTTTCTGTAGTCTCTCCAGAACTTGTGCCTGATCTCAGAGGGCTTTGTGGGCTCCTGCAGGTTCAGCTGCCAGCAGTCCGTCGTATTGCTCTCCCGCAGTTCCAGGTTCTCTTTGATCTCATCAAAGAGCTCTTTCCCGCGCTCTGTGTGGATCAGGACAAGGCTCGTCCCTATCTCGTCCGCGAAGTCCGGCATGCTCTTCTCTATATGCCAGAAGTCGCCGATCGTTATGTCTGTGTCTCTGTCCATCCTGGTGTAAGGGCACAAATGACAGGAAGGGCGGATCGTATAGCGGTCAGTGTAGATCCTTCTGTATTTTGCAATAGAGATCTCCTCGCCGTTTCTTTTGACCGTTCCCACAGACTTGCTCCAGCCGGTCTTCTTGTTCCTGAAATTCAGGTCGCTGAGTTTCCCCTCCTTTTCCAGGGAGCGGGCATACTCCGCCCAGATCAGGGGGCTGGGAGCGCCGTGACAGATGATATCTACAGTAAAGATCCTCCCGCTCATCCCGTTCATCTTCATGAACTGCATAAAACCCGCGGCCTGACATCCCAGTCCTGCGAACATAAGCTTGCGTTCAGGGTTTTGCTTCAGCCAGTAAAGCGCCTCTTTCCACGAATCCAGCGCATAGCTCTGCATATACATGGAGCCCGATGACGCGTCCCTCTCTTCCTTTGTCAGGGCGAGCTTAAACTCCGTCCGGTGCTCTTCGTAATTATAGCGGGCGCACAGGACTGCATCGCCTCTCTCTAAAAAGACATCTGAGATCGCGGTAAAAGCGCCGCCGGAAGAGCTTCTCTGCAGTATTTCCCTGTCTTTGACCCTGCAGGCATAGACCAGTGTGTTCTCCATATTACATCCTCATTTTCCCTGATCCCGCTTGAAGGCGCAAGCCTGCAGACATTTATGGCAGCGCACACACTTATCGGCGTCGATCACAGGATACAAAAAGCCCTCTTCATCCGCTTTCATTTCGATCGCCCCCACAGGGCAGACCGCATAGCAGGCACTGCATCCGCAGCAGCTGCTCTTATCATCCGCAAGAGCCGGAAGATCGGAAGCGTCCTTATCCGCCGAAGCGCCCGCTGTCCTTTTGCCGGTCCCCCTCTTTTTATTTAAGTACGCCATTCCTTTTTTCATTACGACCCTGACGAAGTCTTTGTTGATCGCCATAAAGACGACGCATCCCACTGCCAGGTTGATAACGTTGAGGATCGGCATCTGCATAAAGCACATGATACTCTGCGCGGCCATGATCGTGAGAATGATCAGCATGTGGGAGACATTGTATCTGACCTTTATGATCCTCTGCACGTCGATACTCCTGTAGACAAACAGGAAGAGATAGCTGATCAGAGTGGAGCCGGAAGCCGCGTAGAGACCGATCCAGCGGATCGTCGCAACGTCAACGATCAGGTTGATAGCCGCCGCGGCGGTAGTCGTGATCCCGACGCTCGCCGACTCCTTGTAAGCCACATAGATCCCTCCAAGGAAGGTGGACATACTAAAGAAGAACATGGCCGCAAAGAGGATGGGGATCTGATTGTAAGCTTCTGAGTAGTCGCCACGGATCAGGAGCCTGAACAAAATGGGGGTCGCAGCGATCAGAAGCCCGAAAAATCCGGCCATGAGGTCGAACATGACCCGGAACATGGAGGAATAGTATTCGCCTGCATCCCGGTCTTTGGACACCACCGCTGCATTCTCCTGCCATGCCATCGTAAATGTATTCTGAGCGATCGTCAGAAGCCCGGGGATCTTATTGGCGACCGCATAGACCGCGTTGGCCGCTACGCCCATAAAGAAAGTGACTACAAGGCGGTCCGATACCCTCATGACCCAGGCGGACATACTGTTGGGCACCATGGGCCAGGAATAGCGGAGCATTTCTCTGATCTTGTCCTTGTTATAGTACTGGAAGTCAAAATAGCGGAAGATCCCCGCTCTGAAGACCAGATAGGCAAAAGAGAATACCGCTGACATCAGAAGTGCCGTCACTGTTCCCTTCAGTCCGGCTCTGAGCCAGTAGACGCAGATCACGGCAAAGATCATCTTGCCCATAGCTGCCAGGATCGCGCTGATGGAGTACTCCAGATTCTCATTGAGGCCTCTGCAGATCTGTCTCGCGACATTGCCCAGCACATCAAACAAAAAGTACAGGCAGATCAGTATCCTGATCGTGCCGCCGGTCCCTCCAAGGCAGAAAAAAAGGATGAGCAAAGAAAGCAGGGAAGTCGGAATGACGAACACCACAATATTCGTCACGATTTCCTTTACCTTTTCCTCATCGTCTCTTACATCGATCAGAAAGCGGAATGCCGCCGCCTGGATCTGCAAAGTGACCGTCGGCAGCAGAAGCGATTCCAGGATCGTGATCAGGTCATAGGTTCCCATCTCCTCCTTCGTAAGACATCCGGTGAGAATGGGAAGTGTTATAAAAGAGGCCAGCCTGGGCAGAAATGTCCCTATGGACAGTATAAGTGTATTTTTGGCCAGTTTACTCTCTCGACTCATTAAGTACTGATTCCTTCTCGATCTGATCCGCCCTTTCGGCGATCAGTTTTATATAGTCCGCAGACCTGCGGCGAAGCAGGCCGAGCCGCCTCTGTGCCTCATTCAGGTCCGCGCTGAAATTATAATCTTCTTCAGTGTTTTTAAGAACGCAGTCCTGCAGTCCGCAGTTCATTAAAAGGTCCCTGCTCCTTACGTTGAACTTTTTCACGGTCTCCAGCTCTACTTTGAATTTTTTGCCGAAGATCATGGAAAAAGCGGTCCCGTGGAACGAATTAGTAAGGACATACTCCGCCCCTGCAAACAGCCCCACGAATTCCTCCGGTGTGCTGTAGCGTACCCTCGGGATATCCCTGTTTTTCCTGTACTCGTTGTTCAGATACAGTATTTTGACACCGGTCCTTGCCGACAACTCTCTTGCTGCGTTCAGCAGGTTAATGTCTCCGTCCACCGTGTAGACGAAAATGTAGGGCTCCGGGCGGTTTGCGGGCGCCATGAACCGCTCCCACTCCTCCCTGTCAAGAAGAAGCGTGGGATCGAGATCAGCCCTCGCCTCATAGCCGATCGTCTCCATCAGGTCGACAGATCTGGTCTCGCGCAGAGATATGCACTGCATTCCTGAGAGCCACTCCCTGTACAGTTCCTTCGTTCCCTCGGGGAACGCGTCAAAACCCAGACTGCAGGCATAGGAGTAGCGCTGCTGCTCTCTCGCGAACACGAGCATATAGGCCGGATCCATACCGGAGAGCTTATTGTTCCATACCTGGTCAGAGCCCGCGACAAAAAGGGCATAGTCTTCCTGCGCCCCTCTGAGATCTTCGAACTGCATCGGCTGTGAGAGCTCCAGCTTATCCCTTCTGAAAGCGCCGAAAATGCGGTCCTTCTTCATTGCCACCAGACACCGGAACAGCACAATGGGAAATCTGTGCCGCTTGAACAGTCCCCAGGGCCTGTGGCCTTCCTCCACGGTCCGGCAGCGGTAATCCACGATGACCGCCTCTCTGCCGCATTCATTAATGGCGTTCTGCAAAGCATATGCCTGCAGGACAGCACCGTAATTAGATGCTCTGTGAAAAGTCAAAATACCGATTGGTTTCATAAGTTTCTCTCATCTGTCTTTTCCGGCTGTATCTGCGCCGGGTCTTTCGGTTTATTTCTCGAAAGCGGACTTTTCAGGAAGCAGCCGGTCAAAAGCGTCCAGAAGCCTCTCCTTCGCCCACTCGAAATCTTCCTCGCTGTCAATTTCATCCGCGTCGTTGAGACACAGCATTGGGTATTTGCCGCCGGTGACATATCCGCACAGTTTCTCCACCAGTTCCCTGTCGGAACTGATCGTGTAATGCGCGCCCAGATTCTCCGCCTTTTCGGGCACGAAATTGCCGCTGGCCAGCTGCCAGTAGCGGAATACAAACTGGCTCACGTCCCTGACGTCCCTGAAGCGGTGCCTGCAGGCGGCGTCCAGTCTCTCGCCGTTGAGATTCCAGATCGTATCCATCGTGCTCTTGAGGATCGGAACCGGCAGGTGCTCGTTCCTGAAGCCGGGGAACATCACGAACTTGCTGCAGTAGATATTCTCCAGTACAGCGCTCACCCCGTTTTTCCTGACGGAAAACCACTTGTCCCGGTCCTTTCTGAGGACCTCGTGCATGTCGAAGTGCTCGTTGATCACTTCCGTGCAGTTCAGGTAAATGTGCGGCATGATGGATCCGATCCTGCCCGGCCTCACCGCGTGGAGCCTGGCCTGGTGCACGGGCTTGCCGTCCCTGTAAAAGATCTCCTTCGGGATACTCCTGCACAGGAAGGTGTCGTCATTGAAGTATACGAAATGCTCCGACAGTCCCGGGATCCTGTTGACATTGAGCTCGATGGGATGAGAGCTGAATGTAGGAAGATATTCCTCGGGAATATAATCGGAGTGCTTAACATGGACCAGCTTTTCCGCGTCCGTGTTGAGCCAGGAAGGTAAGTGGCCGCAGGTCACAAAATAGATCCTGTTGACCCAGGGCGCGAATTTCTCCACTCCCCGAAACCAGTAGCGGAGAGTCTCCCAGTCCCGGTATCTCGCTTCCCGGTCGTCTACAAGAAAGCGGTCCTTGGGCGCGTAACTGTTCCTGAGCGCTCTCCACTCCGGATCGCTGTCATCCACCCATAACAGTACGAAGTCAATGGGGTAATCAGATTGATTCGTTTTCGCCATTTTAGTACATTCTCCCTGCCCGGATCCTTCAGATCTGTCCCAGGATCTCCATCGTTCTGCGCATACCGCTTCTGATATCATAAACAGGCTTCCATCCCAGCTTCCTGAGCTTCGCGCCGTCGAGCCTGGCCTTGGTAGCCTTGCTGTAGCCCTGCGCCTCAACAGCATCCGGGATCTCGAAGATCACCTTGCTGCCGGCGTTTTCCGCGATCAGCGCCGCAAGGTCCCTCAGACTTATGTCCGAGGCCTCGTCCGCGATGTTGTAGGCCTCTCCGCTCTCTCCCTTGAGCAGAACGGTGATAAAGCCGCTGACTGCGTCTGCCACATATGTGTAACTGTAAAACTGGGTGCCCGCCGACTTGAGGACGATGTCCTCGCCTGCGATCCCCTTTCTGATAAACTGGCTGATCGCCTTGGTATCCGTCATCAACATTGTCGGGCCGTAAGAGCGCGTCAGCCTCGGAATGCAGACGTCAATTCCCTTCTGCTTCCTGTAAGCCTGGCAGAGAGCCTCTCCGCACCTCTTGCTCTCCGGATATCCGGCCCTTAGCGTATTGCAGTCGATATAGCCGCAGTATTTTTCATCGAAGAGTTCGATATCTCCGCGGTTCTCACCGTAGATCTCATTGGAGGAGGCGAAGGCAAACCGCTCCACTCCGTGGGCACAGGCAAACTCCAGCATGTTCTGAAGGCCTATGATATTGGTAGTGATCGTTCCGATCGGGTCTGTCGCATACTGGATCGGATGTGTATTGGATGCAAGATGGATCACGAAATCCACTTTGCCGATATCTTCCCGTACAAAAGGAAGATTGATGTCATAAGGTATGAAAGAAAACAGCGGATGGCTGCTGTACTCTCCGAATCTGGCCCTGGCCCTCTCTTCGCTCCTTCCAAGGGCGTAGATCCTGCAGTTCATCCCTGCCAGGTTCCTCTCCATCAGCACGTCGATCAGAAAACTTCCCACCAGACCTGTCGCGCCCGAAATAAGGACTGATTTGTCCCTTAACCGGTCCCACGGAAGATCCAGTCCCGCAGTCCTTCTGACATCCTCCATATAATATGCGTTGTCGTATAAATTCATTCCACTCTACCTCTATTTGAGCCAGTGGTCCCTGTCTGCCCTAAGATATGCCTTGAACATCTCCAGGTCATCCTTGGTCGTAAGTTTGATGTTCTTGTCGGAACCCGCGGCAAAATAGAGCCTCTCGCCCAGTTCCACCATCATCGTGTTGGTATAAGAGGAGCCGTAGATCCCGATCTTTTTCTCAAAAGCTTCGTGATAGGCCCAGTCCAGTTTGCCGAACCGGTAAGCCTGCGGCGTAGAGACCCCAAAGATCTGCTCATTGTAGGGAAGAGAAGTCACAGCGTTCCCGTATTTCCTGCATTTAATGATGACATCGGATAGCACCGTCGCGTCCACCAGGGGCCTGATCCCGTCATGAATGATGATAATATCGTCATCACTGCATTTGCCTTCAAGGTTGTAGACGCCGTTGCGGATGGATTCCTGTCCCGTCTCGCCTCCCGGCACGATCCACTTGAGCTTGTCGATGCCGTACTGTTTGGCATAAGCCCATACAATATCATGCCATCCGTCAATACAGACGACCTCGATGGCATCGATCTCAGGGTGCTTCTGAAAGCCCTCCAGTGTGTAGATCAGAACAGGCTTATCATATACATTTATAAACTGCTTGGGGATGTCATAGCCCATTCTCTGCCCTGATCCCCCTGCGATAATGATCGCGACATTCATTTTCAGTCTTACTCCTTTAATACAGACCGCAGAGACATCACCATTACCGCCGTGTTGAACAGCAGGTAGCAGATCGTGTACAGATCTGTGATATTAAGCAGGATCGCCGCAAGCAGCAGCACCTGCGCGCCGCCCGCACAGGACCGCAGGTTCAGCGCGATCGTCTTCACGATCCCGTAGTCCGCCTTATCCATGACATCCTTCACGGCATCTTTGTCCATCGTGGTCGTGACTGCCTTGTGCATGACCAGCCTCGGAAGAATGTCCACGATCGCCGTCAGTCCGCCGCAGATCACAAGCATTTCCGCTGAGACCAGACCTCCCTTTACGAGCGGTCCGGCGCTGTGCGCTGCCATGATGCCGGCCGAATAGAACATGAGCGCCGACGCAATATAGCCTGCCATGGCGTCATAGACGCTTCCCATTTTGGAAAACTGCCTCCTGTACCTTGCGACATTGCCGTCCACTCCGTCCAGGAGATTCCACATAAAGAACAGGATCCAGCTTATGATCATGCCTGCCTTCGACCTCGCGGCGCAAGCCAGGATAAATCCGAGTACAGCCGGGACGATCGAGATCATGGAGATCGTATTCGGTGTGAGGCTTGTGTACAGGAACGGTATTGTCAGCGCATAAGATAGCGGCCTTCCGATATAAAAGGCAAAAATGTCATTTTTTGCCATTGCCCTCTTTTCGGGCGTCATCGATTTTTCTTCAATTTCTTTGATAGTGATCATATTACTCTTTCGTCTTTTTATGTTTATAACACTAGCCCATACAGAGATTAGTGTATAAGATTTCCGGCAAATAATCAATTTTTTCTTGTTTACAGCACAAAAAGCGACGGAACAGCCGCCGCGGGACAGATTCCTTCATCTGTCCCGATCCGCGGTAGCTCCGCCGAGGTCATTTGTAAATATGGATGCAGCAGCGGGGAATCAGTCCTCGTTCCCGCTCTCCTCTTCTCTTCCGGTCAGCCTCATGAACAGGTCCCTGTGTTCCTTGGCTGTCCTCTCCACGTTGAACCGGTCCTTCACGATCTTCACTTCATTCTCCACAAGATATTCTCTCAGTTCCGGATCATCGTGAAGTCTGACCACCGCTTCCGCGGCTCCGTAGTAATCCTCTCTCTCCACCAGAAGGCCGTTGACGCCGTCCTGGATGATCTCCGGGATCGCATCGACATTTGACGCCACGATCGGCTTGCGGATCAGCATATACTCGGGAAGGACAAGTCCGAAGCCCTCCCATCTGCTCATCAGCATTGCCACGTCAAAGTTGCAAATGTAGTTGAAAGGATCATTGACCCAGCCTGTGATCAGGAATGAATCCCGCAGGCCGTATTCCCTGACGAGTTTCTCTGTCTCTTTCCTGTTGAGACCATCGCCGACAATGACGAAGAAGGCCTCGGGAATCCGCTTCTTAATGACGGAAGCGGCCTTGACAAAGATATCAGGTGCTTTCTGTGTAGCCAGGCGTCCGACGGTTCCGACGACAAAGGCGCCCTCCGGAATAAGACTCATGTCCAGGGGCTTCGTATGCGGTGCGCATTCCTCGTCGAAGTCGATGCCGTTGTATATGACATGGAGCTTGGACGGCTCGCAGATCCCGTGAGCCAGCGCCGTATTCTTCTCGAATTCGGAGATGCATACAATGCTGTCTGTGACAGGTGCCAGCATTTTCTCGATCATAACATAAGAACTGATCAGTTTCTTGTCGGCCCCCTTCATATTAAAGGCCCAGCCGTGCGCGTTATAGATACTGATGTTGGGCTTGCCCTGCCTGTTCTTAAGGCCGATGTTCGCAAGTCTTCCGATCGCTCCTGCCTTCGAACTGTGACAGTAGACAATGTCCGGCTTGTACTTGCTGATCAGCTTTCTGACTTCCATGATGCTGCGGAAATCCGCGCTCGCGCTGATCGGATGATGCATATCCGCGACATGTTCCACCTTGGAGACGATGTCGGTGAACTTTCCGGCGTCAATGGAATCCGAACACACGAGAATATGCTCAAGCTCGTCACTATAATTCTGTTTTAGCTTAGTCAACAGGGCGACCAAGTATCGTTCCACGCCTCCCGGCGCTTCCGCGATATGTAAAACACGTACTTTCTTCGCCACTCACTCTCTCCTGTGTTCCAAAAAGGACCTTGTAGTCTGATAAAAGCTACATTCCAAGTATATCACAAAAATAATGATATTTCTGTAACTGCAATATTATAATACATTCTCAACTCTTTTGCTATTCGTTAGTATGCACACATTCCCAAAAGATATCACCGGTTTTTTAGCAGATAATGATAGATATTCTCTATGACAATGAGCCGGAATTCAAATTCCTGCCTGTCCTTCTCCGCCAGCGTTGTCAGGATCAACCCCGTAAACAGCGATAAAACGCCGCCCAGCCCGATGAAGCCCGAGACTATGAGCGTCGGGAACCGCGGCACAAGGCCTGTCTGTGTATACTCAACGAATACAGGTACGAACAGGATCACTGTCAGCGCGAAGAGGATCGCGCTCAGCCAGCCGAAGAAATACATCGGCTTGTAATTCTTGTAGAGCCTGAAGATCGTCGTAAGGACCCTCATTCCGTCCGAATAGGTATTGAGTTTGGATTCACTTCCCTCGGGCCTGTCCCTGTACTCGATAATGACGTTCTCGATCCTCATATTCTTCTCGACGGCGTGAATACTCATCTCCGTCTCGATCTCGAATCCCTTGGAAAGGACCGGGAAACTCTTGACGAACAGGAAACTGAAAGCCCTGTAACCCGTCATGATATCCCTGATATTGGTCTTGAACAGGCGGTTGATGCTGCCCCTCACAAGGCTGTTGCCGAAATTATGAAAGGGCCTCTTGTTCTCTTCAAAATATGTCGAAGAGAGCCTGTCTCCGACCACCATATCCGCGTTCTTTAAAAGGACCAGGTCGGCCATCTGCCTGCCGTATTCAGCCGGATAAGTGTCGTCCCCGTCCACCATGATGTAGCACCGGGCGTCGATCTCCCTGAACATCCTGCGGATCACGTTTCCCTTTCCCTGCTGGTACTCGTGCCTTACCACCGCACCGCTCTCCTCGGCGATCTGTGCCGTCCTGTCGGTGGAATTGTTGTCGTAAACATAGATCACCGCTTCCGGAAGAGACTCTCTCCAGTCTGAGACCACCTTTCCGATCGTCTTCTCTTCGTTATAGCATGGTATCAGAACTGCTATCTTATCCACTGTTATCTCCTGTATCCCCATTGCAGCGCCTGACTCTCCCGGACTGCTTCCGGAAAATATGTCAGTTAAGAATATATTATAAAGAATCTTAGTTCAATAGGCAAGAGAGGCGTGCACCCGTGTCCGTCTGTAAGCCGTCCCCTTTCACCTTTTAAAAAAGGCTGTACCTTTCCGATACAGCCTGTTTTTGTCAAAATATAGGGCTCCCTGCAATTTTTTGACCGATGCCGCTCTCTCTATCCGAAGATGACGTAAACAGCCAGCACCAGGATCACATACACCGCGCAGGGCACAATATTCATGGAAATGATCTTTCCTTCATTTCCCGTCGCTTCCGTAGTGGAGGAAACTGCGACAACATTGTGGATGCAGATCATGTTGCCGATCGCGCCGCCCGCCATCTGCAGGGCGATCATGGATGCTGCGGGGAATCCCAGAATCTGTGCGGTCTGGAATTCCAGAGGGCCGAACATGACGCCGGAAACCGTGCAGGAGCCGGACACGAACGCGCCGAAGACGCCCAGCGGAGGAACGATGAAGGGGAAGGCCCTTCCGATATTCGCTACGATCGTCGTACTGATCTGGGTGATCATGCTGTCAAGTCCGGAGTTGTTGAGGCCGGAGCCCAGCATGATCTGCACCATAGCGATGCCGCTCACGAGAGCCATGGCAATGGTCAGCACCTGCTTGCCGGTTGCGCCGAACACAAAGTTCACATCTTCTTTGCTCAGGTTCTTCCGGTTGGCCAGCATCGTGCCTATCGCCACAAGGATGAAAGGCGTAAGGCCGGGATTGTAGATCAGCGCGAAGTCATAATTGAGTCCCTCCACGCCGAGGATATTCTTGACGTGGATCGCTGCGGAGTTGAGCAGCGCGCGCAGCCCGAACTGGGGAACGCGGGTCAGCAGCAGGATGATCGCGATGATCAGGTAAGGCGTCCAGGCCTTGAGGAGCTTCCTGCGGCTTACTGTACCGAAGATCTCCTTGGGCATGATCACCTCGTCGTGCTCGATATCGTAGAAGTACCACACATGCCTGGGCACAAAGACCTTGGCGCGCGCGGCCAGGACTGTCACCACAAGTCCGATGCAGGCGCTGATAATGGACGCGAACTCAGGTCCAAGGTAAGTTCCCAGGAAATAATAAGGGATCACAAAGGAGCAGGATGCCATCAGGCAGAAGGGGATCATCTCGACGATACTCTTCATCCGTCTGCCCGTGGAATAGAACATGACCAGTGTTACTACCAGCAGGATCGGTACGATGAAGCCTGCAAGTCCCAGATAGAGAACCGTCTTGTGAGTTACCGCTGCAGTGAACTGGTCCAGCGGGATCCCGAGCTGATCGGTCACAGCGCTTGAAAGGTTCGTCATATTGGTCAGCATAGGTGTGCCTACTGCCGCGAAGGGAACCGGCGTGCTGTTGGAGATCAGCGCTACCGCGCAGGCTGCCACGGGAGGGAATCCCAGGCCTACCAGAAGAGGCGCCGCAAGCGCCGCGGGTGTTCCGTAACCGGCCGCGCCCTCAATGAAAGCTCCGAACATGTAAGCGATGATGATCGCCTGAATGCGGGGATCCGGTGTGATCTTCTGAAATCCCTCGTTGATGACCTGCATGATGCCGGTCTGCTTGAGCGTGTTGAGCAGCAGGATCGCGCCGCTTATGATCAGCAAAAGATCCAGCGACTTGAGCGCGCCGTAGACAAAATATGCCAGAATTGTCGGCACTTCCATCTTCCAGACCGCGGCCGCCAGTACGATCGTCACGATCAGCGATATGATCAGGGACTTGCCTGAGGAGAACTTGAAGCCCACCATCAGAACGAGCGCTGTCAAAAAGGGAATTGTTGCAAGTAATGCGTATACCATAACTCTGATACTCTCCGTTCCGCCGCCTTCACAGGCGGCAAATTCTTATTACCATTTAATGATTATTCCACATATGGGGTATTATGGAACAATCTCCTTTTTAACTCAATTGCCAGATTTCATGCCGTTGAGGAAAATTCCACACTTCGCCGCGAATTGGGGAGAAAAAAAGCCCCCGCGCAATTTTTTGCACGGGGAGCACCCTGATTATCCATATTCTGATCAGCCGGTCCGCGGTTTACGCCGTTTATCTCCGGATCACTTCATCTCTCCTGCCTTTCTCTTTCTGTAGTTGCTGAAGAACTTCGAGAGCAGTGCAAGGCAGAGCAGCGTCACGACAGCATCCGCCGCGTACATGATGATCTTCCACTTCGCTATGCCTGTGACGAGGTTGGCGGGATCATACTGGCGGCTGTTGGCGACGACGTAGAGAATATTCTTCGCGGACTCACGCATAGCCTGCTGCGCGCCGGCGGTTGTGCGGAACTGCACGTCGTTGGTCGCCGTGGGATAGTTGACCAGCATCAGGTCGGAGCCGTTTCTGATGCCCTGGTCAGCGCTCATGTAGCCGTACACGCCAAAATAGTCCGTCTCGACAAATCCTCTGAAGCCCCACTCGCCGCGGAGGACATTCCTGCAGAGGGAGGAACTGCCGCCGGCCCAGCGGTTGCCGATGTAGTTGAAAGCGGACATGACTGCAAGGCAGTCGGAATCCTTGACGCACTTCTCAAAGGGCTTTAAGTAGATCTCGCGGATCGCCTGCTCATTGGACCATGTGCAGAGCATATCGCAGCGGTTGCCCTCCTGATCGTTGAGCGCGAAGTGCTTCATGTAGGCGTAGACACCGTAATCCTGGGATCCTCTGACCGCGTTCGCCGCGATGTGCCCGGAAAGGACAGGATCCTCGGAATAATACTCGAAATTACGGCCTGCAAAAGCGGTTCTGTGGTTGTTCATGGCCGGCGCGTACCAGCCTGAGACATCCATCTCATCTGCCATCTTGCCGATGCTCTCGCCGAATCTGTAAGCCAGATCCTTGTTCCAGGTCGCCGCGATGGTCACGCCGACAGGGAAACCGATGGATCCTACACCGGTAAAATTGTTGTTGATGGAGGCAGGGCCGTCGCAGTCGTTGGTGCGGACTTTGCCGATGCTCTCGACGGAATTGGTCTGATAGCCTCCCAGGGAGATCAGAGCGTTCATGTCGTCCAGAGTCATCTCATCCATCAGCTGGTCCCACTTGGGATCGTTCTTATCGAGGCCGCGCATATCGACGAGCTTAAGGCCGTTATCAGCGCCGGTCGTAACTGCCGCCGCGTTCGGGTCTTCATCTGCCGCAGTTGCTTCCGCCGTCAGATAATTGCTGATATTGTAGAATGTCGCCTTGGCATCCTCAGACATTTCAAAGCTTGCGGGCGCTGCAGTGGCAGCCGCATAGTTCGCGAACTTGTCCGCCCGGGACAGATACTCGACATTTCCAGCCGCATAATCAAACTGATTGGAAGCTGTGACCTGATCGCTTGCGCGCTTGTTCTCGCCGTTGTAAGTGAGAGTCTCTGCAACATTGAATATTTTGGATTCGATCTTGTTGTGAGAATCTTTGTTGATGGAGATCTCATAGTCTCCCGCTTCGAGGACATAGCCTTTGGCGTTCTTGTAATCGTAGGACATCAGCTCTTCCTTGCTGATCACGATGTTGACTGTCTCGGAAGCGCCGGGCTCAAGGAGGCCGGTCTTCTCGAACTGGACAAGGTTCGCGCTTGCCTTTTCAATGCCTCCGTTTGTATAAGGAGGATTGGAGTAGACCTCCACGACGTCCTTGCCTGCGGCAGTGCCGGTGTTGGTGACATCGACCGTGAAGGAAATAGTGTCGCCGTTATCCGTGATCTCGCTCATCTTCTGTGTGAAGGTCGTGTAGGAAAGTCCGTAGCCGAAAGGGTACTGGACGACCTGGTCATAGTTGATGAGGCCTTCCGCAGCAGCGGTCTCGTAGAAACGATAGCCTACATAGATACCTTCCACGTAGTTTACGAAAGAAGGGATCGATGTGGACTCGGTCCCTGTAAAGCCCATGGAAGTGTATTTGAACTCATCCATGTTGGTGTAGTTGAAGTCGCCGAAATTGTTCCACCAGGGAGCCGCCTTGAGGTCATAGACCAGCGTGTCGACCGTCTTCGCTGAAGGGTTGACCTTGCCGGATACTACTTCGCCCAGAGCAGTCATGCCGACATGTCCGCCGGGAGCTGCCCAGATGAGGCCCTTGATCTGGGGGTATTCTTTGACAAAGCCGAACTCGAAAGCGTTGGAGCCGTTGTAAACGACAATGACGTTCTCAAAATTCTGACAGACCAGAGCCACCATTTCTTTCTCGCGGTTGTCCAGCTGCAGATAGTGGTCGCCGGCGTTCCAGTCATTGCCTTCGTTGAGGGTGTCGTCATAGGTCGCCGCCCTGTAAGTCGTGCCGTCCTGGTATGTTCCGTCAATGATCGCCTGCACGTCGTTCGGAAGATCTGCGCCTTCTCCGCCGGGTCTGGAGATCACGATCATAGCTGTGCCTGAAAACGCCTTCGCGTTCGCCATCATGCTGTCCGTGTATTTGCTGACGTTAGGCTCGGGCAGAGTCCAGTCCTGTACCCACATGCCGCAGACAGGGCGATCTGCCTTGTAAGCGGTGTAGAAATCACTCAGCTCGGTGTTGGTCTCAATTCCCGCGTCGTTCAGGCTCTGCAGAAGACTTACAGACTCATAAGCCGTGTTCAGGGCGCCGGATCCGCCGCCTCCCAGCATGGGATTGGTGGAAGCCCATCCGAATACATTGAGCTTTGTCCCCGCAGCCAGAGGAAGAATGCCGTCGTTCTGCAGCAGCATCGTGCCCTCTTCCGCGATCTCGACTGCCAGCGCCGATGCCTCTTTGGAGGTCTCTTCCGTGATCGTACCGCTTCCGCTGATCAGATCGAGCATCGTGCTCATCGGACCGATACAGATCAGGTTCACACAGATGCAGATACCTGCGACCGCTGCGATAAAAGCGGAGCCTCTGATGAGGCGCTTCCCCGGCTTCGCCATCCTGCTTACCAGGAGCTGGATCAGGATCGCGACTATAATGATGGCACCGATAGCGATCAGGTAAGTCCTGATCGAACTGATGACGTTCATGACATCGCTCATGTTAATAGACAGCATACTTATCCTCCCTTGATCAAAACATAGCTGTAATACAGTCTCTTAGTCCACAGTGATCGTGTAGACCGCTTCGAAGCTATCTCCGGGCTGCGCGCACTGCTCCTCGAATTTCTCGGGCAGCTCTCCTGCAAATCCCTTGTTGTCCACGCGCCCGATCCAGGGCTCGAGGCAGATGTAAGGCGCGTCGGTCTTAGGCTTGGACCATACGCCCACAGACGGGAATCCCTTGCACTCGATGGTAACATAAGGGGTCTTGTCCGGATAGCAGATCGCGACCTTCTCCACCTGGCCGTGGTCGAAGATATACGCGTCGTTGTCGAACAGGTCCATAGTCACTTTCATAAAGCCGCCGTCCAGCACAAGCTTGTGAGGATTTTCGGCATCCGCCGCTTCTGCGACGGGATCAAGAAATACGTACTCCAGCTCTTCTTTTCCATCGAAGCTGACGTAATAGTCGTCCTTCTTCGTGCCCTCAAGGACCGGAACATTGAAAGCGGGATGCGCGCCGATGGAGAAATACAGCGGCTCATCCTTAGCCGGATTGGTCACCTTCCACTCCACGAAGACCTTGTTGTCCTCGATGCGGTGAGTGATCTCAAGTTCGAATTCGAAGGGATATTTTGCCAGAGTTGCCTCATCGGAGCGCAGCACATGCGTGATGGAATTCTCTGTTTTGCCGACCAGCGTAAAGTCCATATCGCGTGCGAAACCATGCTGGCCCATGGGATAGCTGACTCCCTTGTAGCGGTACTGTCCGCCGCAGACCTTGCCAACGAACGGGAACAGGACCGGCGCGTGGCGGTTCCAATACTTGGGATCCGCCTGCCAGACCACCTCGTGGCCTCTCTTCTTGTCATAAATTCCGCAAAGCTCTGCGCCGTGATCGGCGACTGCGACTTTGATCCGGTCATTCTCTATATAATGCATCATAATACTCTCCCTTCCAAAAAGCGGCTTACATTAAAAGTACCTGTGCCAGCATCATTAAAGCCGGTCACAGGTCTATTGTAGCAAATATGCAGCCGATACGCCATAAGAGCGGCGCCTTACTCCCGCACGGCTTTCCAGGCTTCGGCCAGCCTCTCCAGCGACCAGGCCGCGTTGGCCGGACTCGTAGACGGCAGGCACACTGCCTTTCTTCCGATCGACGGCTCAATGTATTTCTTATACATCTTCTCCGCGGTCCTGCCGTTCACATAGATCTGCCGGATCGGCGCGTTGTCCAGTATCACCGTCAGGTCATTGGCCACGACGTCTCTGATGCTTGCGTCTGATGATCCCCGGATCGTGCAGGAATGGATCACATCCCAGGCTGCCACCCGATGGCGGATCAGGAAGCTGCGCCGCTCGGGCACATCCCGGGGCACCTCGTCATCGAACACCTCCGCCATCACTTTCCAGAAGCGGTTCTGCGGATGCCCGTAGAAAAAGGCCGACTCTCTCGACTTCACCGACGGGAAACTTCCCAGTATCAATATTTCCGAATCCGCCCTGTAGAGCGGAGGGATCGGATGGACGATCTTTTCTTCTTTCACCTGGTCACTCCTCTGTTATTCTCTTCTTCGCAGCAGCACCTCATCTGTCATTATAAGCTTTTTAAAAAAAATGACGCAAGCTATTGACATTCCCTGCAGAGTGTATTACCGTCTTATTGTATTAACCGCTTAGTACAATAAGACAGCATAAAACATCAATCAATGATAGCGGAGGGAATCATGGCATGGAACTTCAATGATAACATCCCCATCTATCTGCAGATCGTGAACACACTAAAGAGGAATATCGCGAGCGGCGCCTATCCGCCCGGCTCCCGGCTCCCTTCCGTCCGCGATCTCGCACTGGAGGCCGGTGTCAACCCCAACACAATGCAGAGGGCGCTTTCCGAACTGGAGCGGAGCGGGCTGGTAAACTCCCAGAGGACCGCCGGACGCTTTATTACGGAAGACGCCGGCGCTCTCCTGGACCTTCGGAAATCGATGAGCGAAGAAATCGTATCCGACTTCATCGCAAGACTTCGGGGTCTTGGCATGAGCGACGAACAGATCCTGGATACAGTCCGGGACAAGATCAGCCCGAATACAGTTCGGGACGGGAATAACAATAAACACAAGGAGGAACCCTGATATGAGTATTCTTGAATGCAGAGGCCTGTCCAAGAACTACGGCAGCGTACAGGCTCTGAATAATATCGACCTGTCCCTGGAGAGCGGCAGGATCGTCGGCCTTGTCGGTCCCAACGGAAGCGGCAAGACAACTCTGATCAAGCTCGCGCAGCACCTTCTGACACCTACAGCGGGCATGATCACCATCGACGGCATGCTTCCCGGTCCTCAGACCAAGGCATTCGTCTCCTACCTTCCGGACCGCGATTTTTTGCCCCAGTGGATGAATCTCGATCAGCTGACCGTTTTTTACCACGAATTTTTCGCGGACTTCAATCCGGCCAAATCCGCGGATATGCTCGAATCACTCGGCGTGACCGGAAATATGCCCCTCGGCAAGATGTCCAAGGGCACCCGTGAGAAAGTACAGCTTATCTTCACCATGAGCCGCGAAGCCAGGGTCTACCTGCTCGACGAGCCCATCGCGGGCGTTGATCCCGCTACAAGAGACTATATACTGCGCACTATTTTGACAAATTATTCTGAGAACGCGCTGGTCCTGATCTCCACTCACCTGATCACAGATGTGGAGCCGATCCTGGACGAAGTGGTCTTCTTACAGAATGGAACGATCGCGCTGCATGAGAACGCCGACGCGCTGCGGGAGAGAACCGGCAAGAGCATCGACGGGTATTTCCGGGAGGTGTACAGATGCTTCTGAAATTGATCGGATATGAAATGAAAGCTTTCGGGCGGATCATGCTGCCCCTATACGCGGCACTTCTGGGCTTTGCTCTTCTCACCGGCCTGAGCATCCAGTTCCTGCCGCAGGACTTCCTTAGCGGGCTTCCCGGCATCCTGATCTTCATGCTTTACGGCATTTTAATGATGTCGATCATCATTATGACCTGCGTACTGTCCGTGACCCGCTTTTATAAGAATCTTCTGGGGCTCGAGGGCTACCTGATGTTCTCCCTGCCCACAGATACGGCTACGCTGATCGCCTCCAAAGTCCTCAGCGTCCTGATCTGGTCCATGCTGAGCACGGTCGTCTCCTTCCTTGCGGTCTTCCTCTCCGCTCTGGGCGCCGGCGGCGTCAGCATTTTCAGGGGAATTGCGGAAATTTTCTCCCACCCCGAACTGCTTGAGCACCTGCCCAGCGCATCCGCTGCCACAGTCCTCTTCATGCTGATGATCATCCTGGGCGCTGCCGCCTCCATCGTCCGCATCTACGCAGGTATTGCCATCGGTCACCAGTTCAGCGACCACCGCATTCTGATGAGCATTGTCGCCCTGATCGCCTTCAACATGATCGGAACGACCCTCACCACGATCTGCAGCCGCGCCGGCGTGTACTTCGGCGTCTTCGACTCCTTCGGGCAGATCTTCGAAGCCGACACAACACATGCCCTCTACCTCGCGCAGGGCGGCATGATCCTCTTCCTGCTGGTCCAGACCGCCTTCTTCGGCGCGATGACATGGCTGCTGCTGGATAGGAAATTAAATCTTGAATAACACAATAAAATAGGGCTGCCGCATTTGCGACAGCCCCTTTTTTCACAGCCCGAATGTCATCGCGCCCACAATCTTTTTAATAAGTTCAATCTGCTCCGGCAGAAAATGCTTCATATCAAGCTGTACGAACACAAAGGCACAGACTATCATCGAATAAATGGAAAGCAGACAGATTGCCGAACTGAATTCTTTAGCTTCCTCACAGGGTTCCGCAACCCTGGCAGGAACACCGGCAGCTTCAGCCTCTGCAACACTCTCTGATGTATTTCCCACACTTCCATCCGTATACCTCATCCCCACACTAAGGAACACAAGCATACCCAGAAGCCACATCATATCTTCCCTGTATCGCCCCAGCAAATAAGGCGTCCAGACAATATCCATCATAATGATAACGCCGATCGTAAAGATGCCGCCAAGGAGGAACAGGACAAACTTGTTAGCCCGGATCGCGGAACGCATCTTCTTGTTTGTGAGGGCGAAGAGTCCGACGCCGAATACCGGGTAGGTGTAGAACACGCCTCCCTCCACGATGTGAGGGAATGCCGCAGTCAGGTCTTCGGAGCGGGTCAGGAAGTAGGTCGCTCCGTTGAGGAGGCCGCGGGGGCTCAGTCTGGACAGCAGACTTCCGTAGGCGGTCTGATCGGCAACGGTCAGCTGGTAGCTCTGGCCGAATTCGAAGGGATTCTCGAACCGGGCATAGTTATAGAGCATGAGCAGCGCTCCGATGATGATGTAGGGCGAGGCTGCTGCCACCAGTTTCAGGAACATCTTTCCGCTGAATTTGTGCTCCCGCAAAAAAACGATCAGGCACGGTATTACGATCAGGTTTCCGAGCGCGATGGACGGACGGCACCCGAACGCGAGCGCGCCGAAAAGCGCGCCGATAAAAGCCCTGAAAATGGCCCGGTTCTCGTGTTCGTTATCGGTGGCCCACACTGCTTTGACATAGAAGTAGACGCTCCAGATCTCCATGCAGAAAGCCGACGAGAAGGCCGTCATATACATGGCCGGTTTGGCGACGCAGTGCACCATGCTCGTAACCGATACAGCTGCGCCCAGAAACAGGTAAACAGCGAAAGACAGCTTCGGGAAGAACCGCTTTGACAATAATCTGAAGAACAGGAACAGCCCGATTATGGACATGCCGACAAAGACCTGAGTCGCGTGATAGGTCGTCAGGCTCGCCCCGGTGATCAGTTTGAACGGTATGAACAGCAGAAAGACCGGCACTACGCCAAAATACATATAATAGCGCCCTTTATAGAAGGCGTGGTCCCAGTGATATCTGACTCCCATCGCTCTCCTCGCCTGGGTATCGTAGGGATTGGGCATCTGAAGGAGGCGTCGGTCCATGTCACCGTACTCGAGATAGATCTGCCCTTTCAAAAGAGCGTCGGCCATCAGTTCATACTGGTTCTTGTTCTTGATCGCGCAGCGGTCGGGATCAGTGTCCGGATCTTCGCTGCTCATGGATGCGGCCGCGTTCTTCATCCATTCTTCTTCTCCCGTTGCGGAGGCATTCTCCGCAGCGCGCGCCTCAGTCTCCTCCATAAGCTGTGCGGTGATCTCTCCGTTCCACATGGGGCACAGCGTCATCAGGAAACTGCTCGAGCCGATCAGCGCAGCCAGCACAAGGACTGTCACCATGATGTGTGCGGCATTCCACCGCTCCATCGTGACGCGCATAAGGCCGGATCCGGGGCGAACGAGCCAGACCATGCCCAGCAGGAGCACCCAGAATATAATGCCGAAAATGATTGAATTCATAGCAATTGCTCCGTATTACCTCATCTGCAGATATCTGCAGGCCGCCAATGCGGCACTCGCTCCGTCCGCCACAGCTGTCGTCAGCTGGCGCACGTTCTTACTGCGGCAGTCGCCCGCAACGTAGATGCCGGGCGTTTTGGTCTCGCAGCGCTCATCCGAGTCAAAATATCCAAACCCGTTCAGATCTGCCAGCTCACGGAAAGGATCGTTCTCCGGGATCAGACCAATCGCCACAAAGAGGCCTTCGCACTCCACAGTGAATGTCTCGCCGGTCTTTGTTCTCTCTACCTCAAGGCCGCACAGTTCACCGTCCTTTTGGAGGAAGCGGCCAATCTTCACGCCCGTGAAACTCTTCACGTTAGGCTTTGCGAACAAGACTTCCTGCAGCTTCTGCTCACCGGTGAAAAAGTCCAGATCCTGCAGCATGATGACCTCGCTGCACTTTTCGGACAACAGGATCGCCTCCTGAAGCGCCGAATTGCCGCCGCCGGCCACGCACACGCGCCGTCCGGTGTAGAAGTCGCCGTCGCATACCGCGCAGAAAGAGATGCCGTCTCCGACAAGTTCCTCTTCTCCCTCGATACCGAGCATGCGGTGCTTTACGCCGGTTGCCAGGACCACTGCAGAGCCCTCATAGACGCCGCCTTCTTCGGTCCTCACTATTTTGACATCGCCGCGGTCCTCCACAGAGATGACATTCTCAAACTCGATCTCAGCGCCCTGGGCAAGGATCTGGTCCAGCATCTTCTCGGCGAACTCGTTTCCGCTCATCTGAAGCGTTCCGGGATAATTCTCAACCTTGGGGGAATGTGTGATCTGGCCCCCGAAGCCGTTTTTCTCGATTACGAGCGCGCTCTTTCCGTTGCGCTGCGCGTACAGAGCTGCGGTCATTCCCGCTGCGCCTCCGCCGACTACGATAATATCATGCATTTTGCTTTCCTCCCTTGATGAATCTATGAACGGCTGCCTGCGCCGCGCGCGGGCCGTTTGTGCCGTTACGATAAGATCGCCCGACAGTGATCCCACTGCCGGGCGGCTCTATTTTATTTCATTATTTGTGCATCAGCCATCCCTTGATGTCGGACACGCCGCGATACTTCTCAAAAGAATCGCCGTTGACCAGAACAAGTGTGGGAGCCTGCTTGATGCCGAACTTCTGAACCAGTTCCCTCTCCTCATTGGCGTTGAGCGGCTGATACTCCACTCCCGCCTTGTCCAGAATCGCTCCCGCTGCCTTGCAGTTCGGGCAGGAAGGAGTCTTGAACAGCAGGATCGATACGGAACTCTCGGGCTTGACCGCGATCGTTACGGGCTTCTCCTCAGGCTTAGGAGCGGCCGTTACGGGTTTCTCATCGACAGGTGCCTCTTTCATGATCGGCTGAACAGGATCGCAGCAGGCGCGCTCGTTGATCGCCGCGTAGATCGCTTCGTCGTTGTCATTGGGAGCCGGCTTGGGTCCCTTGTGAGTCAGATGGGAATGGCCGATGTTATAGACCATTCTGTCCTTGTACTCCTGGGCCTTGCCGTCGTTCCAGTTCTGGACCGGACGATAGTAACCGGTGATGCGGCTGTAGACCTCAGTCTTGTTGCCGCAGATCGGGCAGGTGAACTGCTCGCCGGTCAGATAGCCGTGATCCTTACATACGGAGTATGTAGGAGACATTGTGTAGTAAGGCAGCTTGTAGTTCTCAGCGATCTTGCGGACGAGGTTCGCTGCCGCTTTCCAGTCAGGAAGCTTCTCGCCGAGGAACGCGTGGAATA
Organism: uncultured Lachnospiraceae bacterium; assembly: GCA_902785055.1. Taxonomy (GTDB): domain Bacteria; phylum Bacillota; class Clostridia; order Lachnospirales; family Lachnospiraceae; genus CAG-791. The sequence goes on from CACZXG010000029.1 coordinate 26,721, forward strand.
CTGTTCCGGAAGTATACAGAGTCTGCAGATCGTCCTGGATATCCAGAGCGGAGAAAATATCCTCCGTGTAGCCCACAGGAAGGTGGGAGGAATTCGTGTAGTAGGGCTTTCCGTCCATGTTCGCCGTGATGATGTCCGGGAACTGCTCCTTGTCGTGAAGAGCGAATCTGTAAGTCGTGGACTCCGCGGGAGTTGCCTCGAGGTTGTACAGGTCGCCGTACTGCTCCTGATAGTCGGAGAGGCGCTCTCTCATGTGGTTGAGGACGTCGCGTGTAAATCTCTGGGTCTTGGGGCTTGTCAGGTCAGCGCGCAGCCACTTCGCGTTCAGGCCCACCTCGTTCATGCCGATCAGGCCGATGGTGGAGAAGTGATTGCTGAAAGTTCCCAGATATCTCTTGGTGTAAGGATACAGGCCGTTCTCAAGGAGCTTCGTGATAACGGTTCTCTTGGTCTTGAGGGACCTTGCCGCGATATCCATCAGGTCATCCAGTCTCTTGTAGAAGTCCTGCTCATCTGTCGCCAGATATGCGATACGGGGCATGTTGATCGTGACAACGCCGATGGAACCTGTGGACTCGCCGGATCCGAAGAATCCGCCGGATTTCTTGCGCAGCTCGCGAAGGTCAAGACGGAGTCTGCAGCACATGGAGCGGACATCGCTGGGCTCCATGTCGGAGTTGATGTAGTTGGAGAAATAGGGCGTGCCGTATTTCGCAGTCATTTCGAACAGCAGCTTGTTGTTCTCTGTCTCATCCCAGTTGAAATCTCTGGTGATGGAGTATGTGGGGATCGGATACTGGAATCCTCTGCCGTTGGCATCGCCTTCGATCATGATCTCGATGAAGGCCTTGTTCACCATATCCATTTCCTTCTGGCAGTCGCCGTAGGTGAAGTCCATCTCCTTGCCGCCGATGATCGCGGGAAGGTTCTTGAGGTCGTTCGGAACAGTCCAGTCCAGAGTGACGTTGGAGAAAGGAGCCTGTGTGCCCCATCTGCTGGGTGTGTTCACGCCGTAGATGAAGGACTGCACGCACTGCTTGACTTCCTTCTGTGTCAGGTTGTCGACCTTTACGAAAGGTGCCAGGTATGTGTCAAAAGATGAAAACGCCTGCGCTCCTGCCCACTCGTTCTGCATGATTCCCAGGAAGTTGACCATCTGGTTGCAAAGTGTGCTGAGATGGTTGGCCGGGGAAGAAGTGATCTTGCCCGGTACGCCGCCCAGGCCTTCCTGGATCAGCTGCTTCAGGCTCCAGCCTGCGCAGTAGCCGGTCAGCATGGACAGATCGTGCAGATGGATCGCCGCGCTGCGGTGAGCCTTGGCTACTTCGTCGTCATATACTTCGCTCAGCCAGTAGTTGGCTGTGATCGCGCCGGAGTTTGAAAGGATCAGACCGCCGACCGAATATGTGACGGTGGAATTCTCCTTGACGCGCCAGTCGTTGATCTTGAGATAATTGTCTACCAGGTCCTTGTAGTTTAAAAGAGCGGAACCGACGTTACGGACTTTCTCACGCTGTCTGCGGTACAGGATGTAAGCCTTGGCGACATCCGCGTAACCGGACTCGGAGAGGACCTTCTCAACGCTGTCCTGGATATCTTCAACCGCGATCACGCCGTCCCTGATCTTGGGTTCAAAATCAGATGTGACATGGAGCGCGATCAGATCAATGATCGTCGGATGATACTGCTTCTCGATAGCCACGAAAGCCTTTGTGATGGCGTCACTGATCTTACTGATCTCAAAATCAACGACCTGCCCGTCTCTCTTTGTAACCTGATACATAATAAAATCCCCCTCGTGTGGTACTGTATTTCCTTGCTGATTCAATGGATTTTCCGCGGACCGACATCCGCGAACACACTTACAGTACCACGAAGGGAACTCCTCGTCAATATCTTGTGCTTATTTAAATTTTCTGTCTACATGTTGTGTTACGTGAAAATTACAACATCTTTTCAGTCCACGCCCCGGATCTGCACATCTGTGACATACCCGGAAACCGCGGCTGCGCACGCTTCCAGCTTCTCCTTAGACGGTGCGCTCAGCCCTCCGAAAGGCACCGTATCCCTGTCCGTGAAGCACTGCAGGAAATACCGCTTAGCGCCCTCGATCCACTTTCCTATGGCCTCGAAGTCCTCCACCTCGTGCAGTTCGTCCACAACCGTTGTACGGAATTCGTAATCGATCCCCGAGGATTTCAGGAGCTCTATGCTCTCTGAGATGGGCGTCAGGTCTATAGTCTGTACACCTGCCGTCAGGGCATATTTTGACGGGCTGTTCTTGACATCCATAGCCGCATACTCTACAAGCCACCTCTCCAGGATCTCCCTGAGCAGGGCCGGGTGCGTGCCGTTCGTGTCCAGCTTCACCGGAAAGCCCATCCCGCGGATCTTCGCGATGAACTCCGGCAGGTCTCTGTGCAGGCAGGGCTCGCCGCCCGTGATCGCCACGCCGTCCAAAAGCCCCTTTCTCTTTGCCAGAAAAGCGAACAGCTCCTCCTCTTCCATAACCGCCGGCGCCTGCCCCGTCGCCAGTTCGTAATTGTGACAGTAGGGGCAGCGCAGGTCGCATCCGCCCAGGAAAACCGTGCAGGCCACATGACCGGGAAAGTCAAGCAGTGTCATCTTCTGAAGTCCGTGTATTTTCATAAAACTCTCCAATCCCGCGCCCCTTAAACCGCCGCCAGCACGTGCATGTTGCGGATCTGCGCGTCACCGATCCTGTCATTAACCAAATAAGCGTATTTCTCCAGATCCGCGCCGACTGCCCCGGTCAGTCCGCGTCCACGGGTTTCCCCGCCCGCGTCAGTCCCGGTCAGTCCGCGGTCCTGCGGATCTCCGGCAAGTCCCTGCTCCCGCAGTTCTCCTGTGATATCCGCCGCGATGCCTTCCATCACGTTATATTTTTCCTCTGCGGTGTCCGCCTCGTTGTCCGTGGTCAGAAGATACTCCAGCAGTTCCGCCGTGAGCGCCAGCCTGGGCAGTGCCCGCATCGCCCGGAAACTCCACTTGTAGTAGGGCTGGTATACCCTGTTCAGCAGAAAGACCGCGGCCATCGAACTTTTGGCAAATTCCACTACAGCCAGCTGCGCTGCCCCGGTCTCCCCGTGGCTCAGACACCTGCGGTAATTATACTGCCCCGACTGCCCCATGAGAAGGAGCTGCCCCGCCAGTTTTTTGAGCCGGACGTCCTCCGGCTGATGTCTGAGCCGCTCCCGGATCGCGGTCATTTCGCCGTAACCGTCCATGAAGATCTCCCCGTTCACGGCCTCTGCCAAAATATAGTCCGGCATATACAGCCGCTCCATAAGGCTCAGATTGCCGTCTGCCTTGCCGACTTTATCCCTCATGAACTCAGCCGTCCGCAGAACGCCGTGCCGCGCGCCTCCCACCGGCGAGACCAGTGACCGGCGCAGCCCCATAAACTCTTTGGGCAATGCCGCATAAGCCCTCTCCAGCGCGAAAGCAGTCCTTCTGTCCACAATATCTTCTCCCGGCAGGAACAGGCAGAAACCCGGTTCAAAATCGTGATCCCTGGAGATCTCATCGTCAAAGCCCCAGCACTCCGACCCGCTTCCGGTCAGCCCCGCTGCGATGAGCGGCATCAGTTCCGGAAACTTCTCCCGGAGCATCGGCTCCCCGTATTCTTCATAATAAGCCCTGGCGATCTCCAGTCCCTTCATTTCCGAACAATCCTTTCCGGCGTCCTTTCCGCCGCTCAGGTTATCTCAACCGGCGCCTCATTCAGCCGCATATATCTTCTCAGCCGTCTCCCTGAAGCGGTCCGCCGTCAGGAAATAGCCGTAATACTCAAAAACAGGCGCGCATTTCTCGCACACAAAAGCATAGTAGCCGATCCGCGCTCTCTCCTCAGCCGGAAGCGCCTTCAGCGCTCCGGGTGTTTCCAAGACCGACGTTTCGCCGTCCGGGCACAGCAGTTCCGTGCCTTTGTTGTCCAGCAGTTCCTCCGCGCGCTCCACCAGCTCGAAGATCCTGCTCTCGCCCTCCTCCATGCCAACCCAGGCTTCCACCGCGTCAGCCATGTTGAGGCAGGTGATCGCCTGCTCCAGCTCGCCGTCCGGCACCTTCGCCATGACAGAGACCGCTTTCTCATAGAGGGCCAGAGCTTCATCATATTTCGACAGGGCGGTGCATGTCAATGCCATATTGTTGTAAAGGCCGCCCAAAAGCCGGGGTTCCACGAAACTGCTGCCCTCGTAAGCCGCCCGCGCTTTCTCAAACAGCTCCAGCGACCGCTCGTACTCGCCAAAAGCATTGCACGCCGTCGCAATATTGACATAAGTCGTCCCCGCCGAGATCGACTCCTCCATTCCGAGCTCCCGGAGCAGCTCCAGCGCCTTTGCGGCGCTCTCCATGGCCTTCTCGCGCTGCGCGGTCTTGCGGTAGTGTCCGACCAGCTCATTTCTGAGCATCAGCTGCCCCTGCAGGTCACGCCCCAGCTCCGCCTCCGCCAGCCAGTAGAGCAGATGCCGCTCCGCCCCGGCGTAGTCCCGGCGGCTCATGTACTCGTTCATTTTGTCCACAATGCGCCTCTGCGGCACTGGTTTGATAGTCTCCATAGACTCCTCGTTCATCATCTCGTCCCCCTTTCCGGCCAAAATATCGCACCCCCTTGATCCGCCGCCCGGTTGACCGGACGCCCTCCGCGGGCTTACAATTTCTCCAATATCACTTTAGGAGGCTATCTAAAATGACATTTCCTGCCATTTTATTCGCGATAATCGGAATTTTCTGCATTCTCTACGGCATCGCCGTCTTCCTGATCCGAAGCGGCACCATGTTCTATGCCGTCTGGCTCTCCATGGGCGCCTGCTCCCTCCTCATGAGCTTTCTCATCCGGATCCGCTTTTTTGACAGATTGCCCAAAATAGCGAGAGCACTCCTCCTCATAGCCGCAGCCGCAGCGATCGTTCTCTTCCTCATGTGTGAGGGATTTGTTATGCGCGGTTTCGGCAGCCGTGCGCCCGCAGGGCTCGATTACCTGATCGTTCTCGGAGCCCAGGTCCGCGAAGACGGCCCCAGCGCGGTTCTCAAATACCGCCTCGACGCGGCCATCGATTACTTGAAAGAAAATGAATCCACCCTCTGCATCGTTACCGGAGGCAAAGGCGAAAACGAACCCCTCACCGAAGGCGAGGGAATGAAACAGTACCTTATAAAGCAAGGCATAGATCCCTCGAGAATAATCGTCGAGGATCAGGCTCTCAACACCGTTCAGAACATTCAGTTCAGCAAGCTTCTCATGACCTCTCCGGGCGCCTCCACCGCTCTGGTAACCAGCAACTTCCACGTCACCCGCGCGGCAGCCCTCGCCCGCAAGCAGGGCCTCACCAACGTATATGCGATCGCAGCGCCGTCGGACCCCGCCTACCTCCCCAACAACATGTTCAGGGAGTTCTTCGGGCTGACCAAAGATTTCCTGGCCGGCAACCTGTAAACACCGGCCGGCACCTTCTTCCATATGATAACATTATACAAAATTACCGGCTCATCACAAACAGGAGACAAATATGAATCGCAAAAGATATCTCTTTTTTGACATCGACGGAACGCTGCTCGCCGGCGGATATCACGACACCTACATCCCCGACTCCACAGTCCTCGCACTTGAAAAATGCCGCGCAGCGGGCCATTTTCTCTGCATTGCCACCGGCCGCCTCCAGGCGATGGCCGTCGACTGCATGCACGAGCTGGGCTTCACGAACATGGTCAGCGACGGAGGATACGGCATCACCATTGACGACAAATTCTACGGCGCCATACCGCTTCCCAAAGAGCCTGTCGTCCGCCTCATCGACGAGTGCGAAGCCCTCGACATGCCCTGGGCCCTCCAGACCGACAACACCGTCTTCCGCACCGCGCCCGACAGCCGCTTCGAAGATTTCACACACGACCCCTACATGAAGACCCGCGTCGTGCCGGGACTTGATCCCCGCGCCTATGACAAAATATACAAAGCCTACATCGCCTGCCTCCCCGGCGAAGAACAGAAGCTGGAGACGCTCAGGGAACTGCCCTGGTGCCGCTACCACAACGAGTATTTCTTTGTCGAACCCACCGACAAATCCGTCGGCATAAAGCAGATGCTGGACAGGCTCGGTGCCGATTACAGCGACGCCATCGTATTCGGCGACGCCCTCAACGACATGTCCATGTTCATCGACGACTGGACCAAAGTCGCCATGGGCAACGCCTGCCCTGAGCTCAAAGCCAAAGCCGATCTCATCACCACAAACGTCGACGACAACGGCATCTACAACGCCTGCGTCACCCTGGGCCTCTTCTGAGGCCCTTTTTTGACAGGAAAAAGCGCAATAAAAGATCTGAATGACCATTCACCCTCAGGTGCCGTCATTCAGATCCTTATGATGATACTCCGCCCTTTACTCTACATCCAAAAGCCTGCGATTTTTTGACCATATTGCCAGGCTTACGACCAATACGCCCGCCAGCACTCCGCAGCTGTCAATTACTATGTCTCTCAGCTCGCAGCTCCTTCCGGGGACAAAAAACTGATGGATCTCATCTGTCACCGCGTACAGGGTTCCCGCCAGCCACGCTGCAATCCTTTCCATCGACACAGGAACAGGGGTTGTATCTGCTGCCATCCACTCTTTCACCGCCGGAACCAGAAATCCGCCGAGGATCGTATACTCCGTAAAGTGAGCTCCTTTGCGCACTATGAAAACCATAGTCTGTCTGTCGATCGGCAGGATGCCCTGAAACAGCCGGATGATCAGATCTACGACTCTCCCGCTCTCCCGGCTTGAAAGATCTGCAGGCAGCGCCGACTGGAAAAAGATGAATGCCATAATGGCAATGACAATGACCGTAAACTTCTTATTTCTCAGAATAGACAAATCTCACACTTCCCGCATCAATGATATTCCGCACGCCGGACTGATCATCAGCTCCCACTGCGGCAAAACCCGCCACCTTGCAGCCCGCCTCTTCGATCACCGTCGCGCAGGCCTGCATAGTAGCCGCTGTGCTCATCCAGTCATCCGCCAGCAGGACTCTGCTGCCCGCGGGCAGGAGTTTTTTCTCCGTAACCAGCACTGTGACCTTGTCCCTGTGATTGATATAGGACGCCGTCACCTGCTCCTCGGGATCGATCCAGAACTGCTGGTTTCTCCTTATCACCACAAGGCCGACTCCCAGTTCACGCGCGAGCATGCTGCCGACGATAAAGCCCAGAGGTTCAGGGGAGCAAACATAATCAACTTTTCCCCGGAAAGGTTCCGCAAGATATTTGATCAGCACGTCGACAGCCTCGCTGTTCGCATACAGGGGAAGCAGGTCCCTTTTGGCACCAAGTCCCTGTCCGTCAACAGGCAGATTTCGGATCTGTTCTTCAAGCATCTTAATATCCATTCCCATATCAAATCCTCCGTAGTGCAACTATCAGTTAATTAACGCCGCTCCGGATCCCGCCGGGAACATTTAAGGAGCAAACGCCGTCATCTCAGTTTGAATAAAACGCCCTCCGCGACAGGTGCCAGATTCATCAGCAGGCCATAGTTCTCATAACCCGTTGTGCTCTCGCTTGCCCGCTCGTGCACGCTGCTGTTGGACAGGCTAAGAACATACTTCTGGTCCTTGGTCACATAATTGTAGTACTCATCCGGCTCGTAGTTAGTGATCTCAGCGGTAGTCAGATAGCAAAGAGCATGCTCGAGTTTGCTTCTGTACTCAGCGTCTGTCAGCGCCTCATAGTAATAGCCGTAGCTGAAGGGATCCGAATCCTTGATGCTGTTTACGGCCTCATCCAGAGTGCCTGCGTCATCCCAGGTGGAATCCACTTCATACCAGTCGCCGCCGAGATTGACCACGCTCCATGCATGTCCGCCCGCATCGGCCGCTGTGTTGCCCGCGACGCCGACAATGACTGCCGCGTCAATTCCGGCCTGCTGCAGCAGATATACATACGCCTGGGAATAACCGTCGCAGACCGCGTAATGAGGAGTTCCCTTGTTATCCTCTACCAGCGCTCCGTAAGCAGTGTGTGCCAGGTTGCTGTATCCGTTGATCGAATTGTCTTCCATGACAGGAGTGTTGTAACGGACTGTCTCGATCAGCTTATCATGGATGTCCTTGGCGATCTTTTCATCGCTCTGGGACTGGTCGATATCCGCAAGGAAATTGTCCGCCGCGTCGTTGAACTTGGTCATCATCTCTTCGAAATCGTCGAAAGGCTCTTCGAAGAAGCAGTATACGGTGTATGTGCCGTTTCCGGGCTGCTCATAAGGAGCACCGAAGGACATCTCCGCCTCTGTGAAGTTGTAGAGCCAGAACAGCTCCGGATGGTCATACAGTAGTCCGCGGTAAGCGAGCAGCAAAACATTGCTGAAATCCGCCGATCTGGGATCCACAGAGATATTGGCGACCGTTACGTTATCGACATTTGTCGGATCCGTCGCGCACATGAGCATCGCGTCGTACATAGCCTGCTCATCTTTGCCCATGTTCTCATAATAATGGAAGGTCTCGGCATTGTTGACCAAAAGGGAGTCTGCCGGCGGTGTATACGCGCGCATAGCTCTGTCCAGCTTATCCGTATCTTCCGACGTCAGTTCTTCCGGATCTTCCAGGTCCTCAGCGGGTTTCAGGCCGCCGATCGCAAATCCGGGGATTCCCGCCAGAGGCTTCAGGTCGCCGTCATTTGTGCTGGCTACAGTATCAGCTGCGGGTTCCGCCGCGGGCTCAGCCTCTGCTGCGGGCTCAGCTGCATTCTCTTCAGCTGCGGGTTCTGCCTCAGTTTTTTCAGCTGCAGGTTCAGCCTCAGTCTTTTCAGCCGCGGGCTCTGCCTCTGCTGCAGGCTCAGCGGCGGGCTCAGCAGCGGGCTCCGCCGCTTCTGTCTCCTGCGCCGCGCCCTGCTGGCCGGAAGTTCCGCTTGCGCCTGTCCCTCCGCATCCAGCGAGCATAGATACCGCAAGAGTCATGGATAAGAATATTCCCATTAACTTTCTCATTGTGTCCTCCCTTCAAGCTCCGTTGTCAGCTCAAAATGTAATTACAACTATTAATCTATTATACACTGAATGATAAGTCATGACAAAGCAAATGCAGTCACTCTCCAACGATCATCTTAAACCTCTGCAGGTCCGCCCGGTGCGTGATCTTGAAATTCATCGGGTCGCCCTCGATCATGCAGATCTTCATACCTGCCACATACGCGATCTCCGTTGTTCCGCGCATGCTCTGCAGAAATTCGTGGCTCTTTCCCTCGTGCGCCTTGTAATACCCGTGCAGCCAGAAAGTCTCCGGCGACTGTCCCATGAACAGTTTCGACCTGTCCAGGAGCTTGTCGACGCTGCTTCCGTCTTCGCTGTAATAGATTGTATCCGTAGCGGGGACGACGGGGAGGCAGGCTTCGTATTCGCCGATCGCGTCAAAGCACCGCCCGATCAG
>CACZXG010000030.1 GCA_902785055.1 uncultured Lachnospiraceae bacterium
CGGATCGATGCCGAAGGAAGACATCAGCGGGATCAGGAAAGGAACAGTGATCGTCATAACAGCCAGCGCTTCCATGAACATACCGATGATCAGGAACGCGATGTTCAGGATCAGGAGCATGATGTACTTGTTGTCTGTAAGACTTGTAAGAGCATGAGACAGAGCGTCTGTCATGCCCATCATTGTGACGAGCCAGGAGAAAGCCGCCGCGCCGCAGATGATGATCAGGATACCGGAGCCGTCCGCAACGGTCTGGCGAAGGTTGTCATACATATCCTTGAGGTTGATATCGCGGTAAACGATCACAGCCAGAATGAACGCATAGACAACGGCTACGCACGCCGCTTCCGTGGGGCTGAATACGCCGGTCCAGATACCGCCGATGATGATGACCGGAGTCATCAGGGAAAGCAGAGCTTCCTTAGTAGCGATCAGGGCTTCCTTGCCGTTAAACGGCTCGACAGGATAATTTCTCTTTTTGGCAAAATAGAAAATGAAGCAGCAGGAAATGAGCGCCAGCAGAAGGCCGGGGATCATACCGCCGACGAAAAGCTTGCCTACCGGAACTTCTGTCATCATTCCGTATACGACCATGGGGATGGACGGAGGAATGATCGGTCCGATCGTCGCGGATTCCGCTGTAACAGCTGCCGCGAACTCAGGGTCAAAGCCTTCCTTGATCATAGCGTCAACTTCGATCTGTCCAAGTCCGCCCGCGTCTGCGACTGCAGATCCGCTCATGCCGGAGAAGACAACGGAAGCGACTACGTTAGCGTGTCCGAGACCGCCGGGGATCCAGCCCACCCATGCGGAGCAGGCTCTGAACAGTCTGCGGGTAATACCGCCCGAGTTCATCAGCTTAGCCGCGAGGATGAAGAAAGGGATTGCCAGCAGTGTGTAGGAGCTTGAGTTACCGATCATTCTGTGAATGATGGCAGCTGCCTCGAACTGATGGGTGATCATCGTTGTGACGAGCGCCGAAATGGAAAGCGAAAAGCCGATCGGAACGCCGCATACCATCATGCCCAGGAACAGGCCCATAAGTAATATCGCATTCTGAAGTATCATGATCTATCTCCTTCCTCAGACTTTCGGATCATTGGCGTTTTCGGCGCCAACTGTCTGTCCCGACAATCTCTTCAAATTTGTGTTCACAATGTGGAAGAGAGACATGACGCAGCCGATCGGGAAAGGCATATAGAAGAGGCCTCTGCTGACCGGGATCGTCTGATACTGTGTAGGCATCGCGTTCTTAATAATGGAAATACTCAGATACGCTGCTACTACAAGGAATACAAATACAAAGGCATCCATGATGCAAAGCCAGATGTTCTGCATTTTCTTGGGAAGCGCATTAGAGACAAATGTCAGGCGCATATGCTCATCATTCCGGAAAGTGATCGACATGCCGATAAATACGACCCAGGACAGACAGACAAGAGTTGCCTCGTACTGCCATGCTACCGGCGTATTAAAGACGAAACGACTGATTACGGAATAAGCGATGAGGATCGTCAGGAAAACAAGCAGCGCTATGGTGACCGCAGACGCGATCTTATCCAGCACTACACATATCTTCTCAAGTGTTTTCAATGTTTTTTCTCCCCTATTTTTTCGTGCGTCCGTATCCGTAAAAAATTCTGCGGATACGGACACACATTGCAATGACTTCCGTTTACTGAATTATCGCTATGCAGATATAGTACACGGATTATTCGGCCATCTTAGCCTGGATCCTGGCAACAAGATCCTGTGCCCAGTCATTCTGTGCATAGAAATCGTCATAGACGGACTTTGTAGCTTCCTGGAAAGGAGCAAGATCAGGTGTGGAAACCTCCATGCCCTTCTCCTGCAGTGCTGCGAGCTGCTCTTCCTGGCTGTCTACGATAGCCTTTCTGTGCTCGTCGCCGAACTTCTTGGCTGCTTCCTTAAGAAGGTTCTGAACATCCTCGGGATACTGGTTCCACTTGGTCAGAGAGAAGACCATGTTCTTGCACTCATACTTGTGGTTTGTGATGGTGAGATACTTCTGGACATCAGCGAAGTTGTTCGCATAGATGTTGGAAACAGGGTTCTCCTGGCCGTCGAATGTGCCCTGCTGAAGAGCAAGATACAGTTCGGAGAATGCCAGAGGAGAAGGAGAAGCGCCGAGCGCCGTGAAGATCGCGATGGTCATCTTATCCTCAGGTGTACGGATCTTAAGGCCTGCCAGATCTGCGGGAGTGTTGATAGGCTTCTTGCTGTTGGTGACCTGTCTGAGGCCGTTCTCCCAGTATGCTATCTGGATCATGTTGCGGCTCTCAAAATCTGCAACGAGTTCTTCGCCGATCTCACTGTCGAGAACTTTATAAACGCTGTCATAGTCAGAGAACAGGAAAGGAAGTCCCAGAGCGTTGATCTTCGGGCAATAGTTCGCGATCTGTCCCTGAGGAAGCATCATGGCGTCGAGGGAGCCCATCTCAACCATTTCAGCCATCTCAGCGTTGGAGCCAAGCTGCTCTGCTGCGTAGATGTCTACCTTAACTTTTCCGCCGGACTGTTCATTAACATATGCGGCAAAATTCTCAAGTGATACATGAATAAGGTTTGTTGTCGTATCAGAGTGGCCGATCTTGATCGTATACTCTGCGCTGCCGCTGCCGGTGTCAGCTGCTGCGGTCTGCGCTCCGGCGTCCCCACCTGCTGCATTTGAGCTGCTGCCCGAACTGCTGCCGCCGCATGCCATCAGGGAAATTGCCATGACAGCCGTTAAAAGAGTTGCGATAATCCTTTTTTTCATCAATTAATCCTCCCTAATTAATGAATTCCCGCGCGGCAGGGTCTAGGCCTGCATTCTTCGACCCGTCCGCGCGTTCTCTAAATAAATGTACTGCGCAAATACAATCTACGTCGTTCATAGAATGTATAACATCCTACATTGCGCATTTTTATTGTAGCTCCATTACGACCACGCGTCAATCCGTTTTACATTAAAAAAGAAGATTCGTGTCTTTTACCAAATTTGCAGGAACCAAAATGGCAATAATAACTATTTTGAAAGTCAGGTGATCCGAATTCCCACTCTTCTATTGACAGAACCTGTTTGCGAGGTTATAATCATCACAACATCCTACGTATAACATAGATACGTTATACAAACGGTCGGGCCTGCAACCTGGTATCGTTTCCTAAATTAAGGAGGATTAAATGATGAAAGATTTCAGTATCCGAGATCTTGAAAAACAATGCATCATGCTGAAGAAAGAGGTCATTTCGATGATCCACACAGCGAAGTCCGGACATCCCGGCGGATCACTCTCCGCGGCTGATTTCGTTACCGCCTGCTACTTTAAAGAAATGAAAGTGGATCCCAAGAATCCCAGATGGGCAGACAGAGACCGCTTCGTTCTTTCCAAAGGCCATGTGTGCCCCATACAGTATGCGGCGCTCGCAGAACTCGGCTTCTTTGATAAGAGCGTTCTTGCCACCCTCCGCAAAGAAGGATCCCCTCTTCAGGGACATCCCAGTATGAACAAGTGCCCCGGCATTGACATCTCAACCGGATCTCTCGGCCAGGGTCTTGCCTGCGCAGTAGGTATGGCGATCGCCGGCAAAGCAGATAAGAAGGACTATGACGTATACGCAGTCCTCGGCGACGGCGAGTGCGATGAAGGCGAGATCTGGGAAGCAGTCGGAACCGCTCACAAATATCAGCTCGACAATCTGATCATCTTCGTTGACGTCAACGGACTTCAGCTTGACGGCACAACTGATGAGATCCTTCCTCACATTGATCTTGGAAAGAAATTCGAAGCTTTTGGCTGCGATGTCTATAATATTGACGGCCACAACATGGCAGAAATCGTCGCTACTCTCGAGAAGTGCAAAGCCGACAGAAACGGCAAGCCCAAGTGTATCTGCGGCAAGACCGTTAAGGGCAAAGGCGTTTCCTACATGGAGAACCAGCTCGGATGGCACGGCGTAGCGCCTAACGACGAAGAGTACAAGATTGCTATGGATGAGCTTGACGCTCAGCTCGCTGCATTAAACTAAACTGTCTTTCACCGCGATGACAGAGCAGCCAATGCTGTGAGCACCGCATCACCATTTACCAATTAAGAGATCTGTTTTCAGATTAAATTATGGAGGATAACTATGAGCGATCAATTAAAAGCAACCAGAGAAGGTTTTGGAGATGAGATCGTTGAGCTTGGAAAAGCCAATAAGAATATTTGTGTCGTAGATATCGATATCGGTAAGTCCTGCAAGACCCAGGCTTTCAGAAAAGCTCTTCCCGAGCAGTATTATAACGTCGGTATCGCTGAGCAGAACGGCGCAGGCGTAGCAGCCGGTATGGCAACCTGCGGAAAGATTCCTTTCGTAGTAACTTACGCGGTATTCGGTTCCGAGAGAATGCTCGAGATGATCCGCCAGGAAATCTGCTATCCGAAGCTGAATGTCAAGATTGCCTGCTCTCACGGCGGACTTACACCTGCTAACGACGGCGCTTCCCACCAGTGTGTAGAGGACCTGGGCGTTCTTCGTACAATCCCGAACATGACCGTGATCATGCCCGCTGACTACTATTCTGCAAGAAAGCTCGTAGCAGCCGCTGCGGCTTATGACGGACCTGTTTATCTGCGCTTTACAAGAGACGCTATCCCGGTGATCTATGATGATTCCACGCCTTTCGAGATCGGCAAGGCTCATATGATCAAGGACGGCAAGGATGTCGCGATCATCGCGAACGGCGACACTGTCCGCCTTGCTATCACTGCTGCCGAGGAACTGGCTAAGAAGGGCATCGACGCGCGCGTCGTCGATATGCACACTGTTAAGCCTCTCGATGTTGACTGCGTAAAGGATTGCATCGACAAGATCGGCAAGATCATCACTGTCGAGGACCACAACATCCTCAACGGCCTTGGAAGCGCTGTCTGCGAAGTAGTCGCAGAGGCCGGCAAGGGCATTGTCAAGAGGATTGGTGTTCAGGATCAGTTCGGCCAGTCCGCTCCTTACGAGAGACTGCTGGCTATGAACGGCATCACAGTTGAGAATATCGTAGCAACTGCTGAAGCTCTTCAGTAACAAAGGCAGTATTTCCGGGTCACCCCGGTTGCAAAAACAGATTAAAGCGCAGGTAATTATGCGTTTCCCTTGCTCATTCCATAATATGCAGCCTGCGCTTTTATTCTGATATACTGTGTTTCTATACCCTCAAGCAGAACCCCCCGCCAAGGCGATAATCCTTTGCGGGGGGTTCTCAATTTCATATTATATTCTGTTCAAATTACATTTTAGATCAGTTTCAGAGGTCTTCCGCGTCCGGGTTGTCCATATCAGCCTCTTCCGGGAAATATGTCCTGCGGATATCCTCGTTGAGATTTGTGAGATCCCGGCTCAGGATCTTCTTGTAAATCTTCTCATGCGCGTCATAGAGCTCTTCTCCTCTTCCGGATTCGAGCATGTTCAGTACTGAACGATAGCGCATCTTATAGGTCATCTCTCTGACTACGTTGTTGATCCTGTCGACGATCGGATTGTGGCCCATTTCCGAGACAGTGTCGTGAAATACATTATCCGCGATAAAAACGTTCTCAATATTCTCAGGACCCTTCCCGATCTCCTTTTTAAGGATATCAAGCTTCCCCTTGAGTTTTTCAATGTCTTCCTCATTGTATTTGGCAATGGCAAGCCTCATGACTCCGACTTCCATCATCTCCCTCAGTTCCATCAGGTTGACATAATCCTGGCTCTGATGAAGGATGACGCCATATACCATGGGGTCGATCATGATCTTATTAAAGCCATTACATACAAAAGTACCCTCTGCTCTGCGAATTTCAAGAATGCCGTAATATACAAGAATCTTTATGGCCTCTCTGATCGAGTTTCTTCCGACTCCGAAACTCTCAGCCAGTTCCAGCTCTGTCGGGATCTTATCTCCGGGCTTGAGCTCCCCGGCAATGATAGCCTTTGTAATGCTGTCCACAACAGTCTGCACGACTGATTTGTTCTTTATTTTCTTGAACATTCCCTCACTTGACACGACACCTACCCCGCATACTATGTTAAAAATTTATCATTAAAAATTGAAACTCCGCCACTTATCCCATTAAGGAGTTATAGCACATTATCTGCCAAATCACAATATATTTTGTTTTTTCTCTTTTGTTTTTATGTATATAGATTATAGCTCTTTCCGATAAACAAATCTCCCATCGTTTTTCTCCTCCAGAGCCTTGATCGCATGGTAAGTGTACTCCGTGTATGGAACACTGACGCCCGCCTGCCGCGCTTTCTCCATCAGGACGCCCGCGAACATATCGATCTCCGTGTGCCTTCCGGCATCGAGGTCTTGAAGAGTGGAAAACCTCGCGGTCTTCGCGCAGCTGTCCCATGCCAAGGCAGGGCTTAGGACATCGATTCCCATCGCAGCACCGACCTGATATACCTCATCAAAGAGCTTCTTTCTGAGAAAGGCAACATGTTCCGAGTCAAAATAGGCACCAAAAGGCAGGTTAAGGACAGCCTGGGGAAGGTTGTAGCAGATATTGGAGGCATATTTTGCCCACTGATCCTGGACGATATCTTCCACAAAGTAGACACTGCAGTCCGTACCTTCAAACAGCTCCTCGATCGCCATGATGCGCTCCGTCTTAACAGGGCTGCCCTTCTCGCCCAGATAAATGCCCCATTTGATCGTCGGATCGAATGTGATCACACTCCTGCCGTCTTCCCGGGTCCTGCGCTCGGAGCTCACCCGCATAAGAGAGTAAACGATCTGCGAAGGATCGATAACTGTTCCGATCTTCTCCTCTGAGTCGATGCCGTTGAGCAAAGAGAGGACGACCGTACCGGGAGCCGCGATGGTGCGGATATCCTCCAGAACAGAATCCAGAGCAGTATACTTGACCGCCACAAGCAGAAGGTCCGCGCCGCGTGCCTCCTGAGGCGTCCTGACGGCAGGCCGGAATATTTTGACCGCTTTCTTGTCATCGATCAGGATCCCGTCCCTCTCAATGCGCTCTTTTCTCGCGCCGTCTGCGACCACACAGAAGTCGACGTCTTTCGTCTGAGAAAGACCGTATAGTATATAGGCTCCAACTGCACCCACTCCCAGGACGGCGACTGACCGGATCTTCATTTTTGCTCTCCTTTCTTCCATGAAACTCTAAGCTGCGTTCCATATCTCTATTATACGCAGACGCGGCATCAGTGCACATACCATTTTGACCTCAAAAAAAGGCCTCATTCCGAGGCCTTAAAGTTGTACACAGGTTTCATCACATCAATGATGTCAACAGAATCGCGTATGACATCGATGATATCGTCAAGGGATTTATACGCCATCGGAGCCTCATCCAGGGTAGCTTCGTTTACAGATGTCGTGTAGATCCCTTTCATAGTCTCACGGTATTCCTCAAGGCTGAGCTTGTCTTTCGCGGCCTTTCTGGACATGATCCTTCCGGCTCCGTGAGGCGCGGAATAGTTCCATTCCGCATTTCCTTTACCGACAGCCAGCACGCTTCCATCCCTCATATTGATCGGGATCAGCACTTTCTCACCCACATGAGCTGCGATGGCTCCTTTGCGCAGGATCATCTCTTCCGTATCGATGTAGTTGTGGATTGTGTGGAACGCCTCCCCCGCCGCGATACCGGTGCGCTCCAGCAGGATCTCCGCCATCTTCTCACGGTTTCTGCGTGCGAAGCGCTGGCACACCTCGACATCGTGCAGGTAGTCCTCCAGGTAAGAGCCGTAGAGGAAGCACAGATCCTCCGGGATCATGCTTTCTTTTCTCTCCCACTTGATCTGTTTCAGGGCTGCCTGGATCTCTTTTTTCCTGCCCTGCTCCTTGTAGGTGCGGATGATCTCATCCCTCTGTTTGAAGTATTCTTCTTTTCCTTTGCTCAGCTCAACAGCCAGCTTCTGGTAGAGCTCAGCGACCTGTTTTCCCAAGTTGCGGCTTCCGCTGTGAATGACCAGATACTTTTCTCCGTCCGCTGACTCATCGATCTCGATGAAATGGTTTCCGCCCCCCAGTGTTCCCAGGCTGCGCTCAAGGCGCTTCGCGTCTTTGAGATCCCTGTAGCAGCGAAGCTGCTCAAGGTCAAAATGCTCCTGTCTTCCTTCCCACACATTCATGCCGGAAGGAATAAAGTGGGCCGCCTCATCGAGTTTCTTATAATCAATATCTGTTTTTCCGAGGTCAACCGTATACATTCCGCATCCGATATCCACTCCCACAATATTGGGGACTGCCTTATCCGTAATGGTCATGGTCGTACCGATCGTGCAGCCCTTACCCGCGTGCACATCCGGCATGATGCGGATCCTGCTGCCCGCAGTGAATTCATAGTCGCACATGCGGCGGATCTGCTCGATCGCTTCCTCTTCGATCACGGAAGCATAGCATATGGCTGTATTGACCTTACCTTTAATCTCTAACATTCTTCGAAACTTCCTTTCGCTAAATCTCTTAGATTTAAAGTACACCGTGAAGCACTTACCGTCACTAAACTTGTGGTATAAATTGATTCCCGGTCAGCAGCTCTACAGCCAATACGACTCGTCTTTCAGCGGCTCTGCAGCCACTCCGTCACGTCCATCAGCGCTGGCAGCACCGCTGCCGACAACCGTCGCATCTCGTCCGTCGCCGGGAGCAGATCCGGCACCATGACCGGCTGCATTCCTGCCGCGTATGCCGCCCGGATGCCGTTGTGGGAGTCCTCAATGACGAAGGTCTCGCTGTATTTTGACTCAGGGATGCCAAGCTGTGCCGCGCACTTTAAGAAGATCTCCGGGTCAGGTTTGCCTCGCTCCACCATGTCTCCGCTTACGACCGTGTCAAAATACCGAAGCAAGTCATGCGGCCCTAAAACCTTATCGATCACAGCTCTCGGAGAAGAGGACGCAAGTCCCGCAGGAATCATATTATCTTCCAGAGACTTCAGGATCTCCGCCGCACCGGGCTTGAGCCTCATCTGCCCGGTCTCCACAATGTTGTTAAAATAGTCCCGGCAGGCCTTGTAAGTCTTGTCCATACTGAACTGCGGAAGATGCCCGAAGGTCTCGGTCATGATCGCCCGCTCTGTCATAGGCGTGACGCCGGTGGCGCGATCGACAGCCGTTCTCATATCCTCTATGGGAAGGTCATACAGCTGAGCGGCGCGAAGATATCCGGCCAGATAAACAGCTTCGGAATCGACGATGACGCCGTCCATGTCAAATATTACGTACATGCGGTTTCTCCTGTTTGTTTCTGCAGGCGGCTGCCTGCTTCCTCCTGTGCCTGAGTGACGGTTGGGTACAAACCTGCCTCCTTTTCAGCCTATACACAATTTTTACATCGCACCAGGACTGAAAATCGGTCTAAAAGCTAGATTCAACGATATTACACACATAATATATCATGAAACCGATTTGCTCTTATAAAAATTGGGTATAACCGGCAAGATCTTGCCGGCTATACCCAATTTAGCATGATTCTTCATTTAATTGTGCAAAATTTCTTGTGTATGAAATGGATTTTAGGCCTTCTGTGCCCAACCTCTGACAGTTATGATAATATGTATAGGAATTCTCGATCAGTGGTGTCAAGGGGACGGTTCTACTGACACCTTTTGCCCCAAAAGGTGTCAGTAGAACCGTCCCCTTGACACCAACCCAGGAGGTCCAAATGAGATCTAAAATCCAGACTCCCTTTACCCACAGGCAGTACATGCTGTCGCAGGACTTTGAGATCTACTACTACAGCGATACCAGGCACAACAATGTCGACCTTCACTCCCACGATTACTACGAGTTCTACTTCTATATGGAAGGAGAAGTTGAATTTGAGATCGGTGACCGCAGGCAGGCCCTCAGGAGCGGCGATTTCGTCATTGTTCCTCCCGGAACCATGCACCGGGCTTTCGTAGTAAACACGGAACTTCCCTACAGACGCTTTGTCTTCTGGATCAGTGCCGATTTCGCGCAGCAGCTCTCCGAGCACTTCGCCGACTTCGCTTTTCTTCTGAACTATATGCGCAGGGACCGGCATTTCAACATCTTTCACAATGATCCGGTTTCCTTCAATGCAATACTCTCCAAAACGCTTCAGCTCCTCGAAGAAGTTCACGGAAGCCGCTTTGCCCGGGAAGCGGTCATCGAGATCCGGGTAGAGGATCTTCTTCTCCTTCTGTGCAGGACCGTCTACGACAAGGTCAATCCCTCCTCACGCAAGGCTGCCAGCCGTCTGCACGAGCAGGTGATGGCCTATATCGACGAGAATCTCGAGGAGGATATCTCCCTCGACAATCTCGCCGAGCATTTCTTCGTCAGCAAATATCATATTTCCCATACATTTAAGGAACATCTCGGCATTTCCGTCCACCAGTACCTGCTCAAGAAAAGGCTGGCAGCCTGCCGTGACGCCATCATGATGAACGAGAAGATCAGCGAGGTATGCCTCTCCTACGGCTTCAAGGATTACCCCAGCTTTTTCAGGGCTTTCCGCAAGGAATACGGGATGTCTCCCAAGGAATACCGTGAAGCTTTCGCTCTCTCCGAGCTGCAGCAGGATAATCCGTGAGGGAAGCTGAGGATCGTATCCGTTCCTGGCAGGCCGCAACTTTTGCAATATATACAACAACCCAGTCAATTCAATATTTTGGCTGGGTTTAGTAATCTATATACAACAAAGAAAAGAACAGATCAAAACAGCAAAAACTTACTCTTGTAAACAACAAATCCGCATTCAGTGAAAAGGAGAGGTATTCACTATGGAAATGACACTCAGATGGTACGGTTCCAAATTCGACACTGTCACACTGCAGCAGATCAGGCAGATCCCCGGCGTGACCGGCGTCATCACAACACTTTATGATACACAGCCCGGCGAAGTCTGGAGCCAGGAGAGGATCCACGCTCTGAAGGAAGAAGTTGAGGCGGCAGGCCTTCACATCTCCGGCATCGAGAGCGTCAACATTCACGAAGATATCAAGCTCGGCAAGCCTTCCCGCGACCAGCTGATCGCTAACTATATCGAAACTCTGGAGAACCTCGGCAAAGAGGATATCCACATGGTATGCTACAACTTCATGCCCGTCTTCGACTGGACAAGGACTGAGCTCGCAAGAGTACTTCCGGACGGATCCACTGCCCTGGCCTATACACAGAAGGCCGTCGACGAGCTGGTCCCCGAGGAGATGTTCGAGTCCATCGCAGGCGACACCAACGGTTCCATCATGCCCGGCTGGGAACCTGAGAGAATGGAGCACGTCAAGGAGCTCTTCGAGGAATACAAGGACGTCACCGCTGATGACCTCTTCGACAACCTCAAATACTTCCTTGAGAAGATCATGCCCGTCTGCAACAAGTACGACATCAAGATGGCGATCCATCCCGATGATCCCGCATGGCCCGTATTCGGTCTGCCCCGCATCATCACCTGCAAGGAGAACATCCTTCGCATGATGAAGATGGTCGACGATCCTCACAACGGCGTCACCTTCTGCGCAGGCTCCTACGGCACAAACCTCAACAACGACCTGCCGGATATGATCCGCTCCCTCAAGGGCAGAGTGCACTTCGCGCATGTCAGAAACCTCAAGTTCCTCGATCCCAATCCGGAGACCCTGAACTTTGAAGAGGCTCCTCACCTCTCCCGCTGCGGTTCCTTCGACCTCTATGAGATCGTCAAGGCTCTGCACGACATCGGATTTGAGGGCCCCATCCGTCCCGACCACGGCAGAATGATCTGGGGCGAGGTAGGAATGCCCGGTTACGGCCTCTATGACAGAGCCCTCGGCGCATGCTACATCAACGGCCTCATCGAAGCGATCGAGAAGAACGACAGAAAGTAATACTTGAATTATCGGATTGGAGGTAATGATATGAAGCTCAATGACGAAGGATTAAAGAACAGGCAGTGGTGGGAAGAAAAAGGCTATTCTCTTCCCAAATACGATAGAGAAGAAGTAAGAAAAGCAACCAAAGAGAATCCCTTCTGGATCCACTTTGGCGGCGGCAATATTTTCAGGGCTTTCCAGGCAAACGTAGTGCAGAACCTCCTCAATGACGGCGTTCTGGATCGCGGACTGACCGTAGCGGAAGGCTATGACTACGAGATCATCCAGAAGATGTATCATCCCCACGATGACCTCTCCATTCTGGTAACACTTAAGTCCACCGGCACGATCGAGAAGACCGTAGTAGGCAGCGTTATGGAGTCCCTGGAACTGGACAGCAATAACGAGACCGCTTATGCGAGACTTCGCGAGATCTTCGGCAAGGATTCCCTGCAGATGGCGAGCTTTACCATCACTGAGAAGGGCTACAGCCTCGTGAACGGCAAGGGCGAAATGGTTCCCGCTGTCGTCTCCGATATGGAAAAAGGCCCCGAGAAGCCCCAGAGCTACATGGGCAAAGTTGCTTCCCTTCTGTATGCCCGCTTTAAGGCAGGCGAGAAGCCGATCGCCATGGTCAGCATGGACAACTGCTCCCACAACGGCGACAAGCTTAAAGCCGCTGTCACTGCTTTCGCAGAGGGCTGGGTAAAGAACGGCGTCGCAGAGCCTGAGTTTGAGGCTTATGTCAAAGGCGACAAGGTCTCCTTCCCCTGGTCCATGATCGACAAGATCACTCCTCGTCCCAACGAGTCCGTCGAGAAGATCATCAACGCTGACGGCATCGACGACCTTGCTCCCGTTATCACCACCATGAAGTCCTATGTGGCTCCTTTCGTAAACGCCGAGGAGACTGAGTACCTCGTCATCGAAGACGATTTCCCGAACGGAAGACCTGCGCTTGAAAAGGGCGGCATCATGTTCACCGACAGAGAGACCGTCGACAAGGTCGAGAAAATGAAGGTCTGCACATGCCTCAATCCTCTGCACACAGCGCTGGCTGTTTACGGCTGCCTTCTGGGATATGACCTCATTTCCAAGGAAATGCAGGATGAGGAGCTCGTTAAACTTGTTGAGACCATCGGCTACAAGGAAGGCCTTCCGGTTGTCATCAACCCCGGTATCCTTGATCCCAAGGAATTCATCGACACTGTCCTCAATGTCAGAATTCCCAACCCCTTCATGCCTGACACGCCTCAGAGAATCGCAACCGATACCTCTCAGAAGCTTGCGATCCGCTTCGGCGAGACCATCAAGGCATATGACAAGGCTGAGGATCTCGATGTCGCTGACCTCAAACTCATCCCGCTGGTCCAGGCCGGCTGGCTCCGCTACATGATGGGCATCAACGATGAAGGCGAAGTCTTCGAGATCTCCCCTGATCCGCTGGCAGCTACCGTACAGCCCATCGTCGCAAACATCAAACTCGGAGAGAACCAGGATGTAGAAGAGACCATCGCTCCTCTTCTTCACAACGACGCGATCTTCGGCGTTGACCTCTATGAGGTCGGCCTTGCTCCTAAGGTAGTCACTTACTTCAA
The DNA here is from genome assembly GCA_902785055.1 of uncultured Lachnospiraceae bacterium. GTDB lineage: Bacteria > Bacillota > Clostridia > Lachnospirales > Lachnospiraceae > CAG-791. Next base: position 13,412 of record CACZXG010000030.1, read on the forward strand.
GGAACTCACCGCAGGTCCCGGCGCTGTCCGCGCGACACTGGTTAAGTACGTACACTGATCATAAGAACAAAATTTGGGCGTCCGCTTGTTTAAAAAACAGGCGGACGCCTTTACTTTTACAAAAATCCCATTTACGATAGGACCGTGAATCCATCAATGAACCGACTCAAAAGCAGGTGACAAAACCTATGAACTACGAAGAATTTATCAAGAACTACCACGGCTTCAGCCCTTTCGCTGACAATATCGGCCTGAAACTTACTGCTATGAGCGACGGCCACTGCGAGGGGGAAGTCCCGGTCACTCCTGCTCTCTTTAATCCCATCGGAACCATCCACGGCGGAGTCTATTATACGCTTGCTGACACTGTAGGAGGTTGTGCTGCCCGAACCAGAGGCCAGATCCCCACAACGATCGAAGGCAAGCTCAACCATATCCGCGCAGCCACGAGCAAAGACAAAAAGCTTATCGCTAAAGGGGATGTCCTCCACTTCGGCCAGAAGACGATCGTCTCCTCTGTAGTGATCACAAATGAAAACGGCCAGACACTGGCTGCAGGCCTCTTCACTTTCTTCGCCCTTGATAAGAAGGACCTCGAAAGGTGGGTCTGATGCATAGAAGCACGCTCACATCTTCCTGATCATGCAGGCCACCATATACACCAGCCTCTCCTCCGGCGTATCCAGGCTGCAGCCAAGCAGCCTTTTTATATTGGCCATGCGGTAGAGGATCGTATTTCTGTGGATGAACATCTCCTCCGACATCGCTTTAATGCTGCCGCCGCAGCGCAGGTAGGACTCCAGCGTTGTGAGATACTCCCCGCTGTGCTCCCGGTCGTACTCCAGAACAGGCGCCAGCGGCTTGTCCGAGAGGTCCCGCAGAAGCGACCGGTCCTCCACCAGGTACAGCATTCTGTAGAGCCCCATCTGGTCAAAATACTGCATTCTCCTCTCTCTTTTCACTGCCATCTCCGCGGCGGCCCGCGCACGCTTATAGGCCAGGTGCAGGTTCACTATGTCCTTCACCTGATCACTCACGCCGATAAATACTTCGCGCTCCGGCATCTTGAAGCGCATGCGCTCCGAAAACGCCCCCAGGATCTCCCTGCTCTCCTTGTCCCTGATCGCGTTCATGATGATCACGAAATAGGACGCGTAGTAGAAAAAATGCCCGTTGTGGGTCAGATTTGTCAGGTACAGCTGCATCCGGTAAGCGATCCTTTTGCGTTCCACTGTGTCCATTTTGTCGAGATCGCCGGTGGAAACCAGCGCCACCTGAAACGTCCCGTCCAGATCATAATGAGGCAGCAGATCCCTGGTATACAGATCCTGCGCTTCCGGCTGCTCAATTGCATGGATAAATGCGTCGGAAATCTGCTCATCCGTGGAGGACTGTACGAAGATCCGTAAAGTCAGATCCTTGATCAGATCCGCGAGGAATACTTCCCATGGCACAGTCAGGAGAGGAAAGTCATTTATGTCACAGAAGTCCTTCACTGACTGCGGGATTTCCATTACATAATACCCGGTGTTCACGATCAGTCCTGAGGAGTTGTGTGTAGATAATTGCTCCACCAGTTCCAGCATATCCTCTTCTCTCTGAAATCCGAGACCGGTCGTCACAGCCAGCTCCTTGCCGGTGAAATTGTGGATGATCGTCAGATCCTCCAGCATCATCAGCCAGCTTATGGAATTGGACCAGCCGCCGTTTCCGGCAATCATCTTCATCTTATAGCGGTCCTGGGAGACGACCAGCATATCCTCAATAGTAAATCCCATTTTTCCACCTCCGAAAGACACTTGTCCGCACTTTCTATACACTCTCCCTATCATTATACAATCTTTGTGCTCAGAGCACAATTTATGCATTAATATTTCGACACGCAGCCTATGGAAATGAATATCCTATTTGATATCATGTACTTAGGAAACAAAAAGAGAACAACGATCGGCTAGTCTGATCAGTCACATAGACATGGGATCAACAAGGGAGGACACAGACATGACAATGAATGGAATGGTAACAAGCGGAAACATCAACATCAGCCTCGTGCCTGAGTGGGCACTCGCAGAGCGCTATGATTATTGCGAAGACTTCTATGAGAGCTATACAACAGGAACTGGCAGCAAGATCCTTACAAAGATTGCTTCCATCCTGACTTCTCTCTTCATCTGAGGGGATTGATCTTTAGGATCATGTAATATAAAGAATGCGCTGCCGGATCGGCAGCGCATTTTCTTTTCTCTGATTTTTCATTTAAACCGGATCCCGGCCTGGATCCTCGCCCGGTTCAGCACCTCGTTGACCTCGAGGCTGCTTTGCAGGCGCGAATAGCAGAACTCATAATCCTGCTCTCTCATCGCGCGGATAAACTGTGTAAATTCCGGTATCATTCTCTTGTCTTCATACGGTTCCTCACAGATCTCTGTAGTGCCGTCCCGAAGCTGCAGCGTCACTTTTCCGACGACATTGGGCTTTTGTTCACTCACAATGAAGCCCTTTGTGCCCTGAATGACTCCGCCGCAGTCCCCGTCACAATCTTTGGCTGCAGTGCAGACCGCGGTGAATCCGGGATACAGCATCATCAGGACGCCGCTGGTGTCGATATTCCTCTCCATGTTGGGATAATAGGAAATGCTCTCCGGCTTTCCGAAAATGCCCATGACATAGTGGATATTATAGAGGTTAAGGTCCATCAGCGCACCGCCGGACTTCTTCGGATCGAAAGCCGGCGCGATAATGCCCTTTTTGAAATTGTCGTAGCGGCTGGAATACTGGCAGAAACGGCTCTGGACCAGCTTGACCTCACCGATTAAGGGAATCCACTCCCGGATCTTCTGATAGCCCGTCATATAAGCCGTTGTGATCGCCTCAAAAAGGAACAGTTTCTTCTTGCGTGCCAGCACGGCGAGGTTCTCCGCTTCTCCGGCGTTGTCCGTCATCGGTTTCTCCACAATGACGTTCATCCCCTTCTCAAGCGCTTTTCTGCAGTACATGAAATGAAGATTATTGGGAACAGCCACATAGACTGTATCGATTCCCGACGCGCACAGCTCATCCAGATCATGCACGGCATTCGGAATCTTATACTGTTCGCTGAGGACCTGCGCCTTTTCAAATCCCTGGGGGCTTCCCATGATCGATACGATCTCAAGGCCTTCCATTCTCGTCAGTTCCGGAAGAAAATCCTTTACGATCCAGCCCGTTCCTATGATACCGAGTTTCATATTCCCTCCATTTTGTCCGATGGCCGGTACGCTACTTATTTCTCGTCAGCCAATGCCGTATGAAAATATACAGGCAGATTGCGAAGGCGAGCACATATCCGAAGAATCCCAATGCGGGAATCCCGAGAAGCTGCGGTTTCATCTCCGTGGTGCAGATGATGCTGGAACTGATGAGCAGCGCCATGACCCAGAGGCCCATGACCACATTTCTGACGAGCCTGCGCATCAGATGCGAGAATTCCTTGGTCGCGTCGAGTTCCATATGGACTCTTGCCTGTCCCTTAAGATATTCCTCCAGCGCTATTTTGATAAGCGGCGGAATATCCAGTGATCGGCCGACTGCTTTATAGACGCGCCTGCCCGCCTTGCCGGCCTCTGTCCTTAAGTCAAAATTCTGCAGCATCTCCTCTTTGAGCCTGCCAGCGGCGATCTCCGCCATATTGATATCGGGGCTGATATTGAGGAGAACGCCCTGCATCTGAGTGAGACCGCGAACGAGCATTGTCATGCCGTGGGGCAGCTTTATGGAATTGTTCTTCATGATCTCCATGGTATCTTTGAAGAACTCCACCGCGTCTATGCTTCCCATGGAAGCGTTGCCGTAGCGGTCCATGAGGTTCCTCAGTTCTCCGTAGAGTTTGCCGGAATCGATCTTTCCCTGGATGTCGCCAAGTTCCAGGATCGTGGCTTCCAGGACAGCGATATCGCCTACTGCGATAGCCCTGACCGCCCTGGCCATAAGGTTTCTGTCCCGGTTAGTCAGGCGCCCCATCATGCCCATGTCGATCCAGACGATTTTGCCGTCCATGACCTTGACATTGCCCGGATGGGGGTCCGCATGGAAAAATCCGTCGTCCATGACCTGCTTGACGTAGTTGTTGACAAGCTTTCTGCCGATCTCTCCCAGGTCATACCCTTCCGCCTGAAGACTTGCTCTGTCATCCACCGGGCAGCCGCCTATATACTCCATTACAAGAACCCTTGAAGTGGTGTACTCATGGTACAGCTTCGGGCACCGGATATAGCGGATCCCCTGGTTGTTGCGGGCGAACTCCTCCATATTGGCGGCTTCCTTGAGAAAGTCCATTTCCTCCTGCGCAGTGGCCCAGAGCTCGTCCAGGACCATTTCCAGGTCCACGACATTCTTAAAGCCGCCCACCGGCGGAAGCAGGCTCACTGCCCGCTTGAGAAGGCCGATGTCTCTGGCCATAACGTCATAGATGCCCTTGCGCTCTACTTTGACAATGACATCCGTTCCGTCCAGGAGTTTGGCCCTGTGCACCTGCGCGATGGAAGCTGAGCCAAGTGTATCCTTCTCGATCGAGGAGAAAATATTGTGCCAGTCCTCCCTGTAGGAGCGGTTGATGACCTCTTCCACCGTCTCAAAGGGCATGGGAGTGACCTCGGAGGTCAGCTTCATCAGCTCATCACAATAGCGCTGCGGCAGCACGTCGGAGTGAAGCGACATGATCTGTCCCAGCTTGACATATGTGGGGCCTAGTTCCTCGAGGATCGCGCGCAGTTTCCCCGGCGTGACCCCCCTTGTGATGTGGTGCTTGCGGAGTACTGCGGTAATCTCGCCGAGCCTCTCCCTATTATCTATTTTGGCCTTATCGGACTGCGCGGCGCTCTCAGGCTCACCGACAGTGCTCTGATTCTCGGGATTCAATGGTCATTATTCCTCAGTCTTGGGAGCTTCCTGCGTCTTCTCAATGATAGCCTTGAGTTTTTCCAGTTCTTCGGCGCTCATCATGGCGATCTTCTCCTCGAGACCCGGTTCCTTCTTCTCCTCGGCTTCTTTCTTCTCCGCAGCCTCGTCAATAGTCTTTTTGACGTTGCGCTTAAGCTCCTGATTGAGCTCCTTGCCCTGCTCGACGGTGAGCTCGCCCTTCTTTACAAGTTCGTCCACCATCTGCTGGGATTTCTCAACGGTCATAGCCGCCGCGCCGATTCCCATCAGAACGAATTTCTTGATTCCGTCTCCAAACATCTTATCCATTGTCTATACCTCCTGTATGTGTTTACAAGTACTATTCTCAGAAAAGTTCCGGGATCAGGGCGTACAGCTTCGGGAAGAAGATAATGCCGCCAACCACTGCTGCCCAGATCGCTGCGATGAGCACTGCGCCCGCAGCACAGTCCTTGGCTCTTCTGGCCAGGGGCCTCCATTCCTCTGTCACCAGATCTACGACAGATTCCACCGCAGTGTTCACCAGTTCCAGCCCCATGATCAGGCCGAACAGCACAAAACACAGACACCATTCTGTCTTGGAGATCTGCAGAATGAATCCGAAGATCATCACCAGCACCGCGACCAGAAAGTGGATCTTGATATTGCGCTCTTCAACAAAGCAGACCACAATGCCCTGCCATGCATTTGCGAAACTGGTGACCAGTTTCTGCCTTCTATGACTGTTCTCATCGCCGGGTCCGGGACGTCTTTTCTTCGATGCCATCGCTTCTGGTCCGCCTTTCTAACATGTCATTAGTATATCACTATTTTGGCCCTGTCGACAATCGAGTAGGCTGCACCTGCTCGATTGACTGTTGTCCAGGGTGCGTCTTCGTGCAAGCACGAGATGCGCCCCCCGCTTATCGCACAAAAAAGGAAGGCGCCGCATCATGCTGACCGGTCAGCAGGATGAAGCACCCTCCTATAAATCTGAATCTGTCATTCTCTTACCACTACCGAAATTCCGTTAGGAATACATGTCAGGCTCGCGTCTTCTCCCATGATCTCTCTTGCCCTACCGTAAGCAGTTGCAAGGTCCGGAGCGTATTCCATCTTGAGTCCTTCGATCATTTCCTTCTGGTCCGCGTTTGCCACAAAGATGACCTTGTGCCTGCGGACGATCCTGGCCAGGATCTGGCTGCACCACTGGTCGGGCGCGGTCTTCTCCTGCGGCGTCGCGAGGAACTTCCGGTAAGCCGTCTCGATGTCGGGCTCGTCCGCGATAATGTGGTAGAAGAAGTCTCCGCCTGTTCCATCCGAGCAGGATGCCAGCATAATGATCACTCCGTTTTCCTTTACTGTCGCTTCCGCCGCGGTCATTCCCTTGGGGGACTGATAGGCGTTCTGGTCCAGCGGATATCCTCCGTTTGTCGTGATCACGATGTCCGCGTAAGCGGGCTTCACACAGACATATTCCGCGATGAAATCACATCCTTTTCTGTGCGCGGTCTCGAAGTTTCCGGCAAAGGCAGCTACAGTCTTCTTATTCTCATCGATCACAACATTTACAATGTATGCCAGGTTGGCCATCCGCGCTGCTGCCAGCATATCTTCGTGCATAGGGTTGTGATCCAGGATCCCTGTTCGGGAGAAGGGACTGTCGATGAATTTGGAACAGTGATTGCCCATTACCGTGACCGCATCCGCGACGCCGGGGAGGATGCTCTTGCGCCCTCCGGAAAAACCGGCAAAAAAGTGCGGTTCGATAAATCCTTCCGCGATCAGGAGAGAGGCATTCACAGCCACCTTGTCAAGGATGCAGTCGGGACCGCTGGGGAGCACCCCCACCTTGACATTCGTCGCCGGGTTGTGAGCGTCGTGTACGACAATGCGGTCCTTAAACTCTTCGTAGAGTTCCTTTCCGAGTTTACCCTCCAGTTCCGCGGTAGTCGTTGGCCGGTGAAACCCCGTCGAGACCAAAAGTGTAATGTCGATCTCCGGGCTGCCCTCCCGCAGTTCTCTGATCATGTTCGGCAGAATATCCCTGCTCGGAACCGGTCTTGTGTGGTCGCTGATGATGATCACACAGTCTTTCTTTCCCCTGGCCAGTTCGCTGAGCCTGGGGCTGTCGATGGGATGCTCCATCGCCTCACGGACGATCTCTATCCCCTTTTTATCACTTGCCAGCTTGTCAACATTACTTGTCAGGACCGGCGTGTCATCCGGCACTTCCAGGTCCTGGGTGGTGTGTGCATAGAAAAATTTTACTGTTTTCAAGCTTGCTCTCCTTTGATCAAATGACTGAAATTACTAAAACGCAGAGCTTTTATATACGGCAGGACCTGCCGCGGCACTGATGTTACTGAAGGAAGAAGCACAGCACGCCCGCCACGACGACAAATACCACACAGTACTTGACCGCTCTGGAGAGGATCGTGCTCTCCTGACCGGTCAGGCCTGCGCTGGCTGCGCCTATAGCGATACCCTGAGGGGAGATCATCTTGCCGATACCCGCGCCGCAGGTATTGGACGCCACAAGCCAGGAAGGATCCGAGCCGATCGCAGCCGCGGTCTCAGCCTGCATGGGTCCGAAGAGGACGCAGGTGGAAGTGCCGCTGCCGGTGACAAAGCCGCCGAGAGTTCCAATCAGAGGGGAGATGAACGGGAAGTACTTGCCGGTAGCAGTTACCAGGAACGCCGCGATATCCGGCGTCATGCCCGCGTATCCCATGATCTTGGCAGTCGCGAGAACACTCATGATCGTGACTATTGTCTTGACATTGTTCTTAACAGTTCTTCCAAACACACTGATCAGTGTGTTGACAGAAGCTCCCTGGATCAGTCCGCCGATCACGGCAGAAATGATGATGATCACGCCGGGAGTGTTGACCCAGGCAAAAGTCAGCTTGGAATCCGGATTTCCCAGGTAAATGTGGAAACTGCTCTTGATCGCTGAAAGAGGCTGCTTGATGAAAGGCACAAGGCTTGTCAGAACAAGCAGGACAAAGATCAGAAGGAAAGGCGCCCATGCGACTGCCGCTTCCTTGAGAGTAATGGCTTCGGAACTGTCTGCTGCCCCCGATGCCTTCGCCCTGTACTCCTCGGGCACTTCGCCCTTTCTCATCCTTGCAAAGACCACGATGGCGACCATGCTGCAGATCGCGCCGATGATGTCCGGAAGTTCCGGACCCACAAAGGTCGCGAAGATAAACATGGGAACGACAAAAGATACCAGAGCTACGATGATCATACCGATCATGCCTTTGAAAGCCTTGAACCCCTTACCGACAATGAATACCAGAAAGAAAGGGAGCATCACAAAGATCAGGAGCTCAATCTTGGCCGTATCCGCAGAGAGCTTTACTACGTCCAGTCCTGTGATATTGGAAATGGTAGTGGTGGGAACACCTACAGAACCGAATGCTGTGGGCATCGAATTGACTACGAGGCAGCCGACAACAACCGGAAGGGGCTCCATGCCGAGGGCGATCAGGATTCCTGCGGGAATCGCAACTGCGGTTCCGAATCCTGCCATGCCTTCCATGAAGTGTCCGAAAGCCCATGCGATCAAAAGAGCGAGGACGCGCTGGTCCGTAGAGACGCTCGCAAGCATCTTCTTGATCTTCTCCATAGCGCCGGTTTCCAGACTGAGATTATAAGTAAACAGCGCCGCGACAATGACAAGGCAGATCGGCCACAGTGCATTGAGCGCTCCTTCGAGCGCCGCAGTGAGCATAAAGACCGGATTGAACTTCCAGATCGCGACAGATTCGATCGCTGTGATGATAACAGTAATAATGCAGGCTTTATAGCCCGGCATTTTCAAGACGCTGAGAGCGACCATAAGCCAGATGATCGGAGCCAGCGCAAGAATAAAGTGAACAAACTGCATAGTTCTTCTCCTTTGCTGAAAAAGAAAAGCGGTGCACGCGCAGTTACACCGCTTTTCTGTCCGGAGTTCTCTTTGTGAGTGCTACCGGTAACGGATAAGTATATTCACCTCCGCCTTCAAAGGCGGGAACTCCCAATCGTTCCGATCAGCGAACCTTATAGCAGACCTTGCCCGGGTTCAGGATCATCTTCGGATCAAAGACTTGCTTGATGCCTTCCATGATGCGCATCTGGGCGTCGCCGGAGAAGTCCGCGAGGAATTCCATCTTGCCGTGTCCGATTCCGTGCTCGCCGGAGATCAGGCCGCCCATTTCCGCTGCCTTCGCGTAGATGTCTTTCATGAAGACTTCTACGTCTTTCTTAAATGTCGCCTCATCAACAGTGTCATCACCGCATGCGTAGATGTGAAGGTTGCCGTCGCCTGCATGGCCGAAGCTCTTGATCTTGAAGCAATATCTGTCTTCTGTGGACTTGACGTACTTAAGATATTCCGCGATCTTGGTCACGGGAACAACGACGTCGCACTCGTCAAGCCATGTTGTCTCAGCTTCGATCGCCTCGAGGAAGGAAGAACGTGCTGCCCATGCGTCGCGCTTCTTGGCGGGTGAATCCGCTACAAGAACGTCGATGGCGCCCTCTTCGAGGACCACTTCCGCTGCCTTCTCTACCAGGTCGTTGAGCTGGTCAAAATCGTCTCCGTCGAATGTCACGAGCAGATATGCGCCGACTTCTACACCGCCGAAGGACTTGGGGAAAGTCTCTCTTCCGATAAATCTCTCGGAAGCGAGGACGATCTCTCTCTCCATAAACTCGACAGCCTGAGGATTCAGACGGTTCTTCATGAAAAGCGGAACTGTCGCAATGCAGTCGTCGAGGTTCTCGAAAGGAATGATCAGGGATACTGTCTCCTTCGGAGCAGGGATGACTTTCAGCGTGAGCTCTGTGATGATTCCGAGAGTTCCTTCGGAACCGATCATCAGATGAAGCAGAGAATAACCTGTACTGGTCTTGGAAACTGTAGCGCCGAGCTTGATGATCTCGCCTGTAGGAAGTACTACGGTCATAGCGCGCACATAATCTCTTGTGCAGCCGTACTTGACAGCGCGCATGCCGCCTGCGTTGGTTGATACGTTTCCGCCCAGGGTTGCAAACTTCTCACCCGGATCCGGGGGATAAAGGAGGCCTCTGCCAAGAGCGTCCTCAGCCAGATCGTGCAGAAGGACTCCGGGCTGTACGCGGACGACGAAATTATCCTCATCGTACTCCAGAATCTTGTTCATCTTCTGCATGTCGATCATGACACCGCCGTGAATGGCTACAGACGCTCCTGTCAGGCCGGTACCGGCACCGCGAGGGATGATTGGGATATTATTATCATAGCAGAGTTTCGCGATAGCTGCGATATCTTCTGTCGTCGTCGCATCTACAACTGCATCGGGGGGATTTGAGCCGTAGATGGGCATCTCATCGCGGTAAAAATCTTCGTTAATGTCCTTGCCTGAGTGCACCTTGCCGGGCACGATCTTCTCAAGTTCAGCAAGAAATTCAGGAGTCACTTTGTTGTACTGCATGCTTTGCTCCTTTCATAAAACCCGTTTCATCTCGAACGGTCCGCTGCCTGTGGAATCAGCGTCTGGATTATCTGTGTCCTAAATATTACCCCTTTGTGGTTGACCACTTTATCCGAATTGGTTCTACCACTTTCTGATATAATAATAAGCCTCCCTGTGTAAATTGTCAATTAAACAGTCTCTACAGGCAGGCTTTTCTATGTTTTTACCAAATCCCAGCGCAATGTTTTGTAAACATTTCACTGCAGGTCTTTAAATTGTCTGATATATTCAAAATGACGGCTGAGGCCTTCCAGACCCGTGCGCAGATCGCTGTTGATCACCCCCATCACCAGCATGCGGTGCGTGTCCTCCAGCTTATCGTTGCTCTTCATTCCTTCAATGATCTTTCCCCGGAAAACAGGGATATAGTCTTCAATGACGTTGGTCAACGCACGGTACGTGGTGATCAGATAGTCATTGCGGGAAGCCTCGATCAGTGTCATATGAAGAGCCATATCGTGCTCGTAGCGGTCCTTTTCCGTCTCGGCGCGCAGCAGAGCCTCCAAATGCTTCCCGATAATGATCTTCTGCTGTTCCGAGGCGTAATCCACCGCCAGATGCATCGCCTCTCTCTCGAGGCAGTAGCGAAACTGGTTGAGGTCGTCTCTTCCCATTCCCTTCATCGTGTAGATGAGAGACAGCATCTCCGTCATCGGCTCGTCAAAATTCAGAGATATGTAGTGACCGGCTCCGTGCTGGGAGGATGTGACTCCCATATTCTCCAGTATGCGCAGCCCTTCCCTTACGGAATTGCGGCTGATCCCCAGCTGCTCCGCCAGTTCTCTCTCTCCGGGCAGTCTGTCGCCGGGCCTGAGGATCCCGCGGAGCACCTCTCCTCTGACGTGATCGATCACAAGCTGATAGGGCTTCTCTTTTACATTTTCCTGATTGTTCTTCATCACTGTTCTTCTCGCTTAAGGCAGATCTCAAGGCAGTTTCCGGGTGCATTTGCCCCTATTTCAGTATCCTTTGCACAGAGGAGAAATGCAAGGTTTTTTACTGTTGAAAACGAAGCGGCAGCTCCATGCGGTTGGATTCCAGAAGATCTCTGTCCCGAAGAATGCTCTCCGCAGGCCCGTCCGCGGCGACTCTCCCCTCCGAGAGCAGGATCACACGGCCGCAGGTGTCATAG
>CACZXG010000031.1 GCA_902785055.1 uncultured Lachnospiraceae bacterium
ACAGCTCTCCTCAAGGGCACGGCAAGGGCAGACCGCCACTCTTCTATGGTTTCTGACCTTTTCCTGCCCTTACGACACTCCTCAAGGGCACGGCAAGGGCAGACCGCCGCTCTTCTATGGTTTCTGACCTTTTCCTGCCCTTACGACACTCCTTAAGGGCACGGCAAGGGCAGACCGCCGCTCTTTCAGAAATAACAAAACCCCCTCCGCCCCGGGTTAACACCCAGGTGCAGAGGGGGCAAATAAGCTATTCTCACTCACTTACAACATTCATAAAACTGCTGACCAGGAACAGCACCCATGCAATTCCGCCGCAGATCGCGAACGTGATATAAGTCTGCAGAAGGCTGAACTGGTAAAGACCGGAGATCACATAGCCGATCGCGTCAACCATAGCTGTGAGACTCCATGCAAGTCCTGCCATCATCAGGACTGCCGCGCAGAAGCCGCCCCAGTTGGCCAGCTTGCTGCCTTTTACTGCGCTCAGTACCAGAGCCGCGACTGCTACGACCGCTGCTGCGATCATGAAGCCATATGCATTAGTGGTCTTATTCATTGCACTGCCGTAGAGGACAATACTGATCACGCTGACAACTGCTGCCGCTGCAAGTACGAAGAAGCCAACACTCTTTTTTGCCTTTGTATCATTCATGTTAACACCTCCATTACGCTGCCTTCTTGCCGGACTTAAAACCCAGGAAGAGGAAGATTGCTGTCAGAACTGCTGTTACGCCTGCTGCTGCGTAGATCGATGCCAGCCACCAGGGAGTAACCTTGACGATCTTAGTGTTGTTGCTGATTCCGTTCAGGACGTTGGACTGTGCTGTCGCATACAGCCATGTCTTGAGTGTGTACTGCATCTGCTGCTGGAAGGCTGTATCCTTAGCAATTTCATTCTTGGAGTCTTCCATGATGCCGAGCTTTGTGCCCTCCCAGTTCGGCGCGCTGCCGAGCATGATTCCGCCGCCGCCGCTGACTGTATCGAGCCAGTTCATATACATGGAACCGTTGACCATATCTGTGACATAGCCGCCCTTGTAGCCCCACTCGTTGCGGGCGATCTGCTCAAGGACTCCGCTGTAAGCGCCGACATAAGTTGTGCCGATGCGGTTAAATGCTGTCATGATCGTGCCTGTGGCATTTGTGGACATAACCTTCTGGAAGCAGCGAAGTTCGTTCTCACGCGCCGCCTGCTCAGTCATGAAGGTTGAGATACCGGAGCGGTTCAGCTCCTGATGGTTGAAAGCATAGTGCTTGACCTGTGTCACCAGACCCTTCGAAGCGGCTGCTTCACAGAAGTTTGTCGCCATCAGGGATGTCAGGACCGGATCCTCAGAGTAATACTCGTGGTTTCTCGCGCAGTAAGGTGTCCTGTGCAGGTTTGCGCCGGGAGCGATGCAGATGCTCTCTTTTGCATACAGGGCGTCCTCGCCGTAGAGCTCAGCTTCTCTTCTGATCAGGTCGATGTTCCATGTCGCAGCCACAACGGGCTCTGTGGGCATGGTCGCCATGGAGTATTTGCTCTCCGGAGTCTTGGAATCCACGTAGTAGGGATTGGAAGAATCAGCGGATGTCCAGCGCGTGCCGTAGCCTGCGATCTGGTCATAGGCAAATCCAAGAGGGCCGTCGTTCATGTATGTTCTGGGAAGGAGCACGGAATCGATGTTCTCGATATCATCTGCGCCCCACTCGATGAAATGGATCGCCTCATCCAGTGTGATCTGCTGTACCAGCTGATCCCACATCGGATCCTCAAAATCAACTACGCCGCTGAAATTGCCGTTCTCATCGGTCTGCAGCATGTTGACAAGCATCAGTCCGTTGTCTGCGCCCCAAGTCACGCCTTCGCCGTTCTCGCTCAGAGAATAAGTGCTGTTGGTGAGGCCGACCATCATATCTGCTGTAGGAGTGATGCTCTCCACAGTCTTCCAGCCCTTGGACCAGTCTGCTCTTGTGGTGTACTCGGCTGTGCCGGGGATGAGCTTATTGATATCCGCGTTCTGGATCGCGTTCTGTACGTTGACAGAATAGGTCTCGGTATCAGCTCCTGCCAGGTTCCATACGATTGCATTGTCTGCGGAGATCTGCTCGCCCTCATTGACGGAGATCAGGTTGTTAGTGGAACCGGTCTTATTTGCCAAAATATTGTTGAGCGCGTTGTGTACGCCATTACCGATCGCAAAATAGTAATCGCCTGCTTCGAGAACCCATGCGCCGACTGTTCCGTCAGCCTTGGTTACTGTCTCGTCATAGCTTGCAAAGAGCGCGGGATCGATCTCAACAGTGACTGTCTCGCCCTCGCCGGGCGCCAGCTCAGAGGTCTTTGCAAAGCCCACCAGCTGTACTGCGGACTTTTCAAGGCCGCCGTTTGTATAAGGTGTCTGTACATAGAGCTCTACAACAGACTTGCCTGCGACACTGCCGGTGTTGGTAACTGTGACTTTAGCGCTGCCGACCTGGCCGACTGTGACGTCTATAGAATCGAGTTTCTGCTCAAATGTCGTGTAGGAAGCGCCGTATCCGAAAGGATAAGAAACTTCATTAGCATAGGACCATGCACCGCCGTTTGAAGAGCCTTCTGCTGCAGCTGCGTTGCCCTGCCCGAGCACCTGATCCTCATAACGGGTCTCATAGTACTTGTAGCCCTGATAGATGCCTTCTGTCTCAACAACATACCAGTCGCTCTTGTTGTCGGTCGTAAGCTGTGCTACATCGCCGGATGCTGAGCCGCTGTTGGAGTTGTTGCTGTACATATACAAGCCGAAGTTCTGCATCGCAGGAGCGGATGCGGAATCGACCGCATAGGTATCCGGAAGGTGACCGGACGGATTGGCAGCTCCGCTCAGGACATCTGCGACACCTAAGAAGCCGTATACGCCGGGCTCGCCTGCCCATACGATCGCATCGATCTCGTCGTCGTTCTTGAGTTCTTCCAGTTCAAGCGGGTTGTTCGCGTTGATCAGGACGATGACTTTGGTGCTGTGCTGTTTTGCCAGCTCGATCATGTCTTTCTCATACTGGGAGAGTGCCAGCGGGCGCTCGAAGGAATCGCCTTCTGTGCCGTTGAACATGGTCGGCTCGTAGTCTGCAGCCTCAGAGCTGTCGCGTGTGATCACGCAGACCGCTGCTGTGCCGTCAGCGGATGCCAGCACTTCATCTGTATACATGGAGGCGGGAATCTCACCTACAAGGTAGACAGCCGGCTGTTCCCATGTCGCCTCGAAGGAAGGCACCAGACCCGCGCCGGGGAAGAATGTCTGACGTGTGTATGCAAACGCCTCTTCACTTGTGAGAAGACCGATCATCTGCTCGTTGAGCTGGAATCCTCTCTGGAACATCGCGTCAATAAGATTGACATCCTCCTGTCCCTCACCTGCTGCCGCAGTGGAACCGATCATACCGCCGCGAGCTGTGAACACACTGTTGTGTCCCCAGAGTGTTACGGGCTCAGTAGAAGCGTTCAAAGGAAGCGCGCCGTTGTTCTTTAAAAGAACAGTGCCTTCCGCGCTGATCTGCTCGGCCAGCTGTGTTTTGGCGGCGAGAAGATCGCTGAGTGAATTGAATTCGGATTCAAAATAGTAACTGTCCCCTGTTGTCTCACCTGTTTCCTCCAGCCTGTAGCTGACGGTTCCGAGTCTTGCATTGATAAATGCGGAACGTGTAGGAGCATAGGAAGCAGCTACAAGTGATACCGCGCAGAGCGAAGCGGTGACAGCCGCAAGTCCGCGCATCAGTCCTTGTTTCATAATTTACCCCTCCTCTTTGTTGGGCGGACCGGCAGCGGCCCGCTGATCTTTAGTTTGGTTTACAAAATATATTCTAGCGTTGTTTTTTCAGATCACTTTGCGCCGTTCGTGAAAGGACAATTTGCGGGCGTGAACGGTCTCTCAGTGCCCGCGAATGAATACGTCCGCTTCAGAGAGCACATCGTCACTGTAGAGCATATCCGCCGCATGGCCCTCTCCGCGGATCAGAAGAAACTGTGTCCTGTCTTCTCCGATCGTGCGGACCAGATGATCATAGAGTCTTTGCGACTGCAGATAGGGCACAGTGATGTCGCAGTCTCCGTGAACGATCATGGCTGCCGGTCCGCTCTCCCGGCTCAGGTTCTCATCTATGAAATAGTGAGGATCGAAAGCCTTCCTATCCTCCTTATCCATTTCACTGAATTCTCTGCGCATCCAGTAAGATTCCACCGACGAATATCCCTCCAGCACATTTTTGTCGATCCAGCTGTTGGCTATATCAATGACAATCTGCGGAATTCCCAGATCTTTCCAGTCATTCGTACCGTTCCAGATCGTACCCAGATCCGCAGCGCCGTAATAGTCGACGAGAACTGCCGCCTTACCGGCATAGAACTTTCCGGCTGCCTCATCTTCATCCTGGCCAAAATATCGCACGCCCATAAATTCATTCTCGTTGGAGAAAGCCTCTGCCATCGCCAGATAGCCGCCGGCAGACTCTCCCCAGATCGCGATCCGGGACGCGTCATAACCATACTGCTCCGCATGGGATTGCAGGAAACGCACTGCGGCCTTTACATCCTCAAGGCCCGCAGGAAACGCTGCTTCCTGTGCAAGTCTGTAATTGACCGATGCACACGCATAGCCATGGTCGCGGAAATACTGATACATCAGGATTGACTGCCGCGACTGCGAATCACCGCTGATAAAACCGCCGCCGTGCACCAGAACAAAGAGTCTCGGGCTCTCTGTGTCAGGAACGTACAGATCCAGATACTGGCTCACAGAATCCCCTGCGTAAGGTACCTTCTCATAATTCCTGCCGCCGCTCCACTGTGCATGCCCATCAAGGCTCAGTTTCCGGGCTGTCAGATTCCTGAATACCGCATAAGAAGCCCTGCAATTAACACCGGCTGTGATCGCGATCGCCGCCGCGAGTGTGCCGGCAATGATGCCTGCTGCTTTCCTGTTCATAATAACCTTCCTGTCGGAAATGTCACTGGACCGGGATCTCGCAGACTGTATCTCCGGTCTCGTCTGTCACTGTGACGCGGACTGTACCGCTCTCTCCCGCGCGGACCACAGCCATTGCTTCTCCAAAATATGTGCGAACGGTATCCTCTGTATAGTTGCCCTTCACATAGGGATTTGCGCTGCCAAGGCCCAGAAGTTCACCGTTCTCGACTGCCACCTTCAGGTTGTGGATGCCCTGGGGCTGCCATACGCCGTTATCATCCGTATACTGCAGACGAATAAAGCTCAGGCGGCCGGCTTTAACAGAAGCTTCCTCCGGCGTCACGCGAAGTGCCGACTCCTCACCTGCCGTCCTCATGCTGTAACGCCCGATCTCGGCTCCGTTCTCATCATAGGAGATCGCTGTGATCTCTCCGTCTTCATACACTGCCTTGAAGCGGTACATGCAGCCGTTCACGGCTCTCTTCTTTCGTCCGCAGGACTTTCCGTTTACGAAGAGTTCAACCTCTGCGGCGCGCGCGTAAACTTCCACGTATGCCGTACGCCCCTCGCATCCGCGCCAGGACCAGCTCTCGACAGCCTTGGACAGCTGCCAGCCGGTCAGCTGAAGCTTTTCGTCCTCGTACACGGGCAGAACACCGATGAGCGGTCCCATCTCTCTCTCAAGCGCCACTCTCGTGTAAGCCGCTTCAGCGCGGGGCTTTCCCAGAAGGTCGATCCTTCCGTTGCCGCCGGTCATATGGCTCTCGTCTTCTTCAAGCAGATAGTCTTTGAATTCCGTCGCTCCGATGCCGGTCTCTCCGATATAGTCCATGCCCGCCCAGACAAAATCGCCGATGATATTCGAGTTGTCACGGGCGATCTCCCAGAAGAGCCACGCATCTTTGCAGAAAGTCTCCGATCCGAGGATCAGGCGCTTGGGGTACTTCTTAATGTCATGTTTGTAGCGCCAGATTCCGTAGTTGTATCCGGCAATGTCCATGTTCGCGAAAGCGTCTTTGGTCTTCCAGTCACTCGGCGGAAGTGTCGCGCCGAACTTCATGAAACGGTCTCCCATAAGGCAGGCCAAAGTATTGTAAAACTCACTGCCGACGGGCTTTTTCTTCTTGCCGTCAGCCTGCACTTTTTTGGCCTCATCAACGGCCTTGTCCGCTTTGTCGTCGCTGTAGACGCCAAAGCCCATAGAATAGAGGAAGTTGAAGAAGATATTGACGCCGCAGGTCACGGGTCTTGTGGCATCCAGGCTGTGCAGATACTCTGTCATCTCGCCTGTGAGCGCGATGCCCTTCTTCTCGGAAGTCTCCGCGACTTCGTTGCCGGTGGAATACATGATGACGCAGGGGTGGTTGTAGTCTTTGTCCACCATCTCGCGCAGATCCGCCTGCCACCACTGGCTGTGAATCCCTGCGTAGTCGTACTTGGTCTTGTGGATATACCAGCAGTCCACGAACTCGTCCATCATCAGCATTCCCAGGCGGTCACAGGACTCGAGCATGGTCTTGGAGACAGGGTTGTGCGCCGAGCGGATCGCATTGTAGCCGTTCTCCATGAGGATCCTGACTCGGCGCTCCTCCGCTTCCGGATACGCGCAGGCACCCAGGATACCGTTGTCGTGGTGGATGCAGGCGCCGCGCAGGATCACGCGCTCGCCGTTGATCGTCATGCCTTTGCCGGCTTTCCACTTCAGTGTCCTGATACCGAAAGTCTCCTCCACGACATCATCGCCGAAAGTCACGCGGCAGGTGTAGAGATTCGGAGTCTCGGGGCTCCAGAGCTCTCCGTCCTTAACACAGAAGCGGAAAGTCACCTCCGTGCCCTCGCTCTCTTTTGCATAAGTGCCGATAATGCGCTCCTGATCGGAATGCGCCTCCGGATTTGCCTTCTCACCCTTCAGGATCTGAACCCGGACCTTGCCGGAGACAGAGGTCTTAACTGTCACGCTGATCCTGCGGGTCACATAATCCAATGTGCGGATCTTAACGCCGTTGACCGGGATAAAAGCATCCCTGCCTTCCCAAAGCCAGACCGGTCTGTAAATTCCGGTGCCCGAATACCAGCGGCTGTTGGGCTGGTCAGAGTTGTAAGCCTTGACAACGATCTCATTCTTCTCGCCGTACCTGAAATAGTCAGAGGCGTTCACATAGAAATTGGAATAGCCGTAAGGCCTCTCCGCAGCCTTTACGCCGTTAATATAGACTTCAGCGTTGTGATAGACGCCTTCGAACTCCAGAAGTTGCGCCTTGCCCTGGTCCTCCGCAGGCACATTAACGGTTTTGTGGTATTCGTAATCATATCCCGCATAGAAACCTATATTTCCCTCCCCGAGACTCTCCGCGATCCTCGGCTCCGAGATCATCGCGTCGTGAGGGATCGAGACCTGGCTGAACTCGCTGCCGGTCGTCACACAACGTACTTCCCAACCTTTGTTAAAATCCACTTTTTTCATAATTTACCCCCTGGGAATATCAACTTATTCTTGTCATTTCTATAATAAAATAGACCGGCCTGCCAAGCCGGTCACTGTACGCAAACAGTCATTGTTTGGTCGCAAAATGGATAGGGATTCCGGCTTACTGCTGCGGGATCAGCACATGGACCCGGAACCACCCGTCCTCTGCCTTCATGATTACATTTCCGTCGTATTTCTCCGCCGTAGCGCGGATGCTGCGCACCCCGTAGCCGTGGTATCCGACTTCGTGCGTTTTACTCGTCATCGGGATCCCTTCTTCGAAAGAAACCTTTCCGCTGAAAGTATTCTCTGCCAAAATCTTGAGGAACCCTTTCTGCGCGTTGACATACAGACGGATATGGCGGTCTTCCGGATCGTCCACCTTCCTCGTTCCTTCGATCGCGTTGTCCAGAATGTTGCCAAAGAGAGCGCTGATATCCATCTTATTCATAAAGCCGAGGGCCTCCCCTTCGGCCATCACATGAAGATCGATCCCCTCCTGCATGCACTGAAGCATCTTCGTGCCCAGGATCGCGTCAAGAACCTCGTTTCCTGTGTGCGTCTGCGCTTCAAAACTCCGGATATCTTCCTCCATCTGGTCGAGATACTCGTGTCTCTCGGTCTCGCTGGTACTGTCACGCAGCACACTGATCTGGTGTTTAAGGTCGTGATACTTCCTGTTGACCAGCGCAATGCTCTCCTCTGACACTTTATAGGCGGCGTACTGCATCTCCAGGACCTGATTGAGCTTCTCCGACTCCAGACGTGCGCTCAGCTGGCATACCATCATATGATACGCTCCGGAAAAGACGACAGCTCCCAGATCAGACAAAGTCCGTATGATAAAGAGTTCCTGCGCGCCGGATGCTGTAAAAGCAGTCCCCCGCACAATATAACTGATATTGCTCCAAAAATAGAAAACTGCTATAACTCCCAGGATCGCTGCAACGATCGACCGGGAGACTTCCGGCCGTCCATGTCTCTTGAAAATAAACCGCTCAGTCAGATAAGAGACCCCGAACACAAGCAGCCAGGTGGGCAGGAGAAATGTCAGGTTTGTCCGCATATTGAGCGGCATCTTCAGCGTAGTGAGCGCATAATAAAATACCTGCCAGTCCAGCGCGGCGGCAAGCTCTCCGACCATGAAAGCGCGCGCGGTGTAATAAATCGCCTCCTCCGGAGTCAGGGAGCATGAAAGTCTGAGGTTCAGGCATGTCAGGGCGTAATCGACCAGCAGGCATGGAATAAAGAGCACAACAGGCTTGTGATTCGTCACTGTCATGAACAGGCACATGACTGCCAGGACCAGCAGCTGCTTCATCCATGTGGCGGCATTTCTTCTCTCTTTGGACAGTACCGTTCCGAAGACCATGCTCCCAAGCCAGTAAGCTGCCGCGTAATAAATGCCGGGCGTATTGTATAAGTCAACAGTAGGAGGTTTCATCATGCTGCGTCACCGTGCCAGATACTGATTCATCGCTTCCAGAAATGCTTTCTTGCGGGCGCGGCTGACGGGGATCTTCTCTCCCGCGATCACCAGGTCGTTCCCGGTGATCCCGTCCACGTGCGCCAGATTGACCAGATAAGCTTTGTTGCACTGGAAGAACGATTCTCCCTCCAGTTCCTCCATCACTTCCCGCATAGTAGTCTTGGACTTGACGTCGCCTCCCGGCGTGTGATAGCAGACGTAGTGATCGAAGACGTCCACATACCGTATCTTTGATACATCCAGTTTGACAGTGCCGCTGCGCACTTTCACCTTGATGTATCTGCCGCCGCTCTCCTGACGCACCCGGAGCGCTCTTTCCATTACCTCGTCAAAAGAACTGTAGCTGACAGGTTTCAGAATATAATCCAGTGCCTGCACCTTATAGCCGCGGATCGCGTAATTGGGATTATGCGTCGTAAAGATGATCGTCACATCCTTGTCCGTCTCCCGGATCTGCTCCGCCGCATCCATACCGTTCATAAGCGGCATCTCAATATCCAGAAAAATGATATCGTATCCATTGCGGATATTCTCAACGATCGCGTCACCGTCCGTAAAGCAGTCGGCCGTGTACAAAAAGCCGCGCTCTTTGCTGCAGCGCTCCATATGAGTTCTGAGTGCCTGCATTTCTTTTTTATCGTCTTCGACAATTGCCGCCCTGATCATCATTGCCCCGTTCCTCATTTTCCATAGGCTGTGCCGTTTCGTTCTGAACTAAATTATAGCACAAAAGAAGCGCATGCCCCGAATGGAGCACGCGCTTCTTTGATAAACTCTTTACCAGCGTCAAGCCTCTTTCTTCACATCGAAGAACGCCGTGAACGCTGCCAGAACTGCTGCCGCGACGAGTGCCGCGATGGCGATGATCGCACTCTGCAGATCAGCCATATTCTGCGCGTTGTTCTCGAAGGTCATGATCGCGGCCACGCCGTTGATCCTGCTGTTGACCAGGGTCAGAGCAGCTACGATAAGGCAGGCGGGAGCTGCGACGGGAAGAATGTCCTTCCAGGAAGCCTTGGGCTCTCCCAGCACAAGCCACAGGGCCAGTGCTGCGATTCCGAGTACTGTGCATCCGATCACAACGGGATCTTTGCCAAGTCCGGCAAAGTAAGTGGTATTGGAGTTCGTGATGTAGTTTACCAGTCCTACGACCGCTGCAACGATCGTGATGACTGTCATGATCGATCCGAATATTGCTCTTTTCATCTCACTTTACCTCCCTTTAGTTTCTTTTACGAAAATACATTACTGCGCACAGAGCGGTGATCAGACCGAAGGCGATCTCAAGGCCCATGATCAGCTTGTCATACCAGGTCTTGACAGTCTCAAGATGTGCTCCGGGTACAAGGCCGTCCATAGCATTGGAGTTGGCCAGTGCGTAGTTCTGTTTCTTCATAGCGTACTTCAGCGCTTTCTGGAGCTCGCTGTCCTTGCCGACAGTCTCAACGTTCCAGTTGAGGTTCGGATAGTAAGCTGCGACTGCTTCAAGTGTGTTGTCGCCGGTGTTGCAGGACATCGTGATGCCGTTCATGACTGCTTCCTTAAGGGATGCGTAAACGGGATCCATGATAAAGTCCTCGCTGATGAGGCCTCTGAAGCCGAACTCTCCGTGAAGGATGTTCTTGATCAGGCCTGTATGCGCATTGTCGGTGTAGCAGCCGACGCGGTTGTAAGCGGTCATAACGCCGAGGCACTTTGCGTCCTCGATGATGGACTGCTGCGCGCGGATATCTCCTTCACGGGCTTTCTGCTCCGTCATGAAGGGAGCTACGCCGGTTCGGTTCATCTCCGTATCGTTGAAGCAGAAGTGCTTGACGGAAGCGATGACACCGTATTCAAGCTCTCCTTTGGCAACTTCCGCGCCGAGGAAGGAGGACAGGACCGGATCTTCCGAATAGTACTCGAGGTTTCTCGCGCAGTAAGGCAGGCGGTGAAGGTTTGCCGAAACGCCCCACAGGATCGTGCAGTTGGACCACAGAGAATAGTTGCCCACTGTCTTGCCCCACTCGAGAGCCAGGTCTTTATTGAAAGTCTGTGCCACAACAACGTTGTTGGCCATGGTGTTGCCCATGAAACCTGCGTTGGGATCATTTGCATCGATCGCGCAGGGATCGCCGCTGTCTTTGTTCTTGTTAGCGTACTGGCCCAGAGGATAGTTCGCATAGCCGGTGGGGCCGTCATTCTGGATCGCCTCAGGAGAGGAGATCGAAGAGATCGTCTTGGTGCTGGTTCCGCCGAACGCTGTTCTGATCAGCGCCTCGGACAGATCCATCTGGTCGATCAGCTGGTCCCATCTGGGATCGTCAAAGTCGGATACGCCTTTGAGGTCTGCCAGTGACAGGCCGTTGTCCGCATTCCAGGTAACCTCGCCGCCGTCTGCCTGATATTCGTAGACGTCGTTGTCCATGATCGCCACCATCTCGTCGGTCGCGGTCAGGTCTCTGTAAGTCTGGGGGAAAGTATTCGCCCAGTCATTTCTTGTCAGGTAAACAGCTGTGCCGGGCATCCAGAAATTGATGTCCATGTCAGCCAGCTGGTTTTCAACATTCACGCCGGACTTTGTTGTAGCGAAAGTCTTGTTGTCGATCGCTGCAAGGTTCCAGACCTTTACGTTCTCACCATTGCCTGCTGCGGTCATGCCGTTGTCCACTGTTCTGCCCTGAGCGGCCAGTACATTGTTGAGAGCGTCATGAGCGCCGTTGCCTACTGTGAAGTAGTAGTCGCCCGCGTCCAAAATATAGTTGCCCTTGGTTCCTGCCGCGTTATCAGCAGTGGAATCCCAGCTTGCCATGTACTGCAGGTCTGCAGTGATCGTGACAGTCTCGCTCTTTCCGGGCTCGAGGATCTGTGTCTTGCCAAAATCCAGCAGCTGGATCGCAGACTTTTCAACGCCGTGTTCGATGTCATAAGCTGTGTAAGGTACAGAGACATAGAGCTGTACAGCGTCTTTGCCTGCGACACTGCCGGTATTTGTTACGGTAACTGTGGCAGTCGCTGTTTTGGCAGCGAGGTCTACCTTTACATCGTCGATCTTCTGCTCGAAGGTCGTGTAGGAAAGGCCATATCCGAAAGGATATGTGACTTCGTTAGTGTAATTCCAGGCGCCGCCGGTGCTGCCGACTTCCGAATCTGCCGCGCCCTGATCAAGGACACAGTCAGCATAACGGGTCTCATAGTACTTGTAGCCTGTGTAGATGCTCTCGGCTTCCACGATCGCGTCGTTCATGGAAACAGCCGGATTCGCGTTTGTCCACTGCAGATCGCCGTAGTTCTGGGCTGCAGGGCTCAGGGAATTCTTCACGGCATAAGTGTCAGTCAGGTGACCAGAGGGATTCGCCGCGCCGCTCAGGATGTCTGCTACGCCGTAGAAACCATAGCTTCCGGGTGTACCGACCTGAAGGATCGCGTCTACGCCGTCGTTGTCGGCGATCTCCTGGATCTCCATCGGGTTGCCGTTGTTAAGAAGAATGATGACCTTGCCGCCGTTTGCAGCCTTGGCATCTACTGCTGCCGCGATCAGATTTCTCTCATCGTCGGAAAGTCCCAGCGGATCGGTCTGGTTCAGGCCGTCAGCAGGATCTACACCTGCTTCGCCGGGTGTGTAGTCCGCGTTCTCGGAGCCTGCGCGGCCGATCGTGATGATCATCACGTTGCTCTCATTCAGGCTGTCTTTCCAGCCTGCGTTCGCGCTGTCGAGCTCTGCGATGGAAGGCTCTTTGTCCGTGTAGACGCCGCCCACTGAAGGAGCCGTCAGGTTCAGGTACTCAGCAACGCCTGTCCATGTGGCAACTTCAGACTTGAAGATGCTCTTAAGAGCATCGCTGTTGTACATATCCTTAAGTGTGGAATTGAGTGTGAAGCCTCTTGCCTCCAGTGCGCCGACCAGGTCAACTGTGTCAGCTTCGGTACCGTGGTTCTCGGCAGCCGTAGGGCCGAGGATCGCGCCCTTGTTTGGGAAATAGCTCTGGAATCCCAGCAGGGATACCTTGCCGATCTCCTCTGCGCTCAGAGGAAGTGCCGCGTTGTTGTTCTTGAGCAGAACGCTGCCTTCCTGGCTCATCCTGGTTCCGATATCCTGCATAGCCTGTACTAATTCGGTAGTGCTGGTATAGTCAGAAGAATACGTGTACAGTTCCTCCGGCGATGCATTTGTCTCGTTTACGATCTGTGTGCTCTGCGTACCGATCATCTTGTCGATGTCAGTGCGATGTGCAGTCACGATCGTCGAAGCAGTTACTGAAGCAGCCAGCAGCATAGCGCCGGTTGCCGTCAGGCCTCGCCAGACTTTTGATTTGTTATTGCCCATTTGTTCCTCCCTCCCTTTACAAATATCGGGGTTATACATTTTGTATGTTGAATTCAGTATATCATCGGGATTATGACGCGAATTTTGTTGCCGTAAAGTGCTTGATTATTTGCGTAAAGTGTACGCTTTGCCCGTGGATTATTGCTTTATAATAAATTCAGAACAGACACCCAGCTTCACAGGAGCAGTTAACAATGATCCACAGGGAATTCCGGTGCGAACGATCAGCCGGCAAAATATACCGGGCATCCATTGCCTGCGCGGTTCTTGCCGCGCTTATTTTGCTGTGCACAGGCTGCGGCAGATCTGCTTCATCCCTGTTTGCTCCGGCGCATAGCGGACGCTCCGTCCGGGTAGTCCTCGAGGACAATCCGCAGATTCAGACAGAATCTTCCGTTCTGACTGCCGAGGAAGGATCCGATCTGCAGTTCATGATCACTGCTGCGGAGCGCTGCACTGTCCTTGGGACCGACTATCGGAACTATTCGCTGGATGAAAGCGGCAATGGGCAGTATACCTGCACTCTGCATAATATCTGCTACGATACCGTAGTTTCCATACTCACAGAAGAGAATCCTTATTCGATCCGATATGAGGCAAACGGCGGAACCTCGACCTCTGGGGTAGTTTGTTCTGCCTCTGATATGACAGAGACCTCTGGGGTAGTTTGTTACCCGGCCTCGCACCTCCGTGTCAACACTGAACAGGGTACGAACCTGTTCGAGCGGGATGGGTATATTTTGACAGGCTGGAACACCGCTGCTGACGGGAGCGGACAGCACATCGGCCTGGGAAGCCGCGCTGCTGTCGGGCGGGGCGAGACTCTCACACTCTACGCAGAATGGGCGCCCTGCAACAAGGCCTCCGATTTCCTATATGAAAAGGGCACCAATTCCGTGACGATCACCGGATTCAAAGGTGAACAACCCACCCCAGAGGTCGCCGGCAGTGAACAAACTACCCCAGAGGTCTCTTTGGAACAAACCACCCCAGAGGTCGAGGTCGTTTGTATCCCTTCCGAGATTGAAGGCCTCCCTGTCACCGGGATCGCGCAGGACGCTTTCCGGGACGTCGTCTGTGACTGCGTGGTCCTCCCGCCGTCTGTCAAAACAGTGGCAGTCCACGCCTTCGACAACTGCACTCTTCAGGAGCTGATCCTGTTCGACACTGTCTCGGAGATCACCGACCACGCCTTCGCGGGCTGCGATAACCTCCGGACGATCCGAATCAACGCATGCGTTCCGCCTGTCTACAGCGGAAGCTATTATGACACTTTCCCGGACAAGTACGACCGGCTCATCGCCCTTTCAGACAGAGCCAAAATAGTGCTCTTCTCCGGCTCTTCCGCCCGCTTCGGCTATAACAGCGCCTATCTTGACGACGCCTTCCCGGACTACGCGGTCGTAAATATGGGCGTATTCGCCTACACAAACGCGCTGCCCCAGCTGGACCTGATCCGCGCTCAGATGAAAGAGGGCGACATCCTGATCCACTCCCCGGAATTTGACGCTGCCAAGCGGCAGTTCTGCACGACAAATGCTTTTGACGACAAGTTCTTCAACATGATCGAGGCGGACTATGACCTTCTGGCTGAGCTGGACTACAGGGATTATGAGGGAGTTCTCAGCGCTTTCACCACCTTCCAGAAGGTGCGGCGCGGCATGGAAGCAAAGTCCTATGCGGTCTCTGCGGCAAATTTCGATGAAGACGGCAGGCAGGTCAGTTCCCCTTCCTACAATGAGTACGGCGATTACATCGTATACCGTCCAAATGCCGAAGACGATGCGCCGATCTACGATCTTCCGGTCAACTATACAGTCGGCGCATTCCCCAAAACCGCCTACATCGATCCCCTCAACGCGGTCTACGACAAATTTGCCGCGGACGGGATCCGCGTTCTCTTCACCTATGCTCCCCGCAACAAGTCCGCTCTCTCCGGGGAGAGCGACAGCGCCGCGCTGGCTGAGCTCGACGCCTGGTTCCGGGATACCCTGCACGCCGAAGTGATCTCGCCCATAGAGGATTCTCTCTATCCTGGCCGCTACCTCTTCGGCACTGACAACCATTTGTCCACTGACGGCGTTGCGATCCGCTCCGAGAGGATCCGCCGCGACCTGGAGGAGGTGCTTAACGATGCAAAATAGTGCCCCATTCCTCACAATCCTATTGCTGATCCTTATGACCGGTTTCACGGTCCTCTTTCCCGCTGCCCTTTTTATGGGCATCTCCTATGACGCGATCGCCGCTCTGCTCCTTGTAATGCTGACGATCGCGCTGGCCGCACTGTATTTTAACAGTAAGAACAGGAAAGGAGGCGGATCGTGAATTTTACTTCTCCCCTCTTCCTGATCGGATTTCCTCTGGTCTGTGTGATCTACAGGAAACTGCCGGGCCTGCCTCAGGGCATGTCGCAGCACGCGGGGCATGATCGTGCGGCTCGGTTCCTCCTCTCCCGTCAGTCTTTCCTTCTCATGGCGAGCTGGCTCTTTTATATGGGCGGCAGTTTTAAGTGTTTCCCTCTGCTTCTTTTGGTCACGCTGGTCACTTACCTCGGCGGAATCGCGATCGAAAAAGCCCGCTCAGAGCAAAACAGCCGAACCGGCACGATTCTGACTCTTGTGCTGGTTTTCGTGTTTGGTGTTCTGTTCTTCTTCAAATACTTCGGATTTGTGCAGAACAATCTTTTTCACCTTATGGGAATTAACAGCCGCGGTCTTCTGCTGCCGCTGCCTGCCGGGATCTCCTTTTACTCTTTCCAGTCGATCTCCTACTGCCTGGATGTGTACCGCGGAAGGCGGAGGGCTGAGCGAAGCTTCAGAGACTTTGCGCTCTTTGTGTCCTTCTTCCCGCAGCTCGTGGCAGGTCCTATTGAGAGGGCCGATGACCTTCTGCCTCAGCTTAAATCGTGCCCTTCACCGACAGGATCCGATACCCGGACCGGCGCCTTCTATATCCTGCGAGGATTCTTCAAAAAGATCGTGATCGCGGACTTCATATCCGTTTATGTGTCAGCTCTGTTTGATGCAGGGCGGTACAGCGGGCCTGTCACTGTTTTGGCAGGTATATTGTTTGGGTTTCAGATCTATGCGGATTTCTCGGGATATTCGGACATCGCGCTGGGCGCTGCGCGGCTACTGGGGATCCGGCTGCACATAAACTTTGACAGTCCTTATCTTGCTGACAGCATTCGGGAGTTCTGGCGGCGATGGCACATCACGCTCACGAGCTGGTTCACGGATTATGTGTACATTCCGCTTGGCGGAAGCCGTCGGGGAACAGCGGTCCACGTGCGCAACATACTGATCGTATTCCTCCTGAGCGGATTCTGGCACGGGGCGGACTGGCACTTCGCGGCGTGGGGGCTCTTTCACGGCGTGCTGCTCTCGTGCAGTGTCCTGTGGGGAAGGGCTCGCGGGGTGCAAACTACCCCAGAGGTCCCTTTCGCCGAACAAACTACCCCAGAGGTCTCTCTCACCGAACAAACTACCCCAGAGGTCTCTCTCACCGAACAAACTACCCCAGAGGTCCCTTTCACCCGCATACTGCGCGTCGCCCTGACTTTTCTTCTGACAAGCCTCGGCTGGGTCCTCTTCAGGGCTTCCTCTATGCGCCAGGCATTTTCCATGTACGCCGGGCTGGGCAGAGGATGGACGGACCTGCAAATCCTGCGCGCCGCCTTTATCACTGCCGGAGCGCCGCTCGGTGCAGCCTCTCTTGTGCGGATTGCGCTGATTCCCGTCCTGCTGTATCTGATCCGGACGATTCCCTCCGCGCAGCAGTCCGAGGACAAAAGCGGCAGGACCGTACTTCTCGAGATCATTACTTTCCTGATGGCCGCCGCGATCCTGGTATCATGGATCGGAAATCTCGCCGGAGGCACAGGAAATGACTTTATTTACTTCCAATTCTGAGAAAGGCAGCCAATGAAACGCAAACCATTTCTCCTTCTCATATGCTTGGCTCTGCTCCTGCCGCTGCTCTTTGTGGGCATCTGCGCGATCGGACTCCCCGCCAAATACGACGCCACCTATATGGGCGAGCTCAAGTACAAATGCGGCCGCCTTGCCTCCGTCCGGGGTCCCAAGATCATCCTGGTCGGCGGTAGCAGCGCAGCCTTCGGCGCGGACAGCCCGCTCATTGAGAAAGAATTCCCGGATTATGAAGTTGTGAACTTCGGCATGTACGCGGCGCTCGGAAGTCGCATGATGCTGGACCTTGCGCAGCGCAGCATCGGCGAAGGCGACATCGTGATCTTCATGCCCGAGATCAACGACCAGACCCTGTCCGACTTCACCGACGGCACCTACGCCCTGCAGGGGCTCGACGGCGCGTGGGAGCTGCTGCGGCAGATCCGCCCGGATCTCTACCCCTCCATCCTGGGCGCCTTGCCCGCCTTCGCCATGGAGAAGCTCCACTATCAACTGGCCAAAACATTGCCCGAACCGGGCCCACTCTACCGCCGCGATTCCTTCAACGAATACGGAGATATCGACAGCGAAATAGTTTCTCAGAACATCATGCCGGAAGAGTATGATCCTGACCTTCCCGTGGTCATGAGCGACGAGCTTCCTACAGAGGAATTTTCCGATTATCTCAATAACTATGCCCGGAAACTAAGTAAAAAAGGAGCTTCCTTCTACTACCATTTCTGCCCTGTAAATAAGCTTTCTGTCACTGGAGGGACCAGTGCCAGTTCAGCAGGAAGCGAAATGATAACAAATACGCACTCTCTTTCCGAAGCGTACGCTCAGGATTTCTATGCACATCTGGATAAAATCCTTGATTTCCCCATTCTGGGAGATCCTCGCGATGCCGTTATGGAAGCCGGCTGGTTCTATGACACCAACTTCCATCTGAACCGGGCAGGAAGAACCTTCTTTACAAGACAGCTGATCCGCGATCTCAAAGCTCAGTTCGGCGACACTTCTCTCACAGAAATCGATGTGCCCGCGATGCCTCGGACTCTGGCATTTACTCAGATGTCTGATGAAGAGGACACTGTCCTCAGGCGTTCGACCTATGCCGGCAATACAGAAATCACTCAGATCACCATTCCGGAGTCAGTGCGGCGCATTGAGGACGGCGCATTCGACGGCTGCAATTCCCTTGCGGCCATCTATCTCGAAGCGTGGGATCCCTCACAGATCCTGGTTGGCCAACATCTTTTGGACGGCACAGATGCAGATCTCTTCGTGCCCGCAGAAGCTTTGTCAGCTTATCGCACAGATTACCGCTTTTCCCAGTATGCGGACAGGATTCAGGCTCGATGAGTGGGGTGCTGGCTTATTGTGATGCGTGCGGACTGCTGCGGTGTGTTCGAGCTGCCGTTCATTCGTTTCGGTACAGAAGCATCAATATCAGAAACTCTCGTCCATGAAAATCCATGACAATTACCCGATTTTGAATTCCAACCGGCATATTCCAGGAAATCCTGTTTATTGAGGGACGAGACTGTGTTCAAGCTAAGCTTCTGTGCCGAATTCTTTGCTGCCCCATCTCCAACTCAAGCAAGACACATCATTCCAGACTTCTTCCATGGACGTAATTCTTCTAAAATTGACCTTCCGTACCTAAAATTCCCTCGCAACCAAAAGGCGACCCCGGAAACAGAAACATGCGCCCCCAGGCGCACTAAAATTCCCCTGAAGCCAAAAGACAACTCCAGAAACAGAAACATGCGCGCCCATGGCGCGCATACAAAAAGGAGCCACCGGCCCAGCGCCCGGTGGCTCCAACAAATTCAACTATTAACTTCTTACTCTTCTTTTCCGGCAGCTGCCGCCTTCTCCTGATTTTCCTTGATCTTCTGCTGATCCTCAGCCGCATACTTCTCGACGTCCATTCTCCACAGAAGGAAGATTGATACGACGAAGGAAAGCATATCCATTCCGAGATAAACGAAGATCAGCACGTTTTCCGCCGCTACAGGCTGTCTGGTGAGAGTCGCGTCATAACCGGTCGCTCCGAGAAGGCCGCTTACGATACCTACTGCGAGTCCCAGAAGACCTACCATGATCGAACCGTAAATCGACATTGTGAAGCCGTCGCTTCTGAAACCGTTCTTGGCTTCGAGGTGATCGAGAACATCAGAGATGACTGCCAGCATGACATACTGTGCGGGAATGATTCCGATTGCCTTGAGCACAACGCCGGTGCAGACCATCTTGAAGCTGTGTACTCCCAAGAAAGCGACGACGCCGCCCAGCAATGAGAAGAACATGCCAATGACGATCGCGCGCTTTTTGCCAAGCTTGTTGGCGAGAGGCCACGCGATGACCATGCCTACTGCGGACGGAAGACCGCCGATCAGGCCCAGTGTGCTCATCAGGGCGCCGGATGCGCTCTCGGGATCCGATGCTGTCAGAACGCTGTCAAACATCCAGCGAACGTAGAAGCTCATTGACGTATTCTTGACAAGCTGTCCCATCTGGAAGAAGAACACAAAGAGGATGACCATCCACCAATACTTATCAGCTTTGCAGGCATTCACATGGGTCTTCATGGGAATAGCCTCAGCTGCCTG
Source organism: uncultured Lachnospiraceae bacterium (assembly GCA_902785055.1). Taxonomy (GTDB): domain Bacteria; phylum Bacillota; class Clostridia; order Lachnospirales; family Lachnospiraceae; genus CAG-791. The sequence continues at coordinate 19,708 of CACZXG010000031.1, forward strand.
CGGAAGATCCATTGTTTCCTCAGTAATTCTCTCTCTTGTGAAGAAGTACTCAAGGATGATACCAAACGCAGTTACCAGCGCAAAGACGAGCGAGAGCACTCTCCAGTGGCTGTAGGATGCCGCGACGTCCAGAGAAGTTCCGTTGTAAGAGAACATATAACTCTGCAGCAGGATCGGAACCACGATACTGGCGCCGACACCGGCAGCTGCCACCATGGACGCGTTGGACATGGTAGCCAGAAGTCCTCTCTTGTCTGTATCACGTGTGGACAGGGAGACCATCGAACTGTGTGCTGTGTAATAGCAGGGATATGCGATCGAATAGTACAGGTTATAGCTGACCGCGATCCAGATCATCTGCAGCGGCGAACCGTTGTTAGGCGATGCGAACATCAAAATGATGGCCACTGCCATGAGCGGGATCGAAGCAAACAGATACGGACGGGCTTTGCCAGCCGTAGTTCTGGTGTTGTCGATCCACTTTCCTACCATCAGGTTCCCGAGCACAACGAAGACGACGGAAACGATCGGAAGGAGCGCTGCAAATGCGCCTGCGCCGAATTTGGTCCATCCCAGAACGTCAGCATAGTATCTGGTCAGGTAAGCGCCGAAGATCGAGTTGGCAAGCATCGCGCAGAACGGTGCCAAAAAATAGCCGAGCGCGATCTCCTGAATTTTGACCTCGTCACTTTTGATCTTTGTCTCGAGAGCCGGCTGCTCTACTGTCTTTTTCAAAAAGTCCATTGTATCCCCTCCATGTCTGATCAACATTACTGATGATTATATGATACTTCATTTACTGCCGGACAGCGCGCCGAAGACGCAAACGGTACGGAAACTGCCGTAAACGAGCGAATGCAGGCAATTTCCGAAGCTGCCGATCAGTCGCTTCCGGCAAAAAGCTGCCGGTCAATCACAGCCGGTAAAAACTGCCGATCAGGCCCGGGCAGGAAACAATATACTCAGAAGAAACCATCCGTCATCTGTCCGAATGGTGACAGTTCCGTCATATTTCTCAACAGTCTTTCTGATACTCTTGACGCCGTATCCGTGATAGTCCTTGTTGTTCTTGGTGGTGAGAAGATCCTTGCCGTCGAAGCGCACTTCGCCAGCGTAGCGGTTCTCTATTTTGACAAGGACAAATCCCATCTGCTCGCAGACCACGACGCGGATCAGGCGCTCGTTCTCATCAGGTACGCTCGCCGCGCCTCTGATCGCGTTATCGAGGGCGTTTCCAAACAGAGCGCTCAGGTCCATTGTGCTCATGAAATCAAGGAGGGATCCGTCCGCCACTACGTTCATGGAGATCCTCTGGTTCTGACAGACAAGAGTCTTGGCCGTAAGGATCGTATCCAGGACTTTGTTGCCGGTCTTATTCTCCGCCTCATATTGGCGGATCTCATCTTCCATCTGCGTCAGATAACCGTACTTCTCTTCGTCGTTTAGTTCAAAACGGAGCGCGGCGATCTGATGCTTCAGGTCGTGATACTTCTGGTTGATCACATCGATGCTCTCCTGTGAGATCTGGTAATTGCTGTACTGCATCTGCAGCAACTGCTGCTCAAGTTCAGCTTCTGTCCTGGCACTGACCTCGACAATCAGGTTATGGTACAGAAGCAGCATGATCACACCTCCAAAGTCTGTAAGCGTGCGCATGATAAAGATCTCATTGCTGTAACGCATCGAAAACGGGGTGTTGGCCACCGCGAAACTGATATTGGAAATAGCATATGCGCTGAGCGCTATCGCTATCGCGCCCGCGATATCCCGGCTGCCGGGCTGCAAGAGCCGTGCGTCCTTTTCCTGCTTCTTTTCCAGTATATAAATGCAGCCGAAAACGACGAGATACACAGCTGCAACCAGCACGCACATAAACGGCAGTGAGACTCTGGCCGCCAGACGGGTGACGCTGTAGTAGTACAAAAGCCATCCCAGTGAAGTTGCCAGCTCACCCAGCATAAACGCTCTCGCGCAATAGTAGACCGTTTTCCCGGGCGGCATATCGCACATCAGATACATGAAAAGATAGATCATACCGATCTCTATCGATACAAACAGGAAGAAAAGGTATACCGGCGGATGATCCGTGATCGTCATAAATCCGCAGATCAGGACAAAAAAGAACGCCGCCAGAAGACAGCGTTTCACTCCGGCCGCCCTTTGCGGGAGAAACCGGCAATAGATCATGGCAGAAATCCAGTAAGCAATCGCGTATAAGATTCCGGGGGTGTGCGTAAGTTCTGTGTACATTAAAAGCTCCCTCTCATGTCACTCCGTCCAGATATGCGTGAATGGCCTCCTGAAGCGGCTTCTTTCTTGAGCGGCTCACCGGCAGCGTGTTTTTGCCGACGACCACGTCATTTTTGTTATATCCTGTCACTTTCGCGAGGTTAATGAGGCACCCCTTATTACACTTGAAGAAGTGATAGGGGGCCAGTTCATTCTCCACATCGCGGATCGTTCCGCGCGTCTCGATCAGCTCCTCTCCGGCATGGAAAAACAGATCGTGGTCGATCACTTCCACATAGTCAATGGAATTAACCCCGATCTTTCTCGCGCCGCCCTTTACGAAGATCGTAATATAGTTGTCGTCCGGGTGCCTCGCCCTGATCTTCGCGATCGCGCGCTTTATCGACTCCGAAAAAGCGTAATAACTCACCGGTTTCAAAATATAGTCGAGCGCACCGACCTTGTATCCCTTGATGGCGTACTGAGGAGCGTTGGTAATAAAAATGATCGTAACCTCCTGATCTGCCTTTCTGATCTCCTCTGCCGCAGACATTCCGTCCACAAACGGCATCTCAACGTCCATCAGGATCAGGTCATATGAGCCCGTATAATTTTCCGTGATGCTGTCCCCGTCAGCAAACTCCGAAACCTGAAAAGATATACCGTTCTCAGCGCCATATCTCTCAAGAAGTCTTCGGATCTCCCTGCGTGTATGAAGTTCATCTTCTGCAATTGCCACTCTCATAAACAGAATTTTATCACTTTTCAAAAACAACGTAAATATAGGGAAACCGCGCCGATCAAGCGCGATTTCCCTATCAGTTAAGTTCTGTATCAGTTGTCAGTTCAGTCTAAAGTAAAGGAGTTGAAGTCAAAAGTTCCGCCTTTGCCCTCAACGCTGAAGAACAGAGCCTCTTTTTCGCCAAGCCCTGCGGGAAGCACTCCCGTAAAGTTCTCAGGCTCCTTGCAGGTGTGCACCGGAATGCGGCAGATCACATCGCCTTTCTCCTGTGTCCGGATCACCACTGCGCATCCGTTGCCATAGCCCTGCAGGTTGACTTTGACCGTCTTCGTCTCCCTGAGGTCAAAATATTTAAATCCGACCGTGCAGTCCGTGCAGAAGTTCGAGATATACTGAGGCTCGCCTTCTTCACGGTCGCCTCCGCGCTGTGTGAGGAAAGGATTGCTTCCCTTGCGGAACTTGATCATGGACATGAACCTCGTACCGTTTTTGCCATAAACGTTGCAGGCGATTGCTGTCGGATAAGTGCCCTTGCCGCTGAGAGGGCCTCCGTTGAGGCCGCAGGAAGTCATCTCTGCCTGATAGAACTTGCCGTCCTCAAAGCGGATCTCCTCCGCGCAGGCCTGTCTGGAAGACTGCTTGCGGTTGCTGTGCCTGTGATAGAAAATATAGTATTTTCCATTGATCTCGATCAGGCTTCCGTGCGTGTTGCCGGTCGAATTTCTTGCGTGCTCCGGATCCGGAACTCCGGGAAGTCCGATGTCGCCGCAGGAGACCAGTATACCGCCGTACTCAAAGCCTTCCGTCGGACTCTTGCTGGTCGCGTAGCAGAGATTGTGGCTGTTGAGAGAACTATAGATAAAGTAATAGGTATCGCCGAACTTGCGCATCGAGCTCGCCTCGCCAAAAGGCTGCTCCTCATAAGGCGTTCCCTTCGCTTCCTCGCCGGTCTTGACGCCAAGATAGTGAATCTCATCACCGGATATGACCGTCAGCATATCCTTAGTATCGATCTCAAACCACATGGGGCCATGCTCAGTGGGCTTGGAACCATCCAGCAGGATCGGATTTCCGCCGAAAGCAAATCCTGTATACAGATACAGTCTTCCGTCGTCATCTTTAAGGCAGCCGGGATCAAACTGGAAAGGCTCATTTCTCTTTCCGATCGGCGTGCCGTCCTGATACCTGACATAGCCGTAGAACTCATACTTGCCTGCGGGCTCGTCACACACCGCGACAGAGATCATCTTGGTGCCGCCCATGAAATAGTAAAGATAATATCTGCCGTCATCACCGACCACCATATCCGGCGCTGCCAGACCGTTTGTCATGCGGATGCGGGGAGCAGCGGGATCCTGCTCTCTTTTGAAGATCACGCCGTGATAAGTCCAGTTTCCAAGATCATCTACCGGTGCAGACCAGCACACATAATCTCCCAGGCAGAAGTTCAGTCCGTTAAAAATATCGTGCGAACCATAAATATACACTCTGCCGTCGACAATATGCGGCTCCGCGTCCGGAACATACTCCCAGCTGGGAAGATACGGGTTAAAAGCTTGCATTGTTTTCATTATTACCCTCCTTGCAGATCAGTCACATCACCGGAATTTGTATTTATATCATAAAATAAACCGGCCATTACGGCCGGTTTAATTCGTAAACTGTCATTGTTTTTTCGCGAAATGTTATGCTTCTACAAATGCCTTGACCTGTTTGTACACACCTTCTCCGTCCAGCATGTACTTGTGGAGCAGCTCGCCCGCGGATCCGGACTCGCCGAACTTGTCGCGTACGCCGATGCGGTACATCTTGGTCGGGCACTTCTCAGCCAAGCACTCTGCTACTGCGCCGCCCAGGCCGCCGATGATGTTGTGCTCTTCAGCAGTTACGACCTTGCCGGTCTTCATAGCGGTCTTCACGACCAGTTCCTCGTCCAGGGGCTTGATGGTGCAGATGTTTACGACTTCAGCGTCGATTCCGTCTTTT
>CACZXG010000032.1:0-23686 GCA_902785055.1 uncultured Lachnospiraceae bacterium
CGGCACTGGTCAATTGTGTGGCAAAGCAGCCGCCTAAGAAGGACGACGGACAGTCGCCTTTGCAGGTCGCGCTCAAAACGGGGAATATCGCTATTGCCAATTATTTGCTGGATATGGGAGCGGATGTAAATTTTATCGAAGATGAGTCCTGTTGCAACGCCTGGAGAACACCGGTGCTGCATGACGCAATTAACTGCGCTGTGATGTGCTGCAGGTGGAATACAAATGATAAATATATGGGATTCCGTGTCTTCTCAACAAAAGAGAGAGCTGTTGAAGCTCTCAATGTTTTGAAAAGGATGCTTGATATGGGAGCGGATGTGAATGCATTGGATTCATATGGAAATTCCGGCATGAATCGATTTGCTCTTCAGGCAAAACAGATACTGCCATCATACAATTACGTGGAGCATCGTGAAGGGACAGATCGGGTCTTTACTGAGGAACTACACGAAGATCTCAGGAATGTTCTGCAGGCACTGAAAGATGCCGGAGGAGATGAAGAATATAGAGCACCAAATCTGGGATATTCCGTCAGGAAGTTCTGCAGCGAAGGATCCATTTCAGTTTTGTTTGATGAAGTGTTTGGGTGAGGTGCGACCTAGACCTCTGGGGTAGTTTGTCCCCAAGTGGGGACAAACTACCCCAGAGGTCTAGAGGTCCGGGACAAACTACCCCAGAGGTCAGGAGATCAAGGTCAGGAGATCAAGCGATGATCAGGAATTTCATCTCAGAACGTGAAAAACACCGCTATTACAACAGCCTCAGTGAAGAGCAGAAGTACGACGCTTTCTGCGACATCCTGTTTGAATCGGAACACGTCGTGTTTCTCGGCGGAGCTGGCGTTTCAACGGAAAGCGGAATCCCGGACTTCAGGAGCAGGAATGGGCTGTATAAAAAGAGAGCGAAATCATTTGGCCGGTATAAACCCGAGTATCTTCTGAGCAGCGAATGTCTCAGAACCCAGCCGGAGCTATTTTTTGACTACTACAGGAAAAACCTGGACGCAAGAAAAGCGGAGCCAAACGCGGCGCACTTCAAGCTGGCGGAGATGGAGAAGTCCGGCAGGCTGGAGGGAGTGATCACGCAAAATATAGATGGCCTTCATCAGAAAGCGGGCAGCCGGAACGTGCAGGAGATCCATGGGACTATTTGGATGAACCACTGTGTCTCCTGCCATGAGCAGTATGATGTGAATTTCATTTTTGACAGCAAAGATCCGGTGCCGCGGTGCCCGAAATGCGGCAAAGTCGTGCGGCCGGACGTCACGCTGTATGGCGAGTATCTCCCGCAGCCGGCATATTCGAATGCAATCGGGCTGATCAACGCGGCGGACTGCCTGATCATAGGAGGCACGTCGCTGGAGGTTGGATCGGTAGCACAGCTGGCGCATATGTTCCATGGCGGGCACCTCGTGATCATCAACAAGGGCAAAACAAAGATGGAAGGCGCGGCGGACCTGGTGTTCCATGACAGCATTGGCAAGGTGCTTGGGAAGATCGGATGACAGTGGAACAAACCACCCCAGAGGTCGATTTTCCACGATTTTCCACAAGTGGGGACAAACTACCCCAGAGGTCGATTGCACAGAGGAGAATAGGAAATGAACAGAGATGAGATCGTGGCGGAACTGTTTCAGATGCAGGATAAGGACTATGCCATTATGCAGGCAAAAATCATCCCCACAGTAGCTGCCGACAGAATTATAGGTGTAAGGACGCCGGCGCTTCGCGCTTTTGCCAAAAAATTGTACAAGGATACGGATATAGATGTGTTTCTTGCCGGCGCGCCGCATCAATATTTTGACGAAGACCAGCTGCATGCTTTTGTGATCTCGCTGGAGAAGGATTTTGACAAGTGCATGGCGGAAGTTGATGCATTTCTGCCTTTCATCGACAATTGGGCCACCTGCGACCAGCTTTCTCCTAAAGTGTTCAAAAAAGAGCCGGAGAAACTCCTTCCCTATATCCGGGCATGGATCAAATCCGACCAAACCTACACGGTCAGGTTCGCGATCGGGATGCTGATGCAGCACTTCCTGGATGAGCGGTTCGATCTGGAGTATGCGGACATGGTGGCCGAGGTAAGGTCGGAGGAATACTACGTCAACATGATGATCGCATGGTACTTTGCGACCGCGCTGGCGAAGCAATACGAATCGGCCCTGCCATATCTGGAAGAAAGGAAGCTTGCCGACTGGGTACATAATAAGGCGATCCAAAAAAGCGTAGAAAGCTATAGGATTACGGATGAGCAGAAGGCGTATTTGAGGACTTTGAAGGTGCGGCAGAGCAGGTGACGGGGGGCTAAATGATGAAGCAGGAAACAATAGACCGAATCAGAAAATTCACAGAGGACCGCGACTGGGACCAGTTCCATACACCTGCCAATCTTGCGTGCCTCGACCTCTGGGGTAGTTTGTCCCCATCTGGGGACAAACTACCCCAGAGGTCGATTATCCACAAGTGGGGACAAACAACCCCAGAGGTCAAACTACCCCAGAGGTCGGATGGAGGGATGGAGGCAGGTATGAATGATTATTTGCGTGAAAGCCTGAGCTATTTTGGCTTATACAGAAGGATTTTTCAGGTAAAGAAGAGGTGCAAACCTGCAATGGTTTCCTATGGTCAAAATAGAGAACAATACTTTCTCTACTACGAACCTGAGCGGGTGATCAGCGAGAAGCTCATAGTGTGGGTGCACGGCGGCGGCTGGAATGCTGGCAATCCCAAGATCTTTGACTTTGTCGGGCAGTGTGTTTGCGGGCAGGGATACCGCTTTGTTTCCCTGGGCTACAGGTTGTCTCCCAAATACAAGTATCCTTGCCAGATCAAGGATGTATGTGAGGGGTTTAATTCGGCAATCAGTTATTTGCAGGAGAATGGGATTGATGTGTCGAAGGTCGTCGTGGCCGGGCCGTCAGCCGGAGCCCATCTGACTTCCATCATGTGTTACTGCCGTAAGGTCCATAGGAAATTCAATGTCGATGTGTCAAATGTCATAGGATTTATTGGCTTTGGCGGGCCATACAGTTTCAGGGATGATCAGTCACTGACACTAAAGCTGCTGCTCGATCAGCTATTCAAAAAGAACTACAACAGAAAAAACGGTGAACCGGTAGCGTTGATGGGCAAAAGCCGGATCCCCATGCTGCTTATTCAGAGCAGGCATGACGGGCTGATCGACTATGCTTGCGCGGAAGATTTTGCCAGGCGGGCAGAAGAACTGGGCAACGCTTGCGAGCTGTACAGCGTAGTGGATCGGAAGAATACGCATTCATGGTATACAGCGGGCTTGTTTCTGGAGACCAGGGAGGAGAACCGGGGGCTCGATAAGTTTTTCTCCTGGATTGAGGAACTTTAAACCCGGAGAGGGACAAACCACCCCAGAGGTCGTTTGCAGACAAACCACCCCAGAGGTCCATAAGTCGATCGACCACTCCGGAAGAATGTTACACCCCAGATGGAGACAAACTACCCCAGAGGTCGCAGAGGCCGTCTGCACACAGGAGAAGGGTAAAAATGAAAAAAAGGAAGATCCGGATACTAATTATCTGTGCGATGCTTGCAGCAAATCTGGCCGCGTGTGCATTGTTTGGGGGAAAAACGCCTGCCGGCGTGGAGGACGGAGGCACTGCAGAGGAGACAATGAGCTCGACCGAAGCGCCAACTCAGGACAAAGTACCCCAGAGGTCAGATGATGAGGACAAAGCACCCCAGAGGTCGGATGATGAAGCGCAGGACAGAGTCTCCTCTCAGAAGCGGAGCGGTCAAAAAATTGAGACGGAGGTCCATTTTTTGTTGGATTCTGATGCTGTGCTGGATGAAGATCACAGGTTGAAAAAGGAAATACGCAGTGAATTTGATACAGGCAAGAAGATCAAGAAATTTGGAGTGGTATATTACGACGGTACGGATAGGGGTTTTGAACGAGAGGGCTGGATCAATCGAATCAGGATGCAGGAGGGAAAGGCTGACAAAGGGTTCGAACTGACATATAAAAAGCGGTACCCCGTATCCGGGACGGACGTTGACGAAGCTGTACGGCGCGCTGGGGAGGAAGGTTTTGACTTATCCGGAGAAAGCTGGGAAGCGCAGGTTGAGTGGGGATTTTCGAGTATGACGCTGAGTATTTCGCTCAAAGAAGACGTTGATTCCGGCGGACGGGAGAGCATAGCGTATTTGACGCCTAATGAGGGACGTTGCATGCTGGAGCAGCACATTCCTGTGGAGGAGCGGGACTGGGGAACCGTACAATGGGGAAATGAAGCGCTTGAATCGGCACAGATGGCAGGGCCTGTATTTTTTGACAGATATAATGGAAAATTCGGGGGTTCAAAAGTGCAGATTGAGGTCTGGGAGATCCCTGATTCGGAATCCGGCGAGAGTCTGTTTATCACGGAGATTTCGCTGACAGCGGAGGACTGTGAGACGGCAGCAGGGGTCCGGGAAGAACTGGCCGAGAAGCTGGAGGAACTGGGAATCCTGACAGAGGAGGACTCACTGAAGACGCGTAAGGTGCTGGATGCGTTTCTGTAGGGATGGATGTGACCTCTGGGGTAGTTTGTGGACAGGTGTCCACAAACTACCCCAGAGGTCTTTTTTCACCCCAGAGGTCTTTTTTCACAAACTACCCCAGAGGTCGAGGTCAGAGGAGGAAGTCTTTATACTTCTGATTCACCGGTGTAGGGATTCCGTATTTTTTGCCCATCTCGATGACGGTTCCCGCAAAGAGGTCGACCTCGGTCGGCCTGCCGGCAAGCGCGTCCTGGCGCATGGACGGATAGCCGTCAGGCTTGAGGGTCTTTTCAAGCTCTATTGCGGCGTTGATGTCGTCCTCGGTGAGGGTAATGCCCTCCACTGCTGCGATGCGGCAGACCTCCCGCATTGCGTCTTTCATTTCGTCGCAGATCGGGCCGGGTGACGTGACATGGCCGTAGTCTGTCTCATAGACGGTGCAGGCCTGGTTCACGCCGACATTGAGCAGGTATTTGTACCACATTGCGCGGCGGATGTCATTTCTCACCTCGTAAGGGATTCCCGCTGTGTCAAAATATCGTTCAACTGCCCATACATCTTCCGCCTGTGTGTTATCGCGGGAGCCGAACTGTATTTTGCCGCATTTTGTGTAGTGGAGCTGCGTGTCGTCGCGCATAGCGTCCATACCGATTGCGATACAGTCGAGAATGTGGCGGCGGGTATATTTTGACGCGAGGATGTCTTCGCTGGTGATGCCGTTCATAAACGAAATTATGATCGTGTCCGGGCCGACGGAGGGAGCGATCTGGTCCACGACGGCTGCAAGATCGGGCCCCTTGACGGCGACGATCACGAGGTCTGAGGGGGCGTTGACTTCAGCTGCGTCCTGAAGAGCGAAGGCAAAGGGCTCGTCGTTGATCGTGTAAATATCATCCTTGTGGCGGGCGAAGCGGGCGCTGTCCATGACGAATTTGACGTTTTCAGGGCCGTAGGCCTGCTGGAGCCGGGAGCCGAAGAGCATGCCGAGGGCGCCGAGGCCATAGATGGCGGTGGTTTTGATAGGCTTCATAGGGGTCCTTTCTGTGGCGGCAAACGACCTCTGGGGTGGTTTGCTGCAGTTGTGTCGATATTTTGATTTTATACACACTAGATTATAGATGCTTTTGGTGGCGGATGAAAGAGACCTCTGGGGTAGTTTGTCCCCACTTGTGGAAAAAGATAGTGAATCGTGATAGTGTGAATATAGCAATAAAGACAAACCACCCCAGAGGTCTCTTGTCCCCCAGAGGTCTCTTGTCCCGGGACACGACAAATGGACAAATGACCCCAGAGGTCGATTATCCAAGAAAGAGGGCAAAAAATGGGAATAAATGCAGAGATGAAATGGACGAGGGAACCTGAGGATTACAAAATCGAGGCGGATCGGATTGAGATTACGACTGCGCCGGGTACGGATCTTTGGCAGAGGACGTATTATCACTTCCGAAATGACAACGCTCCGGTGTTGCAGATGGAGACGGAGGAAAAGTTCTTTTCCTTTATTGTGAAAACAGATTTTTCGGGCAGCCATCACCGGTTTGATCAGTGCGGTATTGTTATGTACCTTGATTCAGAGAATTGGCTGAAGGGCTCCGTGGAGTATGAAAATGAGGAGTTTCAGCACTTGGGCTCTGTGGTGACTAACCATGGCTATTCAGATTGGGCGACGACGGCAATTCCGGCCAACGTGAAGACTATGTGGTATCGGTTCAGCCGCAGGGAAGATGATTACTGTATTGAATGTTCTCAGGATGGCGAGCATTTTTCGCAGATGAGAGTTTGTCATATGTGGGAAGGCGTCGGGAAGATACGCTTTGGCATTTATGCCTGCAGCCCTGAGAACTCGAGCTTTACGGCAGTGTTCACGGATATGAAGATCACTGAGTGCGCCTGGAAGGCTCATGATGGGCAGCAGCCGGACGAATGACCTCTGCGGACGAATGACCTCTGGGGTAGTTTGTCCCCATATGTGGAAAAATAGAGACCTCTGAGAAAAAAAGAGACCTTTGGGGTAGTTTGTGGACAGTTGTCTACAAACTACCCCAGAGGTCATTTAATTTAGCTCAGAATTCCGTTTATCCTTAGGATTCTTTGCCATGGATGATGGTGACGGTGCCGTCTTTCTTTTCGACTTCTACGGTGCACTTGAAGCCTATCGTGCTGATCGTGCCGAGGATCACTGCCCAAGGAGCGGCGACCAGTCCGAGAGCGGTTCCGATCAGACCGACGGACAGGGGCAGATTCAGGATAATGGTGTCGCCTTTACGAATGCGAATGCGGCTGACATTTCCTTCCGCAACGAGTTCTTTGATTTTACTCACCATGTCATCCGCGAACTTCTTGAGATCATCGTCGGTGAGAGGCTCTTCTTCAGAGGCAGGCTCTTCAGCGGCGTCTTCCGCCTGAGGCTCCTCTGCTGCGGACGCATCTGTTGTGGTCTCTTCAGCTGCGGGCTCCTCGACTACAGGCTCTTCAGCCTTGGGGGCTTCAACAACCTTCTCTTCTTCAGTTACAATGATTTCTTCGTTATTGATTTTGTTTTCTTCCATTTTTTGATCTCCTTTTATTGTTAGTTGGATATGGTTTTTGATGTTTCTATGCAAATAGACGAAATTCTATTACAAATATAACAAATATTGCATGGTCAAATTAAATAATGCAGGAAAATATAGAAAATTTACGTTTTTCTCTGTTTTGGCACGCTCTTATTGGACAGGTGTCTACAAACTACCCCAGAGGTCGTTTTTCCACAGGTGTCGACAAACTACCCCAGAGGTCGATTATCCACAGGTGTGGACAAACTACCCCAGATGTCGATTTTCAGTCCAGATCTTCTCCGTTGCTTTCGATCACCTTTTTGTACCAGTAGAAGGATTTCTTGCGGCTGCGCTTCATGGTGCCGCGGCCGCTGTCGTCGAGGTCGACGTAGATGAAGCCGTAGCGCTTGCTCATCTCGCCGGTGGAGGCGGAGACGAGGTCGATGGGACCCCAGGTGGTGTAACCCCAGAGGTCGACGCCATCGAGGGTGACCGCGTCGCGCATTGCTTTGATGTGGTCGCGGAGGTAGTCGATGCGGTAGTCGTCGATGATCGTGCCGTCGGGCTCTATTTTGTCATAGGCGCCGAGGCCGTTTTCCACGATGAAAAGCGGGAGGCGGTAGCGGTCGTAAAGGTCGTTCAGGGTCAGCCGCAGGCCTTGGGGGTCGACGACCCAGCCCCAATCGGAAGCTCTGAGGTAGGGGTTGCGGGTGCCGCTGAAGATGCTGTCTTTGTTCGGGGTGGGTTTGTCCTCTGTGGAGACGGTGCGGTTCGAGTAGTAGCTGAAGGACACGAAGTCGACTGTATTTTGACGGAGGATATCGCGGTCGTCGGCGGCGAAGGGGACTGTGAAGCCGGCTCGCTCGTATTCTTTGAGCAGGTAGGCAGGGTACTCGCCAAAAACCTGAACGTCGATCAGTCTGTAGTTGACCCGGTTCTCGGCCTGCGCCTTTAGCATGTCCTCTGGGCGGCAGGTGGCGGGGTAAACGGAGCCGGCGGCCATCATGCAGCCAATCTTGTTGTCGGGATCGATCTCGTGGCCGATCTTGGTGGCCCAGGCGCTGGCGACGAGTTCGTGGTGGGCGGCGGTGTTGGTGACCTGATAGCGGTCCTCGCCCTCGTAAAAGCAGATGCCCGCACCCATGAAGGGCAGGTGGTAGAGGACGTTGATCTCGTTGAAGGTCAGCCAGTAGTGGACAAGGCCCTTGAACTCAGTGAAGAGGGTCGTCACGAGGCGCTTGTAGAAGTCGATCATCTTGCGGCTGCGCCAACCGCCGTACTTTTTGATGAGATGGATCGGGCAGTCAAAATGAGTGATCGTGACAAGCGGCTCGATGTTGTACTTGCGGCACTCCTCGAAGAGCTCGCGGTAGAATTCGATGCCCTTGCGGTTGGGCTCGGCCTCATCGCCGTTCGGGTAGATCCTGGACCAGGCCACAGAGAGGCGGTAGACTGAGAAGCCCATTTCGGCGAAGAGCTTGATATCTTCTTTGAAATGGTGGTACATGTCGATGCCTTCTTTGGCAGGGTAGAAGTAGCCGTCTTCAAAATCGAGCATCGGGCGCTCGCCGCTGGTGACGAAGCGCCGGAAAGGGCCATTCGGAATTACGTCAACGTTGGCGAGGCCGCGGCCGTCGAGGTCGTAGGCGCCTTCGCATTGATTGGCGGCGGTGGCGCCGCCCCAGAGGAAGTTTGCGGGAAAGGGCATAGTGATTCTCCTTGTTTGTGGCGGTGGGTGTCAGTTGGTTGTGCTGTTTGGATGGACTATGTTGTGGAGAGTCTTGATGGTCTCCATTTATTATAGCATCGCGAACCGACCTCTGGGGTAGTTTGTCCACAGATGGGGACAAACTACCCCAGAGGTCGCCTATGTTCCAGAGGTCATCTATGTTTTGACGCGGCGAAAGCAGGTCATCCATGCCGCACCCGCCCGCCGCCGGAGCTCACTTACTTTCGCCCCGCTGCCGCGATGACCTTCCTTATCACCCCGTACGAAACTCCTGTGACCCTGCTGGCCTGACTCATCGAAATGCCGGCCATCCACATATCGTAAAGTACCTCATTCCGCACTTTCGTTTCGAGGCGCTGGAACTCCGTCACATTGCTGCAACCGGAGAGCCTCTGCATTATATTTGCGGCCCGCTCATCGTTTAGTCTCGGACGCTCGTCGTCAATATCAAGGCACCGATCGTCATTTTCGGCACAGTTAAAACTGCGGAAGAATTCAACGCTGACCTCTGAACGCACGAAGCTGCTATCGATCAGATCGTCGTCAAAATAGTTTTTATAACTACTATATCGATACTGCGCAGGGTGATCGCAGATCGCCGCCTTGACCGGATTCTGGTGAATGTACCTGATGACGGTGAAGAACTGTGAAACGTTATTGACCGTGCTGCTCCTGAAGCGAGACTGGAAAAGACTGCCGACCCGCTCGTATCTTTTGTTATACCAGTACACAAAGCTTGGAATGACACGCTGAAATATTCCTGCCAGCGGTATTTTGTCAGGCTTAATGAGCAGGTGAACATGATTGGACATCAGACAATAAGCGATGATCTTATAGCCGCAAATTGGTTGATATTTACGAAGAACTGTCAAAAACTTGCCGTAATCATCTTCATCTTCGAATATCTGCTGTTTGTTGACGCCGCGATAAACAACGTGATAGATACCTAGAGAACTGATTTCGCGTGGACGAGATGGCATAGACGTGACCTTTTCCTTTCTGATGCAAACGACCTCTGGGGTGGTTTGCCCACAGATGGGTTTTTAAATACGACCTCTGGGGTCATTTGCATCTTTTGAATGCCAAAAAAGCGAGTTGAAATGGTTCGTAAACGGTTCGGGAGTTTTGCGGAGAAATTCCACAGAAGACTGAACTGAAATGAGGCGTAATGGCCATGTTTCATGGCACAAACACCGGATAATCCAGCGCTGGATGAGAATTGAAATGGCGCTGAATGAGTTGAGAGTATGTTATCACAGGGAGTCGGAATGCGCAAGAACTGGCTGGGTTGTGTTAGACGACCTCTGACTTCTGGGGTGGTTTGTGGACAGATGTGGACAAACTACCCCAGAGGTCGTTTTTATAGTATGATAATTAAAAGCTGAAATGTTTTTGAAAGGTACAGAGTGTATGAATATCAGGAAATCCACTGAACAGGACCTTGAGCGGATGATGGAAATCTATGCCTATGCCCGCAGGTTTATGGCAGAAAACGGCAATCCAAACCAATGGGGCCCCACAAACTGGCCGCCGGAGCAGCTGATCCGCAGTGACATTAAAACCGGAAACAGTTATGTTTGCACGAATGACAACGGAGAGGTGATCGGGACATTTTATTATGTTCAAGGAAAGGACATCGAGCCGACGTATAGGGAAATCACTGACGGGTCTTGGCTTTCGGACGCACCTTACGGCGTCGTGCACAGAATTGCGGCGGACGGCTCCGAGAAAGGAATCGGCGCTTTCTGCGTGAACTGGGCATTCGATCAGTGCGGCCATATGCGTATCGACACACACGGGGACAACAGAGTGATGCAGAGAATGCTGAAAAAACTGGGCTTCGTGCACTGTGGAACGATTTATGTCCAAGAGGATAATTATCCCAGATTGGCTTTTGAAAAAGTATAAATAATGGAGCAAACGACCTCTGGACCTCTGGACCTCTGCGACCTCTGGACCTCTGGACCTCTGGGGTGGTTTGTGGACAGGTGGGGATAAACCACCCCAGAGGTCGAGACCATTTCAGAGGTCGAGGTCGAGACCATTTTTGCAGGAGGTGCCTGTGGTTCAAAAAATAGTTAGAGATGTTTTCTTCCTTGGCCAAAAGTCAGAGCCTGCAACGAAGCAGGACTTCCCTGTGGGGCAGGACCTGCAAGACACGCTGCGCGCCAATCAGGATCGCTGCGTAGGCATGGCGGCAAATATGATTGGTATCCGCAAAAGAATCATTATTGTGAATATAGGGTTCATGAATGTTGTGATGTATAATCCGGTAATAGTACACAAGGACACACCCTACCAAACAGAAGAAGGATGTCTGTCACTGGAAGGAGTCCGGAAGACAACCCGCTATCAAAATATAGAAGTTGAATATTTTGACGCAGCCTGGAAAAAGCAGCGGCAGAAGTACAGCGGTTGGACCGCGCAGATCATCCAGCATGAGATAGATCATCTTGAGGGAATCATTATCTGACGGACATCCGACCTCTGGGGTAGTTTGTCCCCAGATGGGGACAAACTACCCCAGAGGTCAAGGTCGAGCAAAGGTCGAGGTCGAGGTTGCCCGAGGAAAAATGAAAAACAACACTATTGACACAGTATTAAATAAGCGCGATGTGAGCAGAGCTGAGAAGATCCGGCTTGTCCTCAGCATGAGCCTTCCGGCAATTCTGGCACAGCTCACGTCCATCGCAATGCAGTATATCGACGCCGGAATGGTAGGAAGTCTCGGCGCGGAAGCGACAGCTTCTATCGGCTTGGTCTCGTCCTCCACGTGGCTGATCGGCGGCAGCTGCATCGGCCTTGCGGCCGGTTTTTACGTGCAGGTGGCACAGCTGATCGGCGCCGGCCGGGACCGCGAGGCGGAGGACGTGCTGCGGCAAGGCCTGAAAGCAATAATTCTGCTGGGCCTTGTGATCAGCGCTGCGTGCATGTCGATCAGCGGACACGTCCCGCGATGGCTTGGCGGCGAAGCTGAGATCCTGGCTGATTCCACCGCATACTTTCGGATCTACTGCCTGGGCGTGCCCTTCATACTCATCCGGCAGATGTCCAACGGCATGATGCAGAGCACAGGAGACATGAAAACGCCGAGCGCCCTGTCCGCCCTGGTATGCCTGCTCAACGTTGTGCTTAACAGGCTGATGATCTTCCCCGCCAGCACCGTGCACGGCATCCCGATCCCCGGAGCAGGCCTGCGCGTAGTAGGCGCCGCCATCGCGACGACACTTTCCGAGGTCATCATTTCTCTCACTGCTTTGTACATTCTTGCGACCAGGAACAAGCGGATCTCGCTGAGAAACAAAGGAAGCTGGAAATGGAAGCGCCAAAACATAGAAAACGCCGCCAAAATCGGGATTCCTCTGTTTTTTGACCAGGTCTTTACCTGCAGCGCCTACGTAGCCGGCACCAAAATAGTGGCAACTCTGGGAACTGTTGCAGTTGCGGCCCATTCCCTGGCGATTACGGCGGAGTCCCTGTGTTATATGCCGGGCTACGGCATAGGGGCGGCGGCTACGGCGATCATCGGGCAGACCATCGGTGCGGGGCGGCACGACCTGACCAAGAGCTTCTCGCGGGTTTCGGTTTATCTTGGAATGGTCCTGATGGGGCTGACGGGCGGGATTATGTATTTTGGCGCGCCGCTAGTCTTCTCAATGCTGACAAGCAGCGCGGAGGTGGCGGCTCTGGGAACAGAAGTTCTGCGGATCGAGCTGATCGCGGAACCGCTGTACGGCGCCTCGATCTGTTGCGCGGGCGTGTTCCGCGGAGCGGGAGATACTTTGCGGCCCAGTATTATGAACCTTGTGAGTATGTGGTGCGTGCGCATTATGCTGGCGCTTTTTCTGGTGCCGCGCAAGGGCCTGCAGGGGTTCTGGACGGCGATGGCACTGGAACTGTGCTTCCGCGGGCTGATCTTCCTGATTCGGCTTTACCGCGGAAAGTGGATGAAAAAGGCGATGGTGTAGAGGCTACTGCGCGACCTCCGACCTCTGGGGTAGTTTGTCCCCACCTGGGGACAAACTACCCCAGAGGTCGAGGTCAAAGGCCGAGGTCGAAATCGCACCAACAATCGACGGAGGAAAGAAGATGAACAAAGGACCAAAACTGCAAAGAATCAGTAAACATGTATGGATTCTTCCCTTTAATTCCCCCAAAGACCGCCCGAATCTGGGCTATATTTTGGGCGGGGAGAAAGCTTTGGCAGTGGACGCCGGTCATTCCTCTTCACATGTGGAGGACTTCTACAATGCGATTCGATCTGAAGATCTGCCGCTTCCGGAACTCACGGTGATCACTCACTGGCACTGGGACCACACTTTTGGCATGTACGCTGTGCACGGCGAAACTCTCGCAAGGCCTGAAACGAGCGATAAACTGGCGCAGATCAAGGCAGAAATGGACGCAGATCCGGACAAAGCCGTCCGCTTTCTGAGCAGTGATCCCTCGATCCGCAGGGAATACGCAGGCGGTGTGCCGCTGAAGGTCGTTCCGGCGGACAAAATAGTGACCGTGGACCAGTCGATTGACCTCGGCGGAGTGTCTGTGGAGCTGATAAAGTCTGAATCGCCGCACACAGATGACTCACTGCTTGTATATGTTCCGGATGACCATGTCCTGTTCGTGGGAGACGCGCAGCTCGGTGAATACCCGTCATGGAGGATGGATTGGGATAAGCTCACTGCTTTGGCCGGCAAGGTGCGTGGACTGAATGCAGACGTCGTGATTGACGGACACTGGAAACCGTACACAAAAGAGCAGTTTTTGGCGGAGATTGGATAAAACGACTGACCTGGACGACCTCTCGACCTCTGGGGTAGTTTGTAGACACCTGTCTAAAATCTGAGTTTTAGACCTCTGGGGTAGTTTGTCCCCACCTGGGGACAAACTACCCCAGAGGTCGAGGTCGATGTCGCAGGACGCCAGATGTGATGTTTTGGTGGAAAGGAGATTAAAATGAAAGTAGTGATTGCATCCGATTTTTCCGGTTTTCGGCTTAAAGAGGCGGTGAAGGCACACATTCTTTCGCTGGGATATGACCTCGTCGATGTGGGGGCACCGACAGAGGAGGACCTGACGCTGTATTTTGACGCAGCTGCAGCCGCGGCCCGCATGATCCAGAGCAAAGAGGCCGACCGCGCGATCGTGATCTGCGGTACCGGTGCGGGCGTCAGCATGATTGCAAATAAATTCCGCGGGGTATACGCCGTTGCCTGCGAGAGTGTGTATACGGCTGAGAAAACATCTTTGATCAATAATGCGAACGTGCTGGCCATGGGCGAGAAGGTCGTCAGCTACGCCATGGGCGCGGAGATGGCCGAGAAGTGGCTTGCAGGCAAGTGGTGTGAGGGCTTTGCCGAGCAGCGGCGGCTCAACAACGAGAGAGGATTTCAGAAACTGCAGGAGCTGGAGGACAACTTCTAAACCGCGCCAAAACATAGATGCACCCAAGCGGTTCTTATGAAAGGAGCACTATGAAATTCAGTGCAGTTGTCACTTTGCAGTATGATACTGTTTTTTCGCCATTCTCTGTGCAGGAGTGGAAGAAAGGGCTCGACTGGATGCAGGAGTCCGGCCTTGACGGGGCAGGCGAGAGGGTTGGAAGGCCTGTGCCTGAGCGGCGTGCCCGGTGATGTCGTCGAAAGGACACAGCGGCGATTTTTTGACCACATTGATGCGGCGGCAGTGCTGGGGTCCAAAGTCACGCTCGGCCTGATGAGGGGCCTTGGCAGCACGCATAATGCGGACGCGGATCTTGCGCAGCTGCGGGAGGCGATGCTTCCGATCGCCGATTATGCCCAGAAAAAAGGGGTTACGGTCCTGCTGGAGCCGATCAATCGGTATGAGACGATTCTGCTGAATTCCGGGATTGAGGTGTATGACTTCATCGTGAATGACTTGGGGAATCCGGACAGCATCGGGATATTGTGGGATCTGTTCCACGCGAATATTGAGGACAGGGATTTTGCGGAAACCGTTGCGAAGATCGGGCCGAAGATCAAACATGTGCACGTTGCAGATTCTAACAGGGCTTTCCCCGGGCACGGACACACAGATTTCGACGGTATCTTCGGGCTTCTTTATAGGGCAGGTTTTGAAGAATATGCTTCCTTCGAGTGCTTTAACAAGCCTTCCAGGGAGATCGTCCTTGAGGAGACGGGGGCCTGGGTGGGGCATATTCGGAATATTCGACCTCTGGGGGACGGGGGCCTGGGTGGGGCATATTCGGAATATTCGACCTCTGGGGTAGTTTGTAGACACCTGTCTAAAATCTGAGTTTTATAAGTTTATGATCGACCTCTGGGGTGGTTTGTCCCCATCTGGGGACAAACCACCCCAGAGGTCGAGGTCGAATGGAGGTCGAACGGACCGAGACCGAGGCTGCATATGAAAAAGAAAACAATCAAGGTCGTAGCCGCAATCATCCGCAAGGACAACACGGTGTTAGCAACACAGAGAGGCTACGGGGACTATAAGGACTGGTGGGAGTTCCCCGGCGGCAAAATAGAGCCCGGCGAGACGCCGGAAGCTGCCCTGGCAAGGGAGATCAAGGAAGAACTGGACTCGGAGATTGCGGTTGAGCAGTATCTCACCACAGTGGAGCACGACTATCCCGAGTTCCATCTTTCCATGGACTGCTACTGGTGTGAGGTCAAGAGCGGCAAACTCACCCTGCTCGAGCACGAGGCGGCCAAGTGGCTTCCCCTCGGCAACCTGCGCCAGGTGAACTGGCTGCCCGCGGACGTGAAAGTGGTGGAAGCGATAGAGAAGTCGCAGCAGTCCTATCAGGACATCAATGCGGACACAATCGACAGATGGATCCGCGAAGGATGGGAATGGGGAAAACCGATCTCGCATGAATGTTTTGACAGGGCAAAAAATAGAGACTGGGACGTACTGCTCACACCTACAAAACCGGTTCCGCACGAATGGCTGGGAGAGTTGAAAGGAAAGCGGATCCTGGGGCTCGCCAGCGGCGGAGGGCAGCAGATGCCGGTTTTTGCGGCGCTCGGGGCGGTCTGCACGGTCCTTGACTATTCGCCCCTGCAGCTCGAGAGCGAGCGTATGGTCGCCGAGCGGGAGGGCTATGACATCCGGATAATCCGGGGCGACATGACGAAACGCCTGCCGTTCGAGGATGGGGAATTTGATATCATTTTCCATCCCGTGTCCAACTGTTATGTGGAAGATGTGAGGCCAATCTGGAGGGAATGCTTCCGCGTCCTGAGACCGGGCGGCAGGCTGCTGGCCGGGACCGACTACTACATCAATTACATCGTGGACAGTGAAGAAAAGAGGATCGTCAACAGCCTTCCTTTCAATCCGCTGCTTAACCCTGACCAGAGGAAGCAGCTTGAGGCGGAGGACGCTGGCATGCAATTCTCCCATTCACTTGAAGAGCAGATCGGAGGACAACTCGAGGCTGGCTTCCGGCTGATCGCGCTTTACGAAGACACAAACGGAGAGGGGCGCCTGCATGAAATGAACATTCCGACATTTCTTGCGATGCTGTCGCTGAAACCGAATTAAATCAATCGACCTCTGGGGTAGTTTGTCCCCAGGTGTGGACAAACTACCCCAGAGGTCAAGGTTAACGAAGACCGACAGAGGAGCAGAGGAGGAATCTTACTATGGATTACAGGAGATTTGGAAACACAGTGGTGGTCAGAATCGACCGTTATGAAGAGGTGATGGAGAAGCTTGCGGAAATCTGCGAGAAAGAAGGAATATTGCTAGGAAGCATCTCCGGCCTTGGAGCTGCCAGCTTCGTGGAGATGGGACTGTACGATGTGGAGAAAAAGGCTTTCACAGGGACAATTCTGGAACAGCCGCTGGAAGTGACGTCTCTGATTGGAAGAGTTACGGAAATGGGCGGCAAGCCGTACCTCCATGTGCATATTGGCGTGGCAGACGCAGCAGGAAAAGCCTACGGCGGGCATCTGAAGAAGTGCGTTATCGGCGGCACAGCCGAGATTTTCATCCAGGCAGCGGACGGACATGTGGGCCGCAAGGAGGATTGGTTTTCGGAAACAGGATTAAACCTGTATCATTTTGACTAGAGAATGAATAAAGTGACCTCTGGGGTAGTTTGTCCCCAGGTGTGGACAAACTACCCCGGAGCTTGGAAGGAGGTAAACAATGATTAAAGTCTACTGTTACAGTAGGTGCGGCACTTGCAAAAAAGCGCTGAAATGGCTGGATGAGAACAATATTGAGCACGAGGACATTGATATCAAAACAGTCCACCCTGACAAAGATACCCTGAAAAAGTATTATGCTCAGAGCGGACTGCCTTTGAAACGCTTTTTCAATACGAGCGGCATTCCATACCGTGAACTGGGCCTCTCCAAAAAGCTGCCGGATATGAGCGAAGAGGAGCAGCTGGCCCTTCTCGCAACCGATGGAATGCTGGTGAAGCGTCCGTTGGTTGTAGGTGATAACTTTGTACTGACAGGATTCAAGGTCGAGGAGTGGGAGGCAAAACTCAAAAACTGAGATGCATATAATCGACCTCTGGGGTAGTTTGTCCACACCTGTGGACAAACTACCCCAGAGGTCGATTGAACCCAAACAAGGAGGAACCAGGCAATGAAGACCTATCGTTTTATGGAACTTGTGGAAAAAGAAAAGGGCTTCGAATTCTATCAGGCCTTTCGCGATGAAGTTGACTGGATCATAGGCGGCAAGGGCGACACATATTGGTTCGCGGTTATGCAGGATCAATCTGTTAAGGAAACCTATATCGGCACGCTCAAGGACGGCGTTTGGTCCGACTGCAAAGTCAAGGGAAAAGGCAAGAGGAAAACCGTAAAGGAAATGCCAGCGGGGAGCACCATCAAGCGCATAGAGGAGAGAGCTTACTTCATGCAGGATGCGGAGTGGGTTAAGAGCAGAAGGCCAAGACTTGTTGCAGATACGCACCCCCATTATCACTATGTCTACGGCTTTGGTGATAAAGCTTTGGACGTATCGGAGGCATACGGAGTGAGCATCGCGTACTCGGATATCAAAGATCCTGCGGCAGGCTTTCACCTGAGGTATCTCTATACAGGCAAAGAGGTTGAGGCTCCGAAGTGACTAATGACTAGGGACAGAATCAGAATATAAGGGCATCTGTGAAAGATGAGAAGGGCAGTCCAATGTTTGAGCAGCTAAAGAGACTGTTTACCAAGAGAGTTAAGAATCCTAAGACACCGCAGCGGGGGATGATAACAAGAACATGTAAGATATGCGGAAGGACTTTCACCCTCCCTGAAAATGTCCAGCACTGGCCGGATTGCTGCCAGGAGTGCAGGGCGAAATACCAGCCTGTGGAGAATATCACCAGAAAGTGCCGGAAATGCGGGAAAACCTTCACTTTCCCGTCAAACGCCCCTCGCTGGCCAAAATATTGCCCGGATTGCCGGAACCGACCTCGACCTCTGGGGTAGTTTATGGACAGGTGTGGAGAAACCGACCTCTGGGGTGGTTTGCACTCTGGGGTCCTTTGCACCATTCGGATCCTGCAGGATCCAGATTAGCGAGGTAAAGAACGTGAAAATTGAGTGGGTTGATGGCTCTGAAATCAAGGCTGTTGCCGAAAACGGCGAAATCGTAATCTCCGCGAACAGAGAGGGGATGCTCTCGCTGGCAAAACATCTAACGGCGCTGGCAGATGGAATACCGGGAGATCACATCCATTATGATGTGAACAATTCTCTTGAAGATGGTTCAACAGAAATGATCATTGAGAGAATCAGATAGTTTCCTGCTTACAGTGAGGGCACTGAAATGGATAAAGCCACCAAGAATTATATCGACAGTCTGGACAGAAGGAGCATCCCCTGGAACCGGATGTTTACTGCCTATGGCACTGCGGAGCATTACAATGAACTGCTGTCAGTGCTTGAAGAAACCACTGACGAGGTGCAGTGGAAGAAAACTTTTACCCGCATCTCGGATTTTGAACACCAGAGCACGATGTTCCCGCCGGCTCCGTTTGTACTGGTATTTCTTGTCAGGATTTTGCAAAAGCACTTCCAAGACGGATCCCCAGACGGAATTGCCAAAATATTGATCGACCAACTCACGTACTACACCGACGTATGCAACGATGCCGAAAACATGAAGCATGCGCATCCGCTCGGACATTTCCGGGATCTTCTGGATGACGAGAATCTTTTGCCTGAAGACTGTACAGAAGAGGATCTTGATCAAATATTCGAAAATCCCGATGCAGTTTCAGATGAGCTGTTCTACAGCTTCTACTATTACTCAAAGATCGTTCTGTCCCAAGTGCCGGACGACCTCCGACCTCTGGGGTAGTTTGTGGACAGGTGTGGACAAACTACCCCAGAGGTCGAGGTCCACTCGGTGTGGACAAACTACCCCGGAGGTCGAGGCCGCCAAGTCATCACAACAGGTTAAATTACGGAATAAGGAGACCAGCAGCAACATGGAACAAAAAATCACGAAGACACTATCGCTTGTTTGTCCCTCCTGCGGAGGAAGAATGGAACTGTCGACGGATGGAGAAAAGGCCGTATGCCCGTATTGCGGGCATGAAATGCTCATCGATACGGATGACACCGCGCAGCAGGAATATGAGCGGCGAATAGCGATGGCCCGTGCCGAGGAGGACATCAAGGATCTGCAGACGAAAAGACAGCGCAAGCGTCGGCTGAAAGGCTGGCTCATCGCTTTTTGCATGATCGCAGCAATTTGTCTCATCAATGTGGCTATTCCCGGCTCTCCGATGCATGAGCTTGCCTTTCCCCGCACAGCTGATCCGTTTACATCTGTGATTGTCAAGTTTTCCGGCATGTCCGGCGAAGGCAGGGCAGAGCTGCAGATTTCCGACCGCAATGCGGAGTATACAGATGCAGCTAAATTCGAAGTTACGCCGGATACCGGCCTGAGCAACGGCGATACAGTCATGGTGAAGGCACAGGCCCCACTTGGCTGGCGCTTTGACCCTTCCGAGAAACAGTACACGGTAGAGGGACTCACAGCCTGGGTGACGAGTACTGATCAACTGAGCGGAGACAACCTCAACAAGATCCACGCCAACACTGAACGCCTCATCCGCGAAGACTGGGAGGACATTGTTTCCTCATCGCTTGCTCAGGATATGATTTGTACTCCTTACCGGATGTACCTGTTCATTTCGGACGATAACACTTCATATGAGTACAACGTGCTATACGATACCTATGAGGTAAAAGTTACACGCGCAGACGGATCAGTCTTAACCAGCTACGAGGCCTGCCGCTATACTGATTTAAAAATACCGGCAGACGGTATTCTGACAGCCGGGTATGGAAGCCTGCAGGGCTTTAACTTCGGATATAATTATGGCTTTTCTTATACCCAATCCTTCTCCGGCTGGACCGATGCCGCCGAAATGGAGGCAGATCTTCGCCATGTAAGGGACGGATACCATCTGGCGGATTGATTCTCAACGTCCAAAGAGGGACCGTTTATGGACAGGTGTGGACAAACCACCCCAGAGGTCCCAAAGGTCGATTTATACCCAGGTGGGGACAAACTACCCCAGAGGTCGAAGGAGAGCCAGAGGTCGAAGGAGAGGAGAAGGAGGGGGCGAAGGAGCAAAACAATGAAAAAGAGCACTGCAGACGCAATAAACATTCTGGGACAGTTCTGCGGCATGAGAGATGTGGAATGCCTGAACACTGAAGCCCTCATGGCAAAATATAGCATCCTCCAGGCAGACGTATTCGTCTTGTTCGGCGGAAGTATCCTCGAGGGCGGGGATCTGCTCGCGCAGGCGATCAAAGATCGGATCGCGAAAGTCTATGTCATAGTAGGCGGCGCCGGGCACACAACCGAGGCCCTGCGGCAAAGAGTACACAACGAGTACCCTGCGATTGAAACAGCCGGCCTGCAGGAAGCGGAAGTCTTTCAGAGATATTTAAAAGAAGTCTATTCTTGCGAGGCAGATTACCTCGAGTCAAAATCCACCAACTGCGGCAACAACATCACCTACCTGTTGGACCTGCTGAAAGAGAACAGTATCAAGTGTTCCAGCATCATTCTTTGCCAGGATGCTACGATGCAGAGGCGTATGGACGCCGGCCTGCGAAAATATACATCGGATGACCTGCTCAAAATCAATTACGCGTCTTATAGGGCTTCCGTCATAGCTGAGCATGATAATCTGGTTTATTCAGAGCCCATTCACGGAATGTGGGACATTGACCGCTATGTCAATTTACTAATGGGCGAGATCCCGAGACTAAAAGACGATGAAAACGGTTATGGGCCTAAGGGAAAGAACTTCATTGCCCATGTGGATATTCCTGAGGCAGTTTATGATGCTTTCAAACAGCTGCAGGCGGTGTATGGGGATATTACAAGGGAAGCAAATCCGGAGTATGCATCTAAATGATATGCCAGTGGAAGAATGACCTCGGAAGAATTACCTCTGGGGTAGTTTATCCACAGGTGGGGACAAACCACCCCAGAGGTCTAATGTACACCAGAGGTCTAATGTACACATTTACTCAGCGCTCGGTGAAAACGGGATCAAGGCAAAATATGCAGGATATAATGTTCAGGACCTCGTGACGCCGGTCGCCCTTGTTAAAGATCAGCTGTTCTCGATCGTTGCAAGGGTTATCGGCTCGGAAGGCGGGCATACAATTATGTTTGTGTATGATGACGGATGGGCCGAGGCTGCCTTCTCTGTTGTCGGAGACCATTCCGGCTCGGAAGACGAGAATACTGTTGACGATAGCGAGCCTTCCCTTTCAAAAAGCAGCTCGCCGCAGACCGGAGATACTACCCGGGATAACATGCCGGCATACGCTTTGCTCATCATGCTTTCTCTTGCCGGCATTGTTGTTGCGGATCTGCGAAAGAGAGGATATATATGAAACGGCCAAATCCGCTGAAAACAGTATTCATGGACAATGATTTGAAGACAGAATGAGGCATCGGTACATACTATGAAAGAAATCAAAAATGACGCTTTCTATGATCTGGTAAAGCAATACGATTCAGATAGGGAACATCATTTAATCGGCGAGGTCGACTATTATCTTTTAGTGGATAACAAGCTTTATGAGGGACTCAATTCTCATAGAGAGGCCTTGAGCTTTGTCTTTGACTTACTGATGGAAAGAAGTACAATGGATCAGAAAAGTGACGAAGAGAGAGGGGACGGCGACATCGCTGATCAGCTGGTTCCCTTGGCCTATGATATAGACAGGGCGCAGGCAGCACTGCTGGATCCTCAGGCGTTTTTCTACTGCCCGAATATCGTAAAGACCGATCATTACGGCAACAATTCATATGATGCCGAATGGAAACCAAATGATGAGAACTTCGGGACTACTGTTCCTTACTGGTATGCGGTGTTGGAACCGATACACGGAAGAAAGAACAAGCCTGAAGATTTCAAAATAGTGAATGAGTCACTGTTCCCAAACGGCACGGATGCACTTGACATCTATGAGTGGTCGACTGACTGGTCGGACTATTTTGACGACGGACATGAATGGTATGGGGCATGCTGCTGGAGCGTTTACGATAAGAGCAGGAACAGATTTGTGGTGATGCTGGTGTCGGCAACGGACTGAGAAATACCGACTCGCTTCACCCTTAAGATTAGGAGGAAATACTATTTTGGCAACAGAAAAAATGTACGACAAACTGGCGCAGCTCGTGGTGCGCAAAGGTGTAAATGTTCAGAAAGACCAGCCCGTGGTCATAAGGGCGCACGTGCAGGACGCGGCTTTCGTGAAAAAGATCGTGAAGTGCGCGTATGAGGCCGGGGCCAGATATGTGAGCGTCGAGTGGCATGACAGCGACATCACGAGGATGGCATACGAGTACGAGAGCAAAGAAGTGCTGTCCCAGGTGCCACAGTGGAAATATGACAAGACCAAAGCTCAGCACGACGACGGCGCCTGCTATATCACGGTCCTGTCCGACAAGCCCGGCGTCATGACCGGCGTGGACAGCGAGAAGATCAAGGCCGCCAATATGGCTTATTACACAAAAATGGCGGACCTTATGAGTTACACCATGAACAATGAGGGGCAGTGGAGTGTGATCGGCGTGCCTTCCGTGGAATGGGCCAAAACAGTGTTCCCCGACCTTCCTGAAGAAGAGGCCTTTGAGAAACTCGGAGACGCGATCTTCGCTGTGACAAGGGTCTCGGAAGACAATGATCCTATCGCCGAGTGGGACCTGCATGACAAAGAATTGATTGAACATGCGCAGAAAATGAATTT
Source organism: uncultured Lachnospiraceae bacterium (assembly GCA_902785055.1). Lineage (GTDB taxonomy): Bacteria > Bacillota > Clostridia > Lachnospirales > Lachnospiraceae > CAG-791. Next base: position 23,021 of record CACZXG010000032.1, read on the forward strand.
GTACAGATTCGTGAAACTGCATTTTACCAGTGAGCTCGGAACGGATGTGGAAGTGGAACTCGTAAAGGACCACATCTGGGTCGGCGGCGGGTGCACAACGACGGGCGGGGTGTATTTTGACCCGAATATGCCGACTGAGGAGTGCTTCTGCATGCCGCTTAAGACGGGTGTAAACGGAATCGTGTACGCGTCTAAGCCGCTGGACTACGAGGGCAAGGTCATCGACGGCTTCTGGCTGCGCTTCGAGAACGGAAAGGCCGTCGAGTTCGGCGCCCGCGAGGGGGAAGACGCGCTTGCGCAGCTGCTGAGCTACGACGAGGGATCCGCCTATCTTGGCGAAGTGGCGCTGGTCCCGTATGACTCACCGGTGTCGCAGTCCGGAATTCTCTTCTTCAACACCTTGTATGATGAGAACGCGGCTTGCCATCTGGCGCTGGGCAGGCCCTACCCCGAGAACATCGAGGGCGGCGAGACCATGAGCAAAGAAGAGCTCGCGGCGCATGGCGCCAATGATTCGATGCAGCACGTGGATTTCATGATCGGCACGCGCGGAACGGACATCGACGGCATCCTTGAAGACGGAAGCGTGGTGCCGGTGTTCCGGGGCGGAAACTGGGTGGACTGAGCGTCGGCTTAAACCGACCTCCGACCTCTGGGGTAGTTTGT
>CACZXG010000032.1:23717-87786 GCA_902785055.1 uncultured Lachnospiraceae bacterium
TAGTTTGTCCCCACTTGGGGACAAACTACCCCAGAGGTCGAGAGGTCGACAGAGGTCCAGAGATCGAGGTCGCCCAAAGACCGAGAGGTCGCAGGCTGAGGTTCCACAGCAAAGAGAGGACACTAAATGAATCGCTATTTTACCTTTGACAGGATCAACAACGAGAGAATCCTGTCGTTTTATTCGCGCAAACCGCTCGATTTTGGCGGCGCGGCGCTGGAAGCAGAAGGCAGAAAAAGTCTGATCGAGTCGATCGAGGCCGATTTCGGATATAAATTCCGCGCTGTCAAGCAGTGTACCAAACAGGTTCACGGGGACAGAGTGGTCATTGTGGATGAACAGAGTCTGAACGAGGAGACCGGACCGGCGGACGGCCTTCTCACAGACCTCCGGGGAGTCGCGCTGGAAATCCACACGGCTGACTGCCAGAGCGTTTTCCTCTATGATCCGGTGCGAAACGTGATCGGAAACGTGCACAGCGGGTGGAAGGGAACCGTGCAGAAGATCGCTCCAAATGCGGCGCAGATCATGATGGATCACTACGGCAGCAGGCCGCAGGACATCGAGATCTACATCAATCCCAGTATTCTGCAATGCTGCTTTGAGATAGAAGAGGATGTGGTCACTCAGTTCGCCGGCATAGTTGACGTGTCAAAATACTGCCGCAAGGACCGTATAGTCGACGGCAGACAGAAGTATTTCATGGACACAACTGCAGTCAACAGGGACCTTCTGGCCGAGCTGGGCATTCCGAAGGAAAACATCTTCCTTAGCGGCGTGTGCACGATGTGCGGCAACAAAAAATACCATTCCTACAGGGGCGACCATCACGTGACCGGGCGAAATGGTTCGATGATCTGCCTGAAGTGATTTTTGTTTAAACCGACCTCTGGGGTAGTTTGTCCCCACCTGGGGTGTTAAAGAAATTGTTAAAGTGACCTTTGGGGTAGTTTGTGGACCTCTGGGGGACCTCTGGGGTAGTTTGTCCCCACTTGGGGACAAACTACCCCAGAGGTCCCCCAGAGGTCCACGCGGGAAAATCATGAAATTAAAAAAAGCCTTGCAGCGTTTAGCTATCGCTGCAAGGCTTTTTTGATGCCGTAAATCAGTATTTACAGGACTTTGGACAGGAAATCCTGAAGCCTGGGGTTCTGGGGATTGGAGAAGAACTCCTGCGGGGTGTTCTCTTCTTTGACAATTCCCTCGTCGATGAAGAGGACGCGGGTTCCCACTTCTCTGGCAAATCCCATCTCGTGCGTGACGACTGCCATCGTCATGCCCGATTCCGCCAGCTCCTTCATAACTTCCAGAACTTCGCCGACCATTTCGGGATCGAGAGCGGAGGTGGGCTCGTCGAAGAGGAGCATATCCGGGTTCATGGCCAGCGCGCGCACGATCGCGATACGCTGTTTCTGTCCGCCGGAGAGGCTTGCGGGATAGGCGTCAGCCTTGTCGAGAAGTCCGACACGCGCCAGCAGGCGCTCTGCTTCCGCGTCCGCCTCTTCCTGCTTCATGTAGCCGGTGCGCACGGGAGCCAGTGTGATGTTCCTGCGGACCGTCATGTTGGGGAAGAGGTTAAAGTGCTGGAAGACCATTCCCATCTTTCTGCGGATCGCGTTGATATCGGTATCCTTGTCGGTGAGATCTGTCCCCTCGAAAATGATATGGCCGCTGGTAGGCACTTCCAGAAGGTTCAGGCAGCGCAGGAAAGTGGATTTTCCCGAGCCCGAGGGGCCGATGATGACGACCTTCTCGCCCTTGCGGATATCCTGTGTGATGCCGTTGAGGACGACATTGTCCCCAAACGACTTCTTGAGGTTCTCTACATGGATCATGACTTCTCCCTGCTGTACAGGGGACTGATTGGTATTCTTAGCGTCTGTCACTTTCTCTCAACCTCCTTTCCAGGATTCCGAGGAGTTTTGTCAAAATCATGACTACAACGAGGTACATGATCGCGATGCCGATGTAGGGCATAAAGGCCTGGTATGTTTTGGCCTGGATCTGCTGTGCCGCTTTAGTCAGGTCGGTAAGGCCGATGACGGTGACCAGGGACGTATCCTTGAAGAGCGTGATCAGCTCATTGCCCAGAGCGGGAAGGATGTTCTTGATCGCCTGCGGAATGATGATGTCTTTCATGACTGTGATGTAATCCATGCCGAGGCTGCGGCCGGCTTCCATCTGACCGGGATCGATCGACATGATGCCGCTTCGGATGATCTCCGCCGTGTAGGCGCCGGAGTTGATGCCGAGAGAGAGGATCGCGACGCCGACAAGGTTGCGGCTGGATTTAAAGATAACGAAGCCCATGATCAGCAGCTGAACCATCATAGGGGTACCGCGGATCACGGTCGTGTAGAACTCACAGAACGCATTGGCAATGCTCAAAAGAACGCTGTGGTCTGTGCCTTTTTGCTGGTCGTGCAGCGTGCGGATGACCGCGACAAGAACGCCGAGGATAATACCGATGATCAGCGCGCCCAGTGTGACGGTAAAGGAGATGCCGATTCCGGAAAGATAACGCTGCCATCTGTCCGCTTCAATAAAAGCCTGGTTGAATTGCGCAGCCAGATCCTGGAATAAAGTGCCCAAATTACTACCTCCAAAAACTTATTAAAATCGCCATGCCCATCGCTTTAAAAGGACCGGGCATGGCGATTCAGATTACTTTTAAGTAAAGATCCCCGGAAAAGTTACTGCGGGATGATCATTTCTCAGCGTTGATGTACTTATCAACGATCAGCTGAACGCTGCCGTCAGCAATGAGTTCTTTAAGAGCATTGTTGACTGCGTCGCGAAGGCCGTTGTTGTCCTTGGAGATACCGATCGCGTAGTTCTCAACGATGTACTCGGTGTCAAGGATCTTCAGGCCTGCATTTGCCTGTACGAAAGCCTTAGCGGGCTCGTTGTCGATGACAACCGCGTCGACCTTGCCGCCCTTGAGGGCTTCGATCGCCATAGCGCCGTTAGGATAGGAAGTGACGTGATCTTCGCCGTAGCCGCCGTCTTCAACGGGGCTGGAGCAGTAGATGTAACCTGTGGTTCCGTCCTGAACGCCGATCATCTTGTTGTTTGCAAGATCATCAACTGTCTGGATGTCAGAGCCTTCGGGAACGATGATTACCTGTACGCCGGTCGCATAGGACTCTGTGAAGTCAACGTTCTGCTTGCGCTCATCGGTGACGGTCAGGCCGGCCATAGCGATGTCGGACTTGCCGCCCTGAACGGAAGTGATGACAGAGCCGAACTCCATGTCGTCGACTACGAGCTCAAGGCCAAGCTTCTGTGCGATCAGGGTCGCGATCTCAACGTCGATTCCCTCGAATCCGCCGTTGTCGGAGATCATCTCGTAGGGCGGGAATGCAGCGTTAGTAGCCATGTGAAGCTTACCGGCTTCAACGGTCTTGATCTCAGCTGCAGCTTCCTCAGCTGCGGGAGCCTCTGCTGCGGGAGCTTCTGCTTCAGCTTTCTCTTCTGCGGGAGCTTCTGCCGCAGTTTCTTCTTTCTGAGTCTCAGCGGGAGTTGCAGGAGCGGAAGAAGAGCCGCCGCATGCCGCGAGAGAAAGTGCCATTACGCCTGCGAGAAGCAGTGCAAAGTATTTTTTCATTGTGTTTCCTCCTTAATTGATTCGTTCACTGCATAAAATCTTCGGAAAACCGGCAGTGACATGAATAATATGCAGTTTCGATGCATAAAATGCATCAAAACTTTTTTTATTATATGCATTTGCAAATCCAACTGCAACAATATATTAGAAATAATTTCTAAACAGAGAAGTCTTTTTACATTGTTTCCCGCCATAAACGCCTCGCGAAGAGCGCTGCGGCAGCAGTGAGAACAGCAACAACAACCTCGATAAGGATCACGTTTACGCCAAAGCCGGACAACAGGGCAGCGGCTGCGTCGACAGCGAAGTGGATCAGGATCGCCGCCGGATAGAGGAAGAACTTGCCATTCCACTTGACGGCGAACCAGACAATGACCGACAGCGCGATATGCAGAGCGATGGCTAACAGCCGCTCGGCGCCGCCCAACAGGAACTGGTAGAAGGGCGTTGTGGCCAAAAGAGTGACGGACTGCTGTGCCTGGACCGCCTGGTCGCCGGGCAGGGAACTGATCATCGACGAGATGCTTCCGTTGTTGATCATAACGGACCAGATAATATTGTTGATCATGGTGAAACCGGTGATGACGATCGCCTCGAAGCCGCCATGGCCTGCTCCGTACATCAGGGCATTCACGTTTTTGGCGCGGTATTTTTTGAGTGCGAAGGAGAATGCCAGATAGCGTCCGGTCTCCTCAAAAAGCCCTGCCATGAAGCCGCCGTAAAGCGCGTACAGCCAGATATTGCCGCGAATCGCAGGCCCTGCGGGTGAGGAGAACACGAGATTGTGAAGCCCCGACTCCAGAATAAAGGCGAAGAGCAGCATCACGGCGCACCCGGCAAAGAACGGATAAACATCCGCCTTCTTAACCAGCCGCAGATACAGAAAGAGCGCCAGCGGCGTCAGAAAGCAGATCGCGCAGGAAACTGCCATAAAAACGATTGATATTGCTGGAACAGTTCCGGTCATTGTTTAACCTCCATTTCATTTTAATCGACATTTGATCGACCTCTGGGGTAGTTTGTGGACAGGTGTGGACAAACTACCCCAGAGGTCGTTTTCTTCCTTAATTTATTCTGTCATTCCATATTCCCTCAGCACGAAGTCCTTGAAGACCTGTGTGACGGGGTTGACAGTCTCATCCTTCCAGATGGCCAGGATGTCCACATGTTCATGGTCTCCTTCGAGGGGGACGAAGGACAGATCCGTAGAGTGGCCGAGAGCGCTCACGATGGACTCGGGAAGGATGGTGATTCCTATGCCTGTGGAGACGAGGATCATCAGGGTCTCCGCATCGGAGGAGCGGGCGTCGATCCTGGGGATAAAGCCTGACTCCGCGTATTTGTCGGGGAGGACATGACCGTATTTTTTGGCCGAGGGGTCGTCATAATATTTGGTCAGAAGGAAAGGCTCGTCCCTCAGGTCATAGCGGCGGATCGAGGAGAGCTGGGCGTAGGGGTGCCCCGGCGGGAGCACAGCATAAAGCCTGTCACGGGCGATCCTCTTGTATTTGATGTTGGTAAGGTCTGTGTTTCCGTAGACGATGTTGAAGATGAAATCCATTTTGCCCTGTTCAAGGTTCATAAGAAGGTCCAGATGCGCCTGGCGGTAGATCTGGAACTTGACGGAGGGGTTCTGCAGATAGAACTTTTTGATAAGGGGAGTGATCAGGGAGAAGCCCTGTCCTTTCACATATCCTATGTTCAGGGAGCCTGAGATGCCGTCCGCGGCGTTTCGGGCTCTGTTTACCGCGATCTTGCTCCTCTCCAGGATTGCCTTAGCTTCCATATAGAAGATCTCTCCGGCGGGTGTCAGGCGCACCCGTTTTTTTTCGCGCGCAAACAGCTTAACACCGAGCTGTTCCTCCAGGGACTGAATGTGCTGTGTGATCGCAGTTTGCGAAATATAGTGCAGTTTGCCAGCTTCCGTGAAGCTGAGAGTTTCTGCTGCGGTGATGAAATACTTGAGCTGGTTGGTAGTCATTCAGAACACTCCTTTGCTGACAATATGGTCGCCGAAGCGGCTTATCCCGCCGAGGACAGAGTCAACGGCAAGGCTTCTGTTTTCAAATTGATTCATAAGTAAAAGCTTATTAACTGTTGAAAATCATTATACCAACTGACCAAATAAAACGAAATATCAAATAATCCGGAACCATCAATAAGGTTTTACTTGTTAACTGATTTCAAACGCTTATTGGAAGAAAAGCGTCTGTCACAGGTAAACTATTGTTAAATAAAAAACATACTTCGCCGCCAAAATACTGAAAAGTACATAGCAGAGAGTGCAGCGAAGCAGCATCCGGAAGGAGGAACAGAGAAAAGATGAGGAAGGCACTGGAAGGTATCAAAGTTATTCAGCTGGCAAACTTTATCGCAGCTGCAGCCACAGGACGTTATCTGGCAGATCACGGCGCAGACGTTATTCTGGTAGAGTCCCCCAAGGGCGACCCGATCCGCTACACACAGGAGCAGGAAGGACGTCCTCAGAACATCAAAGAGAATGTTGCCTGGGAATACCTCAATGGTAACAAACGCTGCATCTCTATCAACACCAAGACCGAGGAAGGCAAAGAAGCGCTCTTCAAGCTCCTCGACGGCGCTGACGTACTTCTCACAAACTGGAGACTTGGCGCTCTGCAGAGAGCAGGTCTTGACTATGAGACCCTCAAAGAGAGATATCCCAAGCTCATTTATGCTATGATCCTCGGCTACGGCAAGACCGGCCCCGACAAGGATCTGCCCGGCTACGATTTCACCGCTTTCTTCGGAAGAGGCGGCTATACACAGAACCTTCGCCGCAGAGGAAATGACCCTATCACCATGATTCCCGGCCTCGGCGACAACAACGTCGGTCTGATGCTCGCTATGGGTATCATCACCGCTCTCTACAACAGACAGTTCACCGGAAAGGGTGATTTTCCTCATTCTTTTCAGATCCTCCTCTGTGCGCATGAGAGCGCCGGAGGAGGTTTTTTTGCGCTTTTTCAGATGATATCTGTGCCGTTCTGGTATAAAATATAGATAAGAGTTTCTTGCGTACAAGGAGTGCTGATAATACTCTCAAATACAAACAGGGGTGGCGACTACAGGAGGGGAGCGTATGTTTGAAGGATTGACAAAATATATACCGGATCTGGAAGAGAAGAAAGACGCGCACCGGATCATCAGCAAGATAGAAGACGCGGTCTACAGTTTTGTACACAATAATCCGAAGTGCGGCCTCAAGTACTACAGAGATATCTTAAAGAGCAGAGGAGTAGATATCGAGAAGACGCCGCTGTCCGAAGTTGACGCGGCAAGCCTTGGCTGGCTGGGCGTCATGGCGCTTCTTGCCGCCGCGGTACACGGCGAGCGCCACAACTGCGGAACGCTGAGCGCGATCTACGAGGACGGAAGCCTGCTGAAATGGCTGCTGCTGCTCAAGAAGTTCGATGAACAAATGTAAAATGTGGAACTGCCGCTCCGGGAATTAGTTTCCCGGGGCGGCAGTTCCTTTTTGGTTCAAGGATGATGGGACTATTTGGGCGCTTATTAGCGTTTCGATGCTACACTTCCTATGAATTACTTGTTCTCCATCGGATTTGGCTAAAGGCCATATGTGGATGTAGCCTTTTGGGGTGATTCTTGCGAGGGACTCCATCGGATTCAGCGAAAGGCTATATATGGATGTAGCCTATTTTTGCGTTTATAGCTTTGCTCTCCATCGGCTTTAGCCAAGGCCTCGATTTGGATGTAGAGTTCACTTTTCGAAATCCATCGGATATGGCGAAAAACTGAGATGGATGTAGAGATTTAGTTGGACTGGCTTTTCGCGTGCCATCGGAATTGGTCGTAGCCGAAAATGGATGTATGATTTGTGCCAGGCAAGCTTTTCGAGCACCATCGGATTTAGTCAAAACCGTCAGTGGATGTAAGCTTGTGCGTAGACCAGCTTTCGAACTACATCCGATTTGACGACAAGCCAAATAGGATGGGATTCAACGTAATTTAAAAGGGGCATGCCGCCAAGCGTAGGTTTTAATCCTTACACTAAAGCGACAGCCCCTTCTTAATTTACACTATGAATGCAACAGAATAATTACAGCGGCATAATTCCAAATACAACTGCAATAAGCATGCAGAGGATGGAGAATGCCCATACATACAGGAAGCTTGCCTTGATGTGGTCCTTGATATCGACCTCCGCGAGACCTGTACCAAGCAGAGTAGCAGGAACCATGGGGCTGATGAAGGTAGCGCAGTTACGGCAGACAACCATAGCAACAGCGATCGGCAGAGCCTCGACGCCGAATGCCTGGCCGATTCCGATAACGACGGGAAGCATGCCATAGAAGTAGGAGTCTGTATCGAATGCCAGTGCCAGCGGAACGGACAGGATACCGATAACCAGAGGAAGGTGCTGACCGAGGGCTGCGGGCATAATGCCGGCAACGATGTTAGCAAGGCAGCGGACTACAGACGGGATAGCATCCGCAGGCAGTTCCATTGTCTTAGCGGAGATAACAGCGCCGTCTGCACCCAGAGAAGATGTCAGGATACCCATCAGGACGGCTGCGCCCATCAGAGTGGAGCACATCATAAGAGCCGGGCCTGCGTGCAGGTTGATGATCTTCTTGTGCATCTTGGCAGTAAAGCCGTAGTTCACGAACAGTGCGATCGCCACACCGAGCATGAAAGGATAGTAGCTGGGGAATACGTCCCAGATCAGCATTGCGATAACTGCGAGAGTCAGGGCAATGTTGAAGATGAAAAGGCCGGGGCGCTTGAGCTCATTGTCTTCATCAGCGACAGCAGAATCTGCAACCTTAACTTCTCCCTCTAAATCAGCAAGTTTGCCGTGGAGGCCAGCGCCGCGCGCCTTCTCCTGGAAACCTGTAAGAACGGAGTGCGCGAGAGCAAGAACGATACCGAAGACCTGGATGGGAAGGATTGTCTGCCACAGGCTGCCTGCCTCAATACCGAGAACGGAAGCGGCACGCATTGTGGGGCCTGCCCAAGGCATCAGGTTCAGAACGCCCATTGCAAGGACTGCAATACGAAGCAGGGAAGTTCTGCGCATATGCATGCGGTCAAATACGGGCATCATAGCGGGAACAACGATACAGAATGTGGAAGCGCCGCCGCCGTCCAGATGGCCGACCAGAGCGATGATGCAGGTAACGATACAAACGCCGATAACATTGTCGCCGACGAAGGTCATCAGCTTACCGATGATGACATCAAACATACCCGCATCGGTCATTATACCAAAGTATAGAACCGAGAAGACGAACAGAGCCGCTGTAGGGCCTGTGCTTCCGAATCCGCTTTTGATCATCGCGGCGATATTGTCGAATGAATAGCGGCCGGTGACGACCAGGATCAGAGCAAGGATTGTAGGCCATACGATGAAAGCGATAGCCGGCTGTGTTTTGCTCTGGAACAGAGTTACAACAATCGCGACGATTGTCAGCAATCCCAAAATACCAACAATAGTATTACTCATAAAGAGTATCTCCTTTCAATTATTCCGCCGGCACGCGGGTATTCCGGACCCGCGCGCCGACTCATTTCCCCTCAGTAAAAGTGCTAAAAGCAATTTGGAATTATTCGGCAGGTTTTACCTGGCGAACAACGTCCATGATGGTGCCGTCACGGGCTTCGATGATACCGACGATGCGGTCGCCGAATTCTACGGGATCAGGCTCACCGACGATGGAATACGCGATGTCGCGCAGTTCTTCGATGGTCTTGAGCGGTACGCAGTCCGCTTTGCGGAGGCACTCCAGCAGATCATGACGGTTAGGGTTGACAGCTACGCCGTAGTCTGTGACTACGATGTCCACGCTCTCGCCGGGAGTGGTCACGGTCGTGACTTCCGAGCAGATCGCGGGGATACGGCCCTGCAGAAGCGGGCAGATGACGATGGTGCACTTAGCGCCCTGAGCGGTATCAGGGTGTCCGCCCTGCGCGCCGGTGATGACACCGTCGGAGCCTACCACTACGTTGCAGTTGAAGTGAACGTCAACCTCAAGGGATGCCAGAATAACATAATCGAGTTTGTTGACGAACGCGCCCTTGTTGAAAGGGTTCGCGTATGCACCTGCAGTGATGCGGTGGTGAGCGGGGTTGATGACATTGTTGACTGCGTCAAGGTCGAAAGCCTGCGTATCCATCAGGACGCGGACCATGCCCATATCCAGAAGGTCGCACATGGGCTTGGTCAGTCCGCCTACGCCAAATCCCATCTTGATGTTGCGCTCTTTCATGATGCGGGTCAGGGAGATGGTCGAAGCGATGGAAGCTCCGCCGACACCGGTCTGATAGGAGAAACCTTCCTTGAAGTAAGGAGTGTTCACAACGACCTGCGTGCAGTATTCAGCCATCATCAGCTTACGCTGATCGGTAGTGGGTTTCGCTGCGCCTGTGGCGATCTTCTCGGGGATACCGATGGCATCCACTACGACAACACAGTCAACCTTGGTCATGGAGATGTGTGCCGGGAAGTTCGGGAAAGGTACCAGGCAGTCAGTGATCGCTACTACATACTCAGCACAGTCGCCATCGACGTGGGAGTAACTCAGAACGCCGCAGTTGGTCTTGCCGCCGACACCGCGGAGGTTGCCGTAATCATCGGATGTGGGAGCGCCGATGAATGCGATGTCAACCTTTGTCTCACCCGTTACCAGAGAGCGGACACGTCCGCCGTGGCTGCGCATGATCGCAAGGCCCTTGAGTTTGCCGTTGGAGATCGCTTCGCCGATCTTGCCGCGGACGCCGGAGGCCTCGATGCGGGTGATGGTGCCGTCTTCGATCATGGGAACAAGAGCTTCGTGAGCCTTGCCTAGGGAAGTGGCTGCCAGTGTGATGTTCTTAAGACCCATGTCGTGGATCTCCTTCATGACCATGTTGACGATCAGGTCGCCTTCACGGAAATGATGGTGGAAGCTGATGGTCATGCCGCTGTGCGCTTTGCATTTGACCAGGGCTTCACGGATATCCTTGCACATCTTACTGTGCTGATTGTCCATTACAGGACGGATAATGGGAGCCTGTCTTCTGAAAGGCACGCCATTTTTATAATTATTGCCCTGAAAGGGCTCTTTCCCCGTTGCTCTGAGGATTTCATCGGGAATTTCCCGACCGACTGCATTTCTCATATCACAAATCTCCTTACGCTCTTAGTAGCGTGGTGACAGATTGCAGAGCAATCTGCAAAGGAGAGCTCGCTATGAATGAATAACATTACAGCTCTCCTTTATAAACGCCGGATGCTTTGGCGAGCGCGAGAGTGCGCTTTGCGCCGTCATAGAAAGCGATGTCGATCATCTTGCCGTCAACGGTGAAGACGCCGATGCCCATTGCCTTCTTGGTGTCGATTTCGCGAACGACCTTCTCAGCGAAGATGATTTCCTTCGGCTTGGGAGTGTAGATGTCGTGCACGATCGGAATCTGTCTGGGTCTCGACATCCTTGCGGAAGCCTTCCATGTCGTTCAGATTCGTGTAGACAGTGTCAAAACACTGTTTGCCTGCAGCGCGTGCCGCAATGATCATGTGCTGGCGTGCGCCCATGAGCTCGACGCCTGTGCCGGAGATCGAGGTCTGAAGGTCCTTGGTGTAGTCGCCGCCGGAAAGAGCGATACCAAACAGACGGGGAGAAGCCTCGCAGATCTCAAGAGCGTTCAGAACGCCCTTAGCGGACTCAAGAGCCGCCATGATCAGCGTGCGTCCGTCTTCGATGCCGAATTCCTTTTCAGCTGCGATAACGGCAGCTTCCACTCTTTTGACATCTTCCGCGGTCTCTGTCTTGGGAATACGGATCGCATCGCAGCCGCCTGCTACGGAGCAGCGGATGTCTTCTTCCCAGAGATCGGAGTCAAGACCATTAATACGTACAACGCGCTCTACGCCGCGGTAATCGATTTCCTGCAGCGCGTGGTAGAGCGAATAACGGGCGGCATCTTTCTCGCGCTCCGCTACCGCGTCCTCAAGATCCAGCATGATCGAATCGGGTCCGTATACATAGGGATCCTTGATCAGGCCGGGTTTCTGGCAATTCAGGAACATCATGCTCCTGCGAAGTCTTTTCAGGTTTGGATTCATCTGATGGCACCTCCCCAAGGTAAACCGCCCTTGATGTCGTTGCTGCGGTAGACGGCGCATTCAACTCTCGCTTTGATGGTGCAGTCGAGAGCGCCTTTATCTACAACGGTCACTTTGACATCATTGACGTCAAGACGTTTCAGGGTATCATAGATCACTTTGCGGATCTGCCTGCCGTACTGGCGGATGACGACGCTGTCGAGATCAAGATCGACCTGCCCCCTGCCAGGCTCAACTGTTACCATGCAGTCACTGGATTCCAGAGTGCCGGCAACCGCTGACTTTTTGATATCCATTTGACATTTCTCCTTTCCCCTAAGATTGGATAAACTTTATTTGCTACAATAATATAATTACATAGTTTACCATAATCTTCAAATACTGATTTGAGAATAAGGATATAGTATTTATATTATATCTTGGTATTTGGACTATACATGCTATACTTATTTCGAAGATAGAACAAAAAAAGTGAAAAAACGTAGGATGATGTGATGAAATTTAATATAAATAGGGGGATTTTCCATGAATATAAAGCAGGCGCAGTACATTCAGACCATCGCTAATGAGGGAAGCATAACGGCGGCAGCAAAAAAATTATATATCAGTCAGCCGTCCCTGAGCCAGATGGTGCGCCAGGTGGAGAAAGAACTTGGAGTAACACTGTTTGATCGGACCTCTCTGCCGCTCAGGCTCACCTACGCCGGGGAGAAATATCTCGAGTGCGCGCACACGATGATCGTCGCCAATGACCGTCTGGAGAACCAGCTCCAGGATATCCGGCAGGAGAACAGCGGACACTTGCGCCTGGGGATCAGTGTGCAGAGGGGAATGAGGATCCTTCCCCTGGCAATGCCGAAATTTATTGCCCGCTATCCCAATGTGTCGCTGGAATTGCGGGAGACGGGGTCCGTGAGAATGGAAGATCTTCTTCGGTACGGTGAGATCGATCTTGCCTTTGCTGCTCTTGAGTCCACCAGCGCGAGGTTTGATTACAAACTGATCGAGAAGGAGACCACAGGAATACTGGTAGGCAGATCCTCGAAACTTGCCGAGCGGTTTGAATCAGGAACGGCGATCCCGCTTAAAGAGGCGAAGAACGAGCAGTTCGTCAGTCTCAAACAAGGCCACAGTATCAGGGTGGTGCAGGACCAGCTGTTTCGGATGCTTGATATTGACCCCAAGATCCTGATGGAAGTGGATTCCCTCGAGATGGCCAAGCGGGTCACGGTATCCTGCGGGGCGTGCATGCTGTGCCCGGATATCTATTTTGACGAAACGGTTATAAAGAAAGGGGTATTTTACCCGCTCAAAGGAGTCGAGAATCACCGGCATTTCTATGCGTGCTGGAGAAAGGGAGAAGATCTGCCGAGATATGCGGAGGATCTGATTGAGATCGTGGCCGGCGTGCTGGACGGCAGAAGGGCATGGGAGATCTGAAAAATGACAGGCAGCTCGGAAGACAGAAGGATCTACATACTGCGGGAGGAAAAACCCGCGAAAGCAGTGGTAAAACTTGGGATTCGCTGCCGGCACACAGCCCATCATGGGATATAACTACGGGGCTAAGAATTACCGCCGCATGATCGATGTCCTGAAGGCGGGCGTTATGGTCTGCAGCGGAACGGAGCTCTGCATCATGGCAGTATATGGCGTATTCGCACCGCAGCTGATCGGAATCTTTACGGATTCGGCAGAGGTCATCGCGACGGGAAGCCGGGTGCTCCGGACGATCATGTGCATCCTTCCGTTTGTGGGCGCGGTCTCCATGAGCAGGATGTCCTTTCAGGCTATGGGAAAGCCCCAGTTTGCCTTCGCCATCACTTTGGTGCGGCAGCTGTTCCTCTATGTTCCGCTTCTGCTTATCCTGAACAGGGTATTCGGCTTCGGGGGCATGATCTGGGCTCAGCCTGTCACAGAGTTTATTATGATGACAGTTTCCCTGACACTGTTGTATCGGGTGATCAAGGTGCAGGAAACTTAAAAGACAACGCAGGAGAAAAACAATGAGAAAAGGAGCGATTTTTGACGTCGACGGGACGCTGCTGGATTCCATGCCGATTTGGGAGAACGCTTCAGAGAGATTTCTTGAAGGGCTGGGCATTGAGGCTGAACCGGGCCTTAATGAGATCATGTTCAGGATGAGTCTGGACGAGGGGGCAGCCTACCTGAGGTCGGCCTATGATCTTGCCATGACTGATCAGGAGATCAAGGAAGGCGTCCTCGGAGTGATCCGCGACTTTTATTTCTATCAGGCGCAGCCCAAGCCCGGCGCGGGAGAATTCCTGGCGCAGATGAAGGCGAGAGAAATCCCGATGTATATTGCTACGTCCAGCAACAGGGAGCATATCCGGGCGGCCTTTGAGAGGCTTGGGTTTTATGACTGTTTTGAGGGACTGATCACCTGCGAGGAGGCAGGGGCAGGCAAGAGCGACCCCCGGATCTTCCTGCTGGCGGCAGAGCGCATGGGACTGGAACCTGCGGACATATATGTGTTCGAGGATGTGATCCACGCTGTCCGTACGGCGAACAGCGCGGGATTTGTGACAGTGGGCGTATATGACCAGGCCAGCAGCTCCGATAACGCCGCGATGAGGGCGGAGAGCGGACTTTATCTGCATTCGCTTGAGAACTGGGAGAGATTCCGGAATTTCGCGTTTGAAGGGGCGAAATGATCGCTGTGAGCATCAGATTCCCGAAAGGCAAAAAATGGCATAAAAAGGGCGCTGCTTATTGCGGCGCCCTATGTTTATGCCTTTATTCTTCTTTTTTGACCTGCACCTTCACACGTCTGACTCTTCGTTTTGACACTTCCATGATCGTCACTTCGATATCTCTGTATTTAAAAGTGCTGTTGACATTGGGAAATCCGTTGTTGTACTCGATACACCAGCCGCCGACAGTCTCGGAATCGAAATCGAAATCATCCTCTTTCCATCCCATCAGCTCCAGGAACTCATAGATCGGCGTATCGCCGTCCAGTTCGTACTTTCCGTCGCCCTGCTTTACCACATCTTTTTCCACTGTATCGGTCTCATCCCAGATATCCCCGACAAGCTGCTCCAGAACGTCCTCCATGGAGACCACACCGAGCGTTCCGCCGTATTCGTCGGTTACCACCGCGATGTGTTGCTGCGCGTTCCGAAGAGAGGAGAGCACCGCAGGGAGCTTCATGGTCTTGTACACGTAGCAGGTGGGGAGCAGTAGAGAGCGGATCTCTACTTTGTCCTTGTCGATCATAGCCTTAAGGAAGCGGTTCAGGGACAGAATGCCGATCACATGGTCTATGCTGTCCTCGTAGACAGGGATCCTGGAATAAGGAGAGGAGTCGATCGTCCTGAGGATCTCTTCCCAGGGGTCATCGATGTCTATAGCGATGATATCCACTCTGGCCGTCATGACTTCCGACGCCGAGATGTCCGCGAAGTCGATCGCCGCGCTGACAAGTTCCGAGGCGTCTTCATCAAGGACATCCTCGTCCTCCGCCATGTCGATCATCGTGTGCAGTTCCTCAAGAGCAGCGTCGCTGTCCGGGTCCTCTATGTCGGGCAGCAGGCGGGTGATCAGATTGACCAGTCCCACCACGATGAAAGTCACCGGTTTGAGGATGATCATAAGAGCCCTGATCGGGTAGGCAAAAGAGAGAGCAAATCTGGTCGCGTTTTTCTTGGCCGTGATCTTGGGAATAGTCTCGCCGAAAATAATGACCGCCACCGTGATCAGCGCCGTTGAGACCCAGGTATAGTGCTCGCCCAGCGTCATCATCACTGCGACCGATCCCATGGAAGAGGCGGCAATGTTCACCAGGTTATTTCCTACCAGAATAGTGGAGAGGGCGTCGTCAAACTTACTTGCGATCTTTGCGGCGATCCCCGCTTTTTTGTTCCCGTTGTCCTTCTCGTGCTCAAGGCGCACCTTGTTGCAGGCGGAATAGGACATCTCCGACGCGGAGAAGAATGCCGAGAGCATGACGCAGACGATAATTCCTATAATATAAATATACAGATCCATCTACGCGTCACCTCCCCTCTCTTGCGGAAGGGCGCATAGCCTTCGCGTAGTGCTTGTTTTTGGCCTGCTGGACAGCGTATGCCTCGCCTTTGGCAAAGCCCTCGTAGTTTTCCCGAAGTTCTTCGGGGTTGTCGTCGTTCTCGGCGATCTTGCGGTCCTCTTTGAGTTCCTCTGTTGTGAGTCTGCGGACCTTAAGGCGCATGATCCTGTTGTGGCGCATGACAAGAACGGAGATCTTAGTGCCCAGATAGTGGAAACTGTCCCCTGCCACTGGAATGGACGGAAAGGCCTCGTAAGCCAACTCGTTCATGAGCTTATATCCGATGCTTTCCTCCTGCTCCTCGGTATAATCAACGCCGAGTTCGTCCAGGACATCCAGCACCTGCTCTTCGGGATTGACGCTGTAGGAACCATCCGTCATGGGGACAACGTTGCGCACCGCACGGTCGTCCTCGTCCCAGATCTCTCCCACAAGTTCTTCAAGAATATCTTCATCCGTCACGATTCCGAGGGTCCCCCCGTAGTTGTCCGTTACAACGGCGAGGTTGATCTTGTTCCTCGACATGATCGTCAAAAGATCATCGATCTTTGTCGACTGATGGACGAAGAAGGGCTCATAGAGAAGCGGCCTGATATCCAGGGCCTTTCCTATGCGGATGTAGTAGCGGATATATCTGCGGATGTGCAGAATACCGATGATATTGTCGATGCTTCCCTCGTATACCGGCAGGCGGCTGTGATTCTGCTCCTTGATAAACTGCAGGATCTCCTCCTGGGGCATATTGATGTCAATAGCCGCCACATCCATGCGGGGTGTCAGAATACTCTCCACAGTCACATCGCCGAACTGGAGCGCAGAGGAGATCAGTTCGCTCTGTTCCTCATTGATCGTCCCTTCCTCGGTCATATCCTCAATGATGTCGTAGATATCATTTTCCGTGACTGACGTCTCATCGTCGCCCTTTGAAGCTTTCGCCGCGGCATTGCCGATCATCGTAAGCAGTGCGGCGAAGGGCTTGAGGACCGTCATGATCGCGCGCAGAGTGCCCGCTGTCGCAAGACTGATGGGCTCACTGTATTTTCTCGCAACACTTTTAGGCAGCATCTCTCCGAAGAAAAATACTACCAGCGTGGTTACCAGTGTGGAAATAGAAACTGCGGAAACGCCCCACCGTTTGGTGACATACACTGTCACAATTGAGGCTGTCGCGATGTGCACAATATTAGTACAGATCAGG
This sequence comes from uncultured Lachnospiraceae bacterium, assembly GCA_902785055.1. Classification (GTDB taxonomy): domain Bacteria; phylum Bacillota; class Clostridia; order Lachnospirales; family Lachnospiraceae; genus CAG-791. The sequence continues at coordinate 40,657 of CACZXG010000032.1, forward strand.
AGAGTCGTGATCGCCCGATCAAAGTGATCCGTAATATACAGAGCCGTCTCAGCCCGATTGTCCCCTCTCTCTGCGTCTGTCTTAAGACGCACACGGGATACTGACGCAAAAGCGGTCTCCGTTACTGCGAAGAACATTGCGGCGAATAGCAAAAGAATTACGATCAGCCATGTTGATTGACTGCCATCGTCCATAAGACCTGGTCACACTCCTTCTAAAATCAGGAAACGAAAAACATATGATTTCATGTTCAAGAGCGTATCATAAAAGCATCTGTTGCGCAAGGGCAGGCACTTTTCTGCTTCCCGGAAATCATATATAATAGAAGTCACAGACCGACTTCTAACCTGCTTTGCGTACAGGAGGGAAACATGAGCGATTTACAGGCCGGACTCGGCAATACCGGAACGGATTACGGAGCCAGCGATCCCCGTCCCAAGAGGAGCGTGGAATTCTCCCAGGTTGAGAATGTATATGTGATCCGGTATGAGAATATTAACCCCACGGGAAGGCTGTTCGGCGGACAGCTCGTCTCCTGGATCGACGAAGTGGCAGGTGCCTGCGCAAGCCGCCATACAGGACTTGCCGTGACCACTGCCTCCATCGACAACCTTACCTTCAAGCGCGGCGCATATCTCGCCGACCGCCTTGTTCTTGTCGGCCGCATTACCTATGTCGGCCGTACTTCCTGTGAGATCAGGGTCGACTCCTTCATTGAGGACAAGGAAGGATTCCGACATATCATCAACCGCGCCTTTCTCACTTATGTAGCTATTGATGAGAAGGGAAACCCTCTGCCGATCCCCTATGGTCTGGAGGTCAATACCGTAGCAGAAAAGGCGCGCTGGGATGGAGCCCTTCTGCGCCGCAACAACCGTAGATCAAGAAAGGACATCGGGTTCTGATCTGCCCTGATGACAAAGAGGCTGTGAAGAAATGAGTTTGACAAAGGACTCATTTCTTCACAGCCTTTTTCTTTTGAAGACGGTTTTAACCGGTCACAGCAAGGTGGGCCTCCGGCTCCTCCGGGAGGTCAGAAAACCGAAGGGGCTCCTTTTTTCGTTCAGAAGCTTCGCGGATACGGAGGCGTTGCCTGTGCCTGCGACAGGAGAGACACTGAAAGCGACTTCCCTGTTAATGTTCTCGAGTATTTCTCCGGCGGTCTGCGGGCGGTTTGAGGGATCGAGTTCGAGTCCGCGCATAAGCAGATCGTTTACGAAGGAAGGAAGGTCGCTGACGTGGATAACAGGCGGAACGAGGGGTTCACCACGCAGGCGCTCCACGCATTGCCTGGGCGGTTCTCCGCAGACCGCGTCGTAGATCGTGGCGCACAGGCAGTAGAGGTCTGTGGCGGGAGTCAGCGTGCGGCCGCTGATCTGCTGCTCGGGAGCCGCATAGCGTATGTTGACCGCCTGCCGGACCACATGATCTTCCATACTGCCGCTCAGATCCGCGGCGTTGCCCCAGTCAATGAGGTAAACTCCGCCGTCCCTGCACAGGAAACTGTTGATAGGGCTGATGTCGCAATGGATAAACCCCCGGCTGTGGACCGACTGCAGGATCTCCAGTGTTCCTTTCATGATATAGAGCGCCAGAGTGAAAGGCATGCGTCCGCGGAAGCGGTCCACATATTCCTTACAGGTCATGCCTTCAAGATATTCCTTGACGAGATAGAATGTGTTGTTTTCCTGAAAGGCGCCCAAAAAGCCGGGAACGCCGGGGACGCCGCTGAACAGCTCCAGCATCTGCGCTTCCCTGCGCACCTGCATAAGGCCCCTGGACAGTTTTTCCTCGCCGGAAAGATCGGAGGGGTCGGGTACCGGCTGCGGCTCAGACCGGTTGGCGATATCGTAAGCGTTGACACGCAGGACTGTAGCGAGTCCGTCCATATGCTCGGCGGTAAATTCCTTGATGGATACTTCGGTCCCTGTGGTCTCATCCGCTGCAAGGTAGATCGTGCTGAAGCCTCCGGTGCCCAGTACGCTTTTAAGGCGGTAGCGGTTCCGGAGAAGAACTGTATTTTGACTCATGGTAGTCCTCCTGAATGTGATCACAGAATGCTTCATAAATTATTATATCATCATTTGGAGAAGTATACGGAAGATGTGCGCGGAAACTCCCCGGGAGGCACGGAATCATGGATTTCGCTCTTTTTCTCGGGATGGACCTGTGCTACTATAGTAAGACGGACTTTGCAACAATGTAACAGAAAGGGATAATAATGAAGATTGCAGTAACCTATGATAACGGAAATATCTTCCAGCATTTCGGAAGAACAGAGAACTTTAAGGTTTATGAGATAGAGGACGGAAAAGTCGTGTCAAGCGAAGTGATCGGTTCCGACGGGATCGGCCACGGCGCGCTGGCGGGACTTCTTGCAGGACACGACATTCAGGTGCTGATCTGCGGCGGTCTTGGCGGCGGAGCGCTGAACGCGCTCAAGAATGCGGGGATCGAAGTCTGCGCGGGCGCTTCCGGAAACGCTGACGAAGCAGCCGCGGCCTATCTTAGGGGCGACCTGGTGGATACCGGCGCCAATTGTGACCATCATGGGGAAGGTCATGAGTGCGGACACCATGACGGCGATGACCACGAGTGCTGCGGAGGTCATCATGACGGCGAGGATCACGAGTGCTGCGGAGGACACGGTGAAGGCGGCGGATGCTGCGGCAGACACGAGCAGCAGCTCACGCTGGAAGGAAAGAACGCGGGTAAGAGTGTCAGGGTCCATTACAGAGGCACCTTTGATGACGGCACGCAGTTTGACTCTTCCTATGACCGCGGCGAGACTCTGGATTTTGTCTGCGGCACAGGCATGATGATCAGGGGCTTTGACAAAGCGGTGGCGGACATGGAAGTCGGCCAGGCGGTGGATGTGCATCTGATGCCCGAGGAAGCTTACGGACCCAAGGATCCCGAAGCGATCATTACGATCGAGATCGCGCAGCTTCCCGGCTCCGAGAACCTGAACGTCGGCGAGAGAGTCTATCTCAGGAATATGATGGGACAGCCCTTCCCTGTGACTGTCACTGCCAAGGACGACTCCACGATCACATTGGACGCCAATCACGAGATGGCGGGCAGGGAATTGAATTTCCACATCGAACTTATTGAAGTACAGGAATGACACACTGAGGTCCTGAACGCAGGTAATGAAGAACATAGTTAAGATCATTGGCTTTACGGCCGGAGTGCTCATCATCATCTGGGTGCTGTCATGGTTTTTTGACGGCGCGAAATGGGTGGGAAAAGGCTATATAGCGGACCGCGACGCGCGGATCGCCGGGATGGACGCGGAAGTGCCCGGCCAGATCGACGTGCTCAATGTCGGCGACAGTTTGTGCAACGTCGGCATGACGCCCATGGAACTGTACCGGGACTACGGCTATACGGCATTTAATATGGGGCGCGACCTGCAAAAGCCCATTGAATCACTGTTTTACATCAGGCAGGCTGTAAAGAGACAGCCGATCAAGGTTATTTTCTGGGAAGCGCACAATCTGTTCAAGGACGAGAGCATTATCACTTCAGGTAGTATGCTTTTTTCCGAGTATTTCAAGTATAAGTTTCAGTTCATCAAGTACCACTATATCTGGAAGAACTGGCTGGAAGGACCCGGGATCCGCAAGTATTTCAAGGGATATCTGGTCAACGAAGAGAGCGTGCCATATACCGGCGGCCCGCATTACTGGTATCCGGACAAGGAGATCTATCCGATCCACACCAAGCAGAAACTTCAGTTTAAACTGGCGCTTGATTACTGCCGGAAGAATAATATCAAGCTTGTGCTGTACAGCGGCGTCTCTGCGAAAAGTTATGACATACGTCTGCACAACGCGATCATACAGTTCGCGCAGGAGTGCGGCGTGGATTATCTGGACGCCAACTATGACGTGGACAAGGTTTATATCGACTGGTCACGGGATACATTTGACGGAGGAGATCATCTGAATCTTTTCGGATGTCAGAAGATGACGCGCTACCTCGGCAATTATCTGGCTGACGAGTGCGGCCTCACTGATCACAGAGGAGATCCGGCTTACCGGAACTGGGATGACCTCCTTCCTGCCTATGAACAGGAACTGAAGGATATGGAAGGGACCAGCTATCCACGGATTGAAGAGAACATCAAAAAAACAGGTGACTAAAGGGATATGATCCCGCGTGTCTTGAGAATGACTAAAAAAGTGAATAGGCAGCGAACGGAAAAACGTAAATGAAGAACTTACTTAAAATATTGTGTTTCGGAGCGGTGTTGATCGCCCTGCTTGAAATAATGTCTGCGGTGTTTAACGGGGGAGACCTGGCAGCCAGGGGAAGCGTGATCTATTACGACAGAAGGGTCGCCGAATTATCCAATGAACAGGAGGGACAGATCGATGTCCTTTGTGTCGGGGATAGTCTGTGCGGCGCCGGATTCTGTTCACCCTCCCTTTACCGGGATTATGGGATCACTTCCTATAACGCGGGAAAGGAGATGCAGAAACCGGTTGAGACTTATTACTGTATCAAGGAAGCAATTGAAAGACAGCCGGTTAAGGTTGTGCTGCTGGAAGCCCACGGCCTGATCAGAGAACTCGATGGAACGGATCCATGGGGCTATGGCCTGGCAGAGGCTTTCAGGCACCGATTTCCTTTTCTCAAATACCATTCTTTTTGGAAGTTCTGTACGGACGGAAGAAGTATCCGCAAGTATTTCAAAGGATTCCTGGTGGATGAGACCGTAGTGGGGTACGAAGGAAAAGCCCCGTATTATAATCCGGAGGATCCTAACACTTATCCGATGCAGTGGGAAAATTGTTACATGCTGACACAGATCCAGAAACTGTGCGAGCAGAACGGGATCAGGCTGGTGCTTGTCGGCTTCGTATCTCCTAAGTGTTATAATACTCCGGTGCACAGGCGCTTTGAGAAAGAGGCAAAAGAGCGCGGGCTGGAATTTGTGGACCTCAACTGCGACCTGGACAGGATAGGTATTGACTGGAAAAATGATTTTTACGATAAAGGGGATCATGTAAATGTGTTCGGAGCCGAGAAAATAACGGCTTATCTCGGTGAATACGTCCTGAATGAATTTGACCTGGAGGACCACAGGGGCGATCCGGCCTATCAGTCATGGGATGAAATGATTGCGAAATATGAGCAGGAACTCATAGACATGAAGGGGACGGACTATTTTATACTTGAAGATAACGCCGGAATTCAGCGGCAGATCCTGGTGCTGAAGAAAATGGACAGTGATAAGTAATGAAAAGCATTTTAAAGATCATGGGATTTACAGTCCTGCTCATACTTATGATCGGCCTTTTGGGATTTCCCTTCAGAGGCGGGTACTGGTACCTCCGGGGGTATCTTGCGGACCGCGACTGCAGGATCGCCGGGATCCAGGAAGAGCCTGAGGGACAGGTGGACGTGCTCAATGTGGGAGACAGCCTGGCGGATATCGCGATCACGCCGGTGGAAATGTTCAGAGACTACGGGATCACTTCCTATGTGATGGGACGGGATCTGCAGAAATGTACCGAGACCTACTATGCGATAAAGCAGGCCAGGCAGCATCAGCCTGTTAAGGTCGTGCTGTGGGAAGTGCATAATCTGTGCAAGCATCAGGAAGACTTTGAACCTTACATGGTCAGGGTCTCGGAATATGCCAAGTACAGGTCCCAGTTCATCAAGTATCATTACGTCTGGAAAAGATTGATAGAGGGGAAAGGGATCCGCAAGTACTTCAAGGGATACGTCGTAAATGAAAAGGTCACGCCCGACGACAGAGAGATGCCTTACCTGAATTACAGCGTGACTGAAGCCTTTGAGATTCCGGAAGATCAGCTTTATGTATTTAAGAAGATCTACAACTACTGCCAAAAAGAGGGGATCAAACTGGTTCTCTACGCTGTGCCGTCTCCCCACTGTTACAACATGAAGATGCACAACGGATACGCCAAGCTCGCGCAGGAGTACGGACTGGATTTCCTGGACGGGAACGTCGACGCGGAGAAGATCGGCATTGACCTCAAGGCGGACTATTTTGACAAGGACGCTGACCACCTCAATCTCTCCGGAACGAGAAAAATGACCGCTTATCTTGCGGATTATCTTGTGCGTGAGTGCGATCTGGAAGACCACAGGGGCGACGCGGCATATCAGTCCTGGACGGATATACTTGCGGACTATGAACAGGAAGTAAAAGATATGGAGGGCACCTGCTACCCGGATATCGAGAAAAAGATCGAGGAGCAGAAAAGGCCTGCTGACTACGACAGAAAGAAATACGGACCCAAGGGGAAAAAACACAGACATAATAGGGAGTGAGCTATGCAATACAGGTGCGATAAACACGGCAACTTGCTGTCAATCCTGGGTTACGGCTGCATGCGTTTTACAAAAAAGGGAAACAGTATAGACATCGATAAGGCGGAGCAGGAAATCCTGGCCGCTTACAGGGCCGGCGTAAACTATTACGACACGGCCTATATTTATCCCGGCAGCGAGGAGGCGCTGGGAGAGATCTTTGAGAGGAACGGGATTCGGGAGAAAATCAATATAGCGACGAAACTTCCTCAGTACATGATCCGAAGCCGCGAGGGGCTTGACAAGTACTTCGGGGAGGAACTGACCCGTCTGAGGACCACATATATCGATTACTATCTGATGCACCATCTGACAGATATCGCCATGTGGGAGAAACTCAAGCAGGTAGGTATCCTTTCATGGATCGCTGACAAAAAAGCGAGCGGCGCCATTAAGAACATCGGATTTTCCTATCACGGCAATACCGAGAATTTCCTGAAGATCCTGAATGACTACGACTGGGATTTCTGCCAGATCCAGTACAACTATCTCGATGAAGTGGCGCAGGCCGGAGTGAAGGGACTCAAGGCAGCGGCTGCCAAGGGGATCCCCGTGGTCATCATGGAACCTCTGCGCGGCGGGAAACTTGTTAACATGCTGCCTGCGGGCGCTCTTGAGGCGATGAAGAAGAGCGGCCATGACTGGAATCCTGCCGAGTGGGGACTTCGCTGGCTCTACAACCAGAAGGAAGTGACCGTGGTCCTGTCGGGCATGAACTCATTGGAAATGGTGGAAGAGAACTGCAGGACAGCATCGGAGGCAGCTGCCGGACACCTGACGGAAGCAGACTTTGAGACCCTCGAAGTGGTCAAAAGCTGTATCCGTGAGAAAGAGAAGGTTGGCTGCACAGGATGCAGATACTGCATGCCGTGTCCCAAAGGCGTAGATATCCCCGGCATTTTCCGCTGCTATAACGCGATGTATACGGAAGGAAAGAGCGCGGGACGCTTCCAGTTTGCGCAGACCGTAAGCCTGTCCAGGGAGCCTCCTTTCGCGACGCAGTGCGTAGGATGCGGGAAATGTGAGCAGCACTGTCCCCAGGGGATCCCGATCCGCGAGAAACTCAAAGAGGCGGACAGAGAACTGCGCCCGCTGCCGTACCGGATCGGCATTGGTCTTGCCAGAAAGATCATGTTCCGAAAAGTAAAATAAGAGTCACATTACAGCCTCCGATGCAGGTTATCCACATTTTGTGGATAAACCGCCCTCGGAGGCTGTAATTGTTTAGCAACTTTTAAGAAATTGTATGTTTCGCAATGAATTATTTTCATTTATAATTTCGTAGTATAAGAAACAAAAACGCAAGAAATCATCATGATTCAGGCCGAAACTCCATTTTTGAAAGAGGTAGATCAATGAGACTCAGGAAAAGTGTTACACTTGTTACAACAGCAATGCTGTATGCATCAATGATCGTCGGTTCCGGAAGCATCGGAGCCGCAGCAGCGGAAAGTACTACGGCGGATTACGCAGTATCGATTGCTCTCAAAGATGCAGGGCTTTCTGAGGATGAGGTGACCATCGAAGAGGTGGAGAAGGAAACAGAGCAAGGCGCTTCTGTCTATGAGATTGAGTTTTGGACAGATGTAAAGGACTATGAATATGACATCGCGGTCGCCGACGGTGAGATCGTGAAAGTCAGTTGGGAATATTTTGAGCCTTACGCAGACGGCAAACAGATCAATCAGGCTCAGGCGAAGAGTATAGCGATCTCTGATGCGGGCGTAAATGAGAAGAAGACTTCTTTCAGGAAGAACAGAAACGGCACGGAGAAAGGCGTTCCTGTCTACGAGTTCGAGTTTGAGGACGATGCGGCGGAATACAAATATGACATTGCCAAGCAGGGCGGCGAGATCCTGAGTTACTCCAGGACGATCAAGGCACCGGCCTGTACCAGAGCGGCAGCTGAGAAGGCGGCCGGCGCGGAGTCCAAACAGTGACTGAAGGAAGAGCAAATCATTAAGGTTTCTCTTGATTTTAGGAAGTCTTGGAAGTAGTATAGACAAAAGACAGTTCTGAGCAGGAACAGCAATTAAACGAATGAGGCAAAGGCGCTTCAAGTATGGATCGTAAGATCCGCGCTTGAGGCGCCTTTTTAATTGCAAAATGAAACCCGAGTGACAAGATTTGTGAGAGGAGGCAGGAAATGTGTTCTATTTTGGCTTATTGCGGCGGACAGGCGGATCCCGAAAGGGTGGAGGAGATGCTCTCGAGAACAATTTCGAGAGGACCTGATGACAGCAGGATCCTCAATACCGGTAACGGCTATTTGGGTTTTAACCGTCTTGCCATCATGGGGCTGACCCCGGAGGGGATGCAGCCGTTTGCCCTCAATGGGAATGTGCTGGTCTGCAACGGTGAGCTCTATCGCTTCCGCAAGATGAAGGAGAGGCTGATCGAAAAGGGTTATACTTTCATGAGCGGCTCCGACTGCGAGATCCTGCTCCCTCTTTATGAAGAGTACGGAATCGACATGTTCCGTTTTCTCGACGCTGAGTTTGCACTGGTTCTGTACGACGCAGAGAGACAGGAGTATATCGCGGCGAGGGATCCGATCGGGATCAGGCCGCTGTATTTTGGCAGAGATGAGAAGGGCATTCCGGTCTTCGCGTCAGAGCCCAAAAACCTGGTGGGGATCTGCGAGCGGATCGAGCCGTTTCCTCCCGGACACTACGCCGTGATCAGCGCAGCGCATCTGGGGCCCTGGGACATCGAGTGCATTCCGCTTGAGCATCAGGGAATTGCCATGGCGGAGTACAGCAGGATCTGGAGCGCCGGCTATTACCTGGAGGATGACCTTCCGGAGATCAAAAGAAACATCCGCAACAAGCTGATCGCGGGAATCGAGAAGAGGCTGGACGCTGACGCGCCGGTCGGATTCCTGCTTTCGGGCGGGCTTGATTCGTCACTTGTCTGCGGTGTATCGGCGCGGCTTATGGACAAACCTCTGAGGACTTTCTCCATCGGAATGGACCTGGACGCGATCGATCTCAAGTACGCGCGCAAGGTGGCGGATTATATCGGGAGCGATCACTATGAAGTGATCATTTCAAGGGATGATGTGATCGCGGCGCTTGAGCCTGTGATAAAGGCGCTCGGAACCTACGACATTACGACGATCCGCGCGTCGATCGGCATGTACCTGGTCTGCAAGTGGATCCATGAGAACACGGATGTGCGCGTCATCATGACGGGAGAGATCTCGGACGAGATCTTCGGGTACAAGTACACGGATTTTGCACCGGATGCTGAAGCTTTCCAGAAGGAGGCGGAAAAAAGGATCCGGGAGATCCACATGTACGATGTGCTGCGCGCGGACCGCTGCATCAGCGTGAACTCTCTGGAGGCGAGGGTGCCGTTCGGTGATCTGGATTTTGTCTCTTACTGTATGAAGATCGACCCGGAGAAGAAGATGAACCGGTATGGGATTGGGAAATACCTGCTGCGCGCGGCATTTGAGGAAGATAAGCTGATCCCGTGGGATATTTTGATGAGGGAGAAGGCGGCGTTCTCCGATGCAGTCGGTCACTCGCTCGTGAACGACCTGATCGAGTACGCCGGAAGCCTGTATTCAGATGAGGAGTTTGAGGTGCGCCGGCAGCGGTTTGTTCATGCGCAGCCTTTCACTAAGGAATCACTGCTGTACAGAGAGATCTTCGAGAAATACTACCCCGGCCAGTCGAAGATGGTGGCGGATTTCTGGATGCCCAACCGGGAGTGGGAGGGCTGCAATGTGAACGATCCGTCGGCAAGAGTCCTGTCAAACTACGGGGCGAGCGGGGAGTGAAATCTGCTTACTACAGCTCGGTTTGCTTCTCTTTCAAGGGAATCATCCGGGGCCGGAAAGTCAGCCAGTGAGACGCCGTATTTTCTGTACAGAGCTCTCTGCAGAAGAAGGTCACAGACGTGAGGATTTTTGGGCAGAAGAGGCCCATGAAGATAAGTGCCTATAACACCACGGTAGAGGACGCCTTCACAGGCGTCCTTTCCGTTGTTGCCGTGACCATATAAAACTCTGCCAAAAGGTGTGTTGCTGCCGATGTAAGTCCTGCCTCCGTGGTTTTCAAAGCCGACGATCTCATAAGGAAGAGCATCAGGCAGAGATTCGTTTCTGAGAACAATGTTGGAGATCAGCCTCGGTGACCCCTGTTCTGTGTAGAGGTCCACTAATGAGAGTCCTTCCATTCTGCCTTCCGGCGTGTCGTAGTAGTGACCGAGCAGCTGATAGCCGCCGCAGACTGCAAGCATGGAACCGCCGTCTTCTACGTAATCGCGCAGATCCTGACGGATCTTCTGGAGACGGGTGCATACGATCTGCTGTTCCCGGTCTGATCCTCCTCCCAGAAGGACAATATCTGCAGAAGCCAGGGAGAGATGATCGTCCAGATTGCACTCCGTAACCTGCGCGTCGATCCCGCGCCATTTGCAGCGCATGCGCATGCACTGGATATTGCCCCGGTCTCCATAGAGATTCAGGAGGTCGGGGTAGAGATGTACGATATTCAGACGATAACTATTGCTATACTGTTCATTGCCGCGATCATTATTCATTTCTCAAGCCCTTCCAGATACTTGTGCGCCTCGTAAAGCGCCGTGTAATTGACGAGCACATAGAGGTTTTCGCAGCCGTCTGCCAGCCGTTCGTCGATCGCCTTTTCCACATCCGGCGCCCTTTCTGATTTGATGTCCACATATTTGAGCCGCAGCTGCATGTCGAGCGCGCGCAGTCCGCTCACCGTTATGGAGCGGATCGTCTCATCCGCCAGCCTGTCAAAATCTACATCCCACAGCCATGAGACATCTCTGCCGTCCTGGGCATTGTCGTTGATCACAATGATCAGGTCCTTCGGCGAGCGGTCCTGCAGCATGGCGGAGATATTCTGATTAAAGCCGGCGGGATTTTTTGCCAGGTTAAGAAGCACTTTTTGCCGGCGCTTCTCTCCGACATGAAAGATCTCACCCCGGCCGAACTGAGGCTTGAAGCTGCTTAGAACCTCGCTGAACATTTCTGTGGAAAGCTTCATTTCCCGAAGGACACTGAATACGGCGAGGATGTTGTAGACATTGTAGAAACCGGTCATGGGCGCAGAGATTCTTACAGGGGCCGAATTGATTTTCTGAATGTCAAAAGACAGCTGCGGCGAAAGTCTGACGCCGTAAGCGGCATAGTCGATCTCAGGTCTTCCAAATCCGCAGGAGGGGCATCTGTATACGCCGAGCTGGCTGAAGTGATAAAAATCATATTGCAAAGGAGCGCCGCAGTTCTCACAGAACCGGCCTTCACGGATCACGTCAACGTCTCCGGTCACTTTTTCATTTACGCCGTAGCTGACGATGCGGTGGGCGCTCTTTTTTGCCAGATAAGCTGTGAGAGGGTCATCGCCGTTAATGACGAGCGTCATGTCAGGGGCCTCAAGGATCGCTTTCTCCAGAGCTTTCATTGTGAGGTCGATCTCCCCGTAGCGGTCGAGCTGGTCGCGGAAGAGACCGGTGAGGATCATGAAGTCGGGGTGAAGGTCCTGCAGGACCCGCGCGGCTGAGGCTTCATCGACCTCCAGGCATGCGAAATCCGCAGCAAGATACCCCAGAGGTCCCTTGGCGGCAGCAAGATACCCCACAGCAAGATACCCCAGAGGTCCCTTGGCGGCTGTAGCCAGAGCGGCAGCGACACCTTCAACCATGTTGGCGCCGAGGCGGTTGGAGACGACTCGAAAGCCCTGCGCCTCGAGCATGGAGCAGAGCAGGTTATTGGTGGTCGTCTTGCCGTTGGTACCGCAGGTCACGATGATCCCGCGGCGGATGCCCGCCGCGAGAGGAGCTATGATGTGCGGATCGACTTTCAGAGCGACGCGGCCGGGAAGAGAAGAGCCGGGCCGTCCGCTGAGATGACATGCTTTGAGAGCGGCTTTGGCAGCAATGACTGCGAGCCGTGTGCGCAGGGTACAGGTGGGGACAAACTACCCCAGAGGTCGAGGTCGTTTGGCGGTTATTCCGCGTCAATCGTCGAAATTCCCATGGTCACTTCCTCCAGCACGTCCAACAGCATGCGCACAGTGTCCAGCGAAGTGAGCATTACAACGTTGTTCTGGGCGGCAATACTGCGCAGCGCTACGCCGTCCCCGTAGTGAACGCCGGAGAGCACAGCGCGTGTGTTGATGACGTAACTGACGTAGCCGGCGCGGATGGAATCAAGCATCTCTTCGCTGTGTTCACTGGGTTTGTGCAGGATTCTCGTTTTGATCCCTGCTTCGAGCAGGTATTCTGCGGTCAGCGTGGTCGCCTCGATGTTGAAGCCCATTTCGTAGAAACGGCGTACCAGGGGGATGGTCTCTATTTTGTCCTCATCGGCGACGCTGACAAGGACAGTACCGTAGTTGCGGAGCGTCATGCCGGAAGCGATCATGGCCTTATACACAGCGCGGTGGAGCTTTTTGTCATAACCGATGGCCTCGCCTGTGGACTTCATCTCAGGGGAGAGATAGGCGTCCATTCCGCGGAGCTTGGAGAAGGAAAAAGCCGGAACTTTGACATAGTAACGCGATTTTTCGGCGGGACAGCGCACGATGAGGCCCTGCCCTTTCAAAGTAATGCCGAGACTGACAAGCGTTGCGATATCCGCCAGGCTGTAACCGGTTGCTTTGGAGAGGAAGGGCACAGTCCGAGAGGAGCGCGGGTTAACTTCTATGATGTAGACGTTCTCCCGCTCATCTACGATGAACTGAATGTTAAAGAGGCCGCGGATTCCGATGCCCAGGCCCAGTCTCTCCGTATAGTCGAGGATCGTCTTTTTGACGCCTGCCGAGAGGCTGTAAGGGGGATAGACACTGATCGAATCGCCCGAGTGAACGCCGGTCCTCTCGACCAGTTCCATGATGCCCGGGACAAAGACCCGTTCGCCGTCGCACACAGCGTCGACTTCCACTTCTTTGCCGCGTATATAGTGGTCCACGAGGACGGGCCTGCTCTCATCGATGGGTTCAGCCGTCTTGAGATATCCCCGCAGGTCAGCCTCTTTGGCGACGATCTGCATAGCCCTGCCGCCAAGAACGAAGCTGGGGCGCACGAGTACCGGATAGCCGACCTTCTCTGCGGCGGCAAGCCCCTCTGCGGCGGAAGTGACGGCGCATCCTCTGGGCTGAGGGATTCCCAGCGTTTCGAGGAGCTTCTCGAACAGGTCCCGGTTCTCCGCCTTGTCGATGGCATCACAGTCCGTGCCTATGATCCTGACGCCGCGGGCGCGAAGCGGGTCCGCCAGATTGATCGCTGTCTGTCCGCCGAGTGTCACGATGACTCCGTCGGGCTTTTCCATCTCGATCACGTTCATGACGTCTTCCACACACAAGGGTTCAAAATACAGCTTATCCGAACAGGTGTAGTCCGTGGAAACCGTCTCCGGATTGTTATTGATGATGATGGCTTCGTAACCCGCCTTCTGGATCGTCTGTACAGCGTGGACGGTGGAGTAGTCGAATTCCACGCCCTGGCCGATGCGGATCGGGCCGGCTCCGAGCACGATCACCTTTTTCCTGTCAGAGAGGTGCACCTCGTTTTCGACCTCGACCTCTGGGGTAGTTTGTTCACATGAGACCTCTGGGGTCATTTGTTCGTTTGAGACCTCTGGGGTAGTTTGTTCATTGCTGGTGACCTCTGGGGTCATTTGCTCGGCTGCGGTTTCATAGGTCGAGTAAAAATAGGGAACGTAACTGTCGAACTCCGAGGCGCAGGTGTCGATCATCTTGTAAACCGGCATGATCCTGTTTTTTGACCGAAGTGAGAATACTTCTTCTTCGGAAAGATCCCACAGAATGCCGATTTCACGGTCTGAGAAGCCCATTTTCTTGGCTTCGCGCAGTTCTTCCAGGTCACCGGGAGCAGCGGCGAGTGCTTTTTCTTCTTCTACGATCCGACGGATGCCGCGCAGAAAGAAGGGGTCGATACCGCTCTGTCGGTGGATCTCATTTTCAAGCGGGCGACAAGATACCCCAGAGGTCTCCTGCTCGCGACAAATTACCCCAGAGGTCTCCTGCTCATGACAAATTACCCCAGAGGTCGTTTGGCGGCGCAGCAGCTCCGCGATCGCAAAGATGCGGTCGTCGGTACCGGTGCGGATGTAATTAAGAAGCTCCTCGTTCGTCAGAGGATCGAACTTGGGATCGTGCAGGTGAAAGTGTCCTGTCTCTAGGGAGCGGACTGCCTTGAGGAGGCTCTCTTCCAGCGTCCGGCCGATGCTCATGACTTCGCCGGTCGCCTTCATCTGGGTCGAAAGCGAGTTGTCTGCGTCCGTGAACTTGTCAAAGGGGAAGCGAGGCATCTTGGTGACGACATAATCCAGGGCCGGTTCGAAGGAAGCAGGCGTGTTGGCAAGAGGGATCTCGTCGAGAGTCATACCGACTCCGATCTTGGCAGACACACGGGCTATGGGGTAGCCGCTGGCCTTGGATGCCAGAGCAGAAGAGCGGGAGACGCGCGGATTGACCTCGATCAGGTAATATGAGAAAGAATTCGGGTCCAGCGCGAATTGGACATTGCATCCTCCCTCGATCTCGAGGGCCCGGATCACCTTGAGCGCGCTGTCGCGCAGCATGTGATATTCCTTGTTGGTGAGCGTCTGCGAAGGGCACACGACAATAGAATCCCCGGTGTGAATGCCCACGGGATCCATGTTCTCCATGTTGCAGATGGTGATGGCCGTGTCATTGCGGTCGCGCATCACCTCGTATTCGATCTCTTTGTAGCCCTTCACACTCTTCTCGATCAGGACCTGGCTGACCGGGGAGAGAGCGAGGGCATTTTTCATGATGGGGATAAATTCTTCTTCACTGTCCGCAAAGCCGCCGCCCGTGCCTCCAAGTGTGAAAGCGGGCCGCAGCACAACAGGGTATCCGATGTCGCGCGCCGCCTGAAGGCCTTCTTCCATGGAGCAGGCGATCTCTGATGGCAGGACGGGCTCGCCCAGACTAAGGCACAGCTCTTTGAACAGTTCACGGTCCTCCGCCTGCTCGATCGATCGGCTTTTCGTGCCCAGCAGCTCCGTCCGGCACTCCGCCAGGATCCCTTTCTTATCCAGCTGCATGGCCAGATTGAGCCCGGTCTGCCCTCCAATTCCGGGCAAAATAGCGTCCGGCCTCTCTTTGCGCACTATTTTGGCAATGTATTCCAGAGTCAGGGGTTCCATGTAGACTTTGTCGGCAATCGATGTGTCGGTCATGATCGTCGCGGGGTTGGAATTGCACAGGACAACCTCGTAGCCTTCTTCCTTGAGCGCGAGGCAGGCCTGGGTCCCTGCGTAGTCGAATTCAGCTGCCTGGCCGATCACGATGGGGCCGGAGCCGATGACGAGGATCTTGTGGATATCGGTGCGTTTAGGCATGGGGCGCCTCCTTTTTGCAGGGCTTCATCAGGCCGATAAACTGGTCAAACAGGTATGCGCTGTCCTGCGGACCCGGCGAACTCTCCGGGTGATACTGGACGCTGAACGCGCAGTCTTTTTCACACCTCACGCCTTCAATCGTATTGTCCAAAATATTGACATGCGTCGCAGTAAGATCTGTCTCTGCCAGAGATTCGACATCCACAGCATAAGAGTGATTTTGCGAGGTGATCTCGATGCGGCCGGTCGCCAGATCCCTTACCGGATGGTTGCCGCCACGATGGCCGAACTTAAGCTTGTAGGTCTTTGCGCCATAAGCGAGAGACAGGATCTGGTGTCCCAGGCAGATTCCGAAGATGGGATATTTGCCGCGCAGCGCCCGAACTGTCTCGATGGTCTCCGGCACATCTGTGGGATCGCCGGGACCGTTGGAAATCATGATTCCGTCCGGTTTCAGGGTGCAAATGACCTCAGAGGTCGTGTTCCAGGGGACGACCGTGACATCACACTCGCGCCGGTTCAGGGAGCGGAGGATGTTTTTCTTCATGCCGCAGTCGATGAGGACGACGCGGAAAGAAGCGGGAGACTGAGCGGGGGAGTGCCAGATTACTTTACTGCTGACACGGGATACTGCATTAGCAGGCATTTGGTAACTGTGAAGTTTCCGCAGACCCTCTTCGAGAGGAGTGTCGATGTCTGTGATCAGGCATTTACGCGTTCCATAATCCCTGATAGAGCGGTTAAGTTTTCTTGTATCCACGCCGCTGATTCCCGCGATACCGTATTTTTGCATGACATCTCCGAGGCTTGCTGTGCTTCTGAAATTGGACGGCTCGTCATTGTATTCGTGCACGATCAGCGCTCCGATCGAGGGTTGATCCGTCTCATAGTCTTCGTCGGCCATGCCGTAGTTGCCGATCAGGGGATAAGTCATGACGACAGCCTGGTCTGAGTAGGAAGGATCGGAGAGAATCTCCTGGTAGCCGACCATGGAAGTGTTGAATACGATCTCAAGAATCTTATCCTGCATGTCGCCAAATCCATAGCCGCTGTATTTTGACCCGTCTTCAAGGATGATCTGGCGGTCACATTTTCTTTTCATAATGGAAGGAGTCCTTTCTATCTGCAAAAGCTCATATAACGCACGAAAGGCGCAATGACCCCGAAGCTTTCGAACTCCGGCACGTCATTGCGCCTTTAAATATGCAATATTACATTTGTAAAAAATTATAGGATGCAGCGGGGATTTGTCAAGAGGGCGATGCAGTTAAGGGTGGAGGCATTCACTCCTCTCAGATAGTCGCTGCTCGAATCTCCGCTTGCTGTTTGCTTTAGGGACAGGTGTCGGATACTCCCCGCAGAAACATGCACTGCAGAAATGTGTATGCCCTGTCAGACACTGCAGTTTCAGAACAGGAAGATATCCGAGGGAATCTGCTCCGATCATATGGCAGATTTCGGAAACCGAATGGCGGCAGGCAATCAGGTTTTCCTGAGAGTCAATATCGGTCCCATAATAGCAAGGGAAGAGAAAGGGAGGCGCTGTGACGCGCATGTGGATCTCTTTGGCGCCGGCCTCCCGAAGAAGCCTGACGATCCTTTCGCAGGTTGTTCCGCGAACAATGGAGTCATCAATCAGGACTATACGCTTGCCTTCTACGGTTTCACGAATCGGCGCAAGTTTGATTCGGACCTGATCAGCCCGCGCATCCGGTGCGATGAATGTGCGGCCGATATATTTGTTCTTGATCAGGCCGATTCCGTATGGAATCCCCGAAGCCTGCGAGTAACCGATAGCAGCGTCAAGTCCGGAGTCCGGAACACCGACTACGACATCAGCACTTACAGGATGTGTTTGAGACAGTGCTGCACCTGCGCGCTGTCTCGCTGCATGAACTGAGACTCCGTCAATGACAGAGTCCGGCCGGGCAAAATAGATATATTCGAAGATGCAGATCCGACTTTCACGGCTGCAGCAATGCTCTCTTCGGGAGAGAATCCCCCCGGAGGTGAAGACCAGTATCTCGCCGGGTTCTACGTTTCGGATAAAACATGCGCCTGCCGCGTCCAGGGCACAACTCTCGGAGGCAACTACATAACTGCCATCAGCCGTTTGTCCGTAACACAGTGGTCTGAAGCCATAGGGATCCCTTGCGCAGATCAGTTTCTGCGGAGACATGATCACAAGTGAGTAGGCGCCGTCCAGCGTATTCATAGCGCGGCTGACGGCTTCCTCGATGGAAGGCGCGCGAAGGCGTTCTCTGGTTATGATGTAGGCAATGGTCTCGGTATCGCTGGTTGTGTGAAAGATAGCGCCGGAGAGTTCCAGCTCCGAGCGAAGCGCTGCGGCATTGGAGAGATTTCCATTGTGTGCAATTGCCATATGTCCCTTTTGATGATTCACCTCTATGGGCTGGCAATTGCGTCGATTTGTGGCTCCGGTCGTTCCGTATCTGGCGTGTGCTACAGCTATTCTGCCTTTTGGCAAACGGGAGAGAACATCTGAAGTAAATACCTCACTTACCAGCCCCAGGTCTTTGTGGGAGTGAAAGATTCCATCCTCATTGACGACTATACCGCAGCTTTCCTGCCCTCTGTGCTGCAGCGCATACAGACCATAATAGCATAATGCTGCCACATCAGCAGGTTCCTTAGTCATCACTCCGAAAACTCCACATTCTTCATGGATCTTCATAACTTATACCTCAATGATTCATTAAACAACAAAAAGGCGCAATGACTCCGGTATCAACAAAGATCCGGCACGTCATTGCGCCTTATGATTTATTAAGATTACATATGGAAGTAAGGATTGTCAACAGTGCTTATTTTGCCATTAATAAATGGCGCAGAAGGTAGTAAACTACTAGTGTATATCACGTAAAAAACAACAAACAGGAAGGGAAACCCAAAATGGACGAATCTAAGAAGCGGCTGATCATGTGTATTATAGGAGTTTTTCTGTCCGGTGTCGCGGCAGGAATATTTGGTTTTACGGCATTTGGCATGGACCCCTTTCAGGTTTTTGCCCATGGATTGTGGGGGCTTACTCCGATTTCCTACGGCACCTTTTATGTGATCCTGAACGCGATCCTGCTTGCCTTCATGTTCTTTTTTAACAGGCGCATGATCGGGCTTGGAACTATAATCAACCTGTTTCTTTTGGGATATGTGGTGGAATACACAGGAGTGCTTCTTCAAAGAGCCTTTCCTTCCCCGTCAGTTCTTTTGAGAGTTGTCCTGATGATCATTGCCCTGATCCTGGCTTCACTTGCGGCCTCTCTGTACTTTGTCGCAGATATGGGAGTCTCAGCCTATGACTGGATCGCCCTGACGGTTTCTGACAGGAAAGGATGGGCTTTCAGGGTTGTCCGTATTGCCACTGATTTCATCTGCGTCCTGACAGGAGGCCTTCTGGGAGCAAAAGTGGGAATCGGAACTGTTTTGACAGCATTCTGCATGGGGCCAATCATTCAGTTCTTCAATGAAAAGGTTTCGACGCCGCTCAGGTACGGAAAGGAATCTCCGCTTGTTTCTTGACACGGTAAACCATACGCGCAATAATTTAATTAATTACAACGAAATATCGTTCTATCTAAGCGGCAAGGATGTCGTTACATTACGAACAGCGGGAAGCTGTCCGTGAAGCGACGACATCCCTGCCGCTTTTTTTTTCCTGAAAACGAAAAGATCACGGAAGAAAGGAGGAGCCCCTATGGCAGCATTTGACAAAGTAAAGAGCGGGATCTCACAGCTGGATGAGATCCTGGATTATATTCGAATGGGCGACAACGTCGTGTGGGAGGTGTCGGATGTCGAGGAATTCAGGATGTTCGCGCTGCCATTCGTCGCGCAGGCGATAAATGACAAGAGAGATATTGTCTATATCCGGTTTGCACAGCATCCTCCGATCCTGACGCAGCCCGATATGCTCGCCCATGTGCAGGTTGCGGAGTTTGATCCGGATGCCGGCTTCGAGTCCTTCACAGTTGCGATCCATGACGAGATCACACGCCATGGAAAGGACGCGTTTTATGTCTTTGACTGTCTGTCGGAACTGCAGTCTGTCTGGTACACGGACCTGATGATGGGAAACTTTTTCCGGGTCACCTGTCCGTATCTGTTCGAACTCGATACTGTGGCTTATTTCCCGATCCTGCGCGGAAGGCACTCTTTTGACGCGATCGCGAGGATCCGGGAGACGACGCAGCTCCTTCTGAATGTCTACACGAACGAGAAGTGGATCTATCTGCACCCGGTCAAAGTGTGGCAGCGGAATTCGGAGACGATGTTCTTGCCGCACGGCTGCAGGAAGGAGGAAGGAGAGCTGCGCCTGATCGACGACGGTGTCGGCATCAGCAGGTATTACCAGACGGTCCACGAGATACGGCAGCAGAGCCAGGACCAAAATATCGACAGCTATGACCGTTTCTACAGCATGGCCAAGGCGGCTTACGCGGCGGGGTATTTCACCGGGCATATGGAAGACCAGATCATCGACAGTATGATGACTAAAGACAGTCACTTGAAGGAACTTGTGCAGAAATACTTTATGCCCAAAGATTACTTCGTGGTGCGCGACCGCATGATCGGCAGCGGCGCTATAGGAGGAAAGGCCTGCGGCATGCTGCTGGCCCGCAAGATCGCGGAGACAGAGCTGAAGGACTACCGCGCTTATGCTGAGCCTCACGATTCTTTCTACATCGGATCGGATGTGTTCTACACCTACATCGTGAGCAACGGGGACTGGCGCCTAAGGATAAGGCAGCGGTCAGAGGAAGGTTATTTTGAGGCGGCGGGAGAACTCAGGGAGCGCCTTCTGACCGGCAAGTTTCCGGGGAAGATCCGGGAGCAGTTTGAGAGCGTGCTGGAATATTTTGGCCAGAATCCCTTCATCGTCAGATCCTCGAGTTTTCTGGAGGACGGATTCGGCAACGCGTTTGCGGGCAAATACGAGTCCGTTTTCTGTGTGAACAGAGGGAATATGGCTGAGCGGCTGGAAGCGTTCGAGAACGCAGTGCGGCAGGTCTACGCAAGCACTATGGACCGGTCAGCGCTGGAGTACCGGCTGCGAAGGGGGCTGGCAGGAAAAGATGAACAGATGGCAATTCTCGTACAGAGGGTTTCCGGCAGTTACTACGAAAGGTACTATATGCCCTGCGTGGCGGGCGTCGGCTACAGCCACAGCGCTTACCAGTGGTACCCGAACATGGACCCGGAGGCGGGAATGCTGCGAATGGTGATGGGGCTGGGCACCAAGGCGGTGGACAGGACAATGGAGGATTATCCCAGGCTCTCTAACCTGGATCGGCCGGAGATCACGGTCTATACGAGTGCCGCGCAGAAGCACCGCTTCTCGCAGAGAAATGTGGATGTGCTGGACTGCAGGGAAAACCGCTATAAGGAGGTGCGGCTGGAGCAGCTCCTGGATGTGCTGCCGCTTTGGTATAAACGGATGGTAATGGAGCACGACTACGAGGCGGAGAGAATGCTCAGCGACCGGGGCATCTACAGGGACGTCTGGTTTGTCAGCTGTCAGCGGCTTCTCGAAAACCGTGTATTCACCGGCCTGATGCAGAGGATCCTCAAGACGCTTGAGAGGGTCTACGGGACAGCGGTGGACATTGAATATGCGATCAATATGGACAAGGACGGCGACTTTGTCATCAACCTGCTTCAGTGCCGGCCGCTCTATCTGGGAGGAGAGAGCGAAGAAGTGAAGCTGGAAGGGATTGAACTCAAGGGGACGCTCTTTGATGTGCGGGACGCGTCCATGGGCACGTCAAAAAAGAGAAAGGTGGACGTTATCGTCCAGATCGATCCGGCTATGTACGGCGCGTTTCCCTATGCGCAGAAGCATAAAGTGGCTGAAGCGGTCGGGGCGATCAACCGGTATTATTCCGGAAGCGGTAAGAACCTGCTCCTGATGACGCCCGGGCGGATCGGCACATCTTCACCGGAACTCGGTGTTCCTGTCAGCTTTGCAGATATATCCTGTTTTGGCGAGATCTGCGAGGTGTCGGACAGCCGGGCGGGCTTTATGCCCGAACTCAGTTACGGAAGCCATATGTTCCAGGACATGGTTGAGGCGGAGATGTGTTACAGCGCAGTCTTTAACGACAGGAAAACGCAGCGGTATGACCCGCTGCTCCTTAAGGACGAATCGGACCTGTTCGGACAGATCTGCCCGGATCGGACAGACCTTTTCGGGATGGTCACCGTGAGAGAGCCCGAGAGTTTGTTCTACTGGCTGGATTCCGTGAAAAATCATGCCGTGTGCGGGATTGTATAGGTTGCACAAAGGTTTTTTGATAAGAATTGGAGAAAGTGACCTCTGGGGTAGTTTGTCCACAGATGGGGACAAACTACCCCAGAGGTCGTTTGCAGAAGAAAATGTATTATTGTATACAAAAAAGTGTTTGACATCAAAACCCAGATGTGTATAATAGGCAACATAAAGCAAAGGCGCTGCAGGAGGATCTCCGGCGGCGCTTTTGTTATTTAAATACATCTCATCAGGGCAAAGGAGTCCGGATCCGCATGGTCCGGGCTCCTTCTCTCTATGTATGGCAGGGTGCACGGTCATGCGGAATATGAGATGGAGAAAAGGAGGAAATACTATGAACTACGATGTGACAACTGTGATATGGGTATTGGTAGCAAGCGCCCTGATCTACTTCATGCAGGCGGGATTCGCGCTGTGTGAAGCGGGTCTTACCAGGGCAAAAAATACAGGCAATATTCTCATGAAGAACCTGATGGACTTCTGTATCGGCACGCCATGTTACTGGCTGGTCGGATTCGGGATCATGTTTGGCAGTACGGCACCGGTCATCGGGCGGCTGGATCCCATGGTCCGTGGGGTCTACGGCGCTGGAAATACTGTGGTTCCGCAGACAATGCCTCTCTGGTGCTATGTGATCTTCCAGACTGTTTTCTGCGCGACGGCGGCGACGATCGTCTCGGGATCCATGGCGGAGCGCACGAACTTTAAGGCATATTGTATTTATTCGGCGGCCATCTCTCTTTTGATCTACCCGATCGGAGGCCACTGGGCCTGGGGCGGCGGCTGGCTCTCAGGGCTGGGCTTTCACGATTTTGCCGGAAGCGCGGTGGTCCACAACGTGGGAGGCGTGATCGCCTGTCTGGGAGCGTGGATGCTGGGACCCAGGATCGGCAAGTACGACCGGGACGGCAAGGTGAGAGCGATCCCCGGACACAACATGACAGCCGTGGCGCTGGGCGTCTTCATTCTGTGGTTCTGCTGGTTCGGATTTAACGGCGGCTCCACAGCTTCCATGGCGGATGGCGCAGATGCGTTCCACGCTTCTCTGGCTTTTATGAACACGAACCTGGCGGCGGCAGTCGCAACAGTCGTGACGATGATCTTTACCTGGATGCGTTACGGCAAACCCGACGTCTCCATGACGCTGAACGCCTCTCTGGCGGGACTTGTGGCGATCACGGCCGGATGCGACTGTGTTTCTCCGTTTGGAGCCTTTGTGATCGGTATAGTAGCGGGATTTCTGGTTGTCCTGTCGGTTGAATTTTTTGACAATGTGGCAAAGATCGACGATCCGGTCGGTGCCGTGTCGGTTCATATGGCAAACGGCATCTGGGGTACGATCGCGGTCGGCCTCTTCAGCACCGGTGAAAACGGCGTTATGAAAGGACTGTTCTATGGCGGAGGAGTAAGGCTCCTGGGAGTACAGACGCTCGGTATAGTCGCGATAGACGCATATGTGCTCGTCACGATGTTTATCGTATTTAAGCTGATCGATCGCGTGATCGGGCTGCGCGTTCCGGCTCAGGTGGAGATCGACGGACTGGATATTCATGAACATGGCCTTGCAAGCGCTTATTCCGGATTCGCTGTGAGCGACGTCTCCAACATGGTCATGGATGTCAACGAAAACACTTATCTTGGAGAAGGTGAATATGAGAAAGCTTCACAAGCGCAGGTCAGCGCTGCGGTGAAGGTCGCGGAGACACCTGCAGTGACTGATACTCCCGCTTTGAGACCGTCAACAGGAATGCACAGAGTTTCCATCATCTGCCGGATGAGCAAGTTCGACGAACTTAAACACGCTCTCAATGAACTGGGCGTGACCGGAATGACCATGTCGCAGGTCATGGGCTGCGGCATCCAGAAGGGATCGGAAGAAAGGTACAGAGGCGCCGTGGTCGATTCCACACTTCTCCCTAAAGTCAAGGTGGAAGTAGTCGTATCCAGGATCTCAGTGGAGAGCGTTATTGAAACTGCCAAGAAGGCGCTTTACACAGGGCACATCGGAGATGGCAAGATCTTTGTCTACGAAGTAACCAAGGTCGTAAAAGTCAGGACCGGTGAGGAAGACTTTGACGCGCTGCAGGATGTCGAGTAAACACGTATAATTGTATACAAAAATGCTGTTGACAATCGACCCCACACATGTATAATAATGACTCAAAGGCAAAGGTGTCTTAACAGACGGTGACGACCGTCTTGTTAAGGCACCTTTCTTTGTTTTTATTCAGCGCACCGGAATTCGAAGCATTTGTGATCCGGGAGCGCCGGATACCTGATACCAACTATAAGTTTAAGGAGGTAAATCATGAACATCCCCGAAATCTACGGAAGCATGGTATTTAATGACAAGGTCATGCGGGAGCGTCTCCCGAAGGATATATACAAGGCAGTGCGCAAGACCAGCAAGAACGGCACGCACCTGGAACTGGACGTGGCCAATACCGTGGCAGCAGTCATGAAAGAATGGGCCATTGAGAAGGGCGCTACCCATTTCACGCACTGGTTCCAGCCCATGACAGGCCTTACCGCCGAGAAGCATGACGGCTTCATTTCCCCCACCGAGGACGGCCAGGTGATCATGGACTTCTCCGGCAAGGAGCTCGTCAAGGGCGAGCCGGATGCCTCCAGCTTCCCGTCAGGCGGCCTCAGGGCTACTTTTGAAGCCCGCGGATACACCGCATGGGATCCCAGTTCCCCTGCATTTGTCAAGGACGGATCGCTCTATATTCCGACAGCTTTCTGCTCCTATGGCGGCGAAGCGCTGGATAAGAAAACTCCTTTACTGCGGTCCATGGAAGCCCTCTCAGACGCAGCGGTCAAAGTATTGCACCTTCTGGGCGACACTGATGTGACCCACGTCGACACAACTGTAGGCTCCGAGCAGGAATATTTCCTGATCGACAAGGATCTCTATAAGAAGAGAAAGGACCTGCTCCTCACGGGACGCACGCTGATGGGAGCGCCGGCGCCCAAGGGACAGGAGATGGAGGATCACTATTTTGGCGTATTGAAGCCCAAGGTGTCCGAATATATGCATGAACTGGACAAAGAGCTCTGGGAGCTGGGCGTTCCGGCCAAGACTAAGCACAACGAGGTCGCCCCGTCCCAGCACGAGCTGGCGCCGGTATTCGAGACAGCCAACGTCGCGGTGGACCACAACCAGCTGACCATGGAAGTGATGAAGAAAGTCGCGGACAAGTTCGGATATGCGTGCCTGCTGCATGAGAAGCCTTTCGAGGGCATCAACGGATCAGGCAAGCACAACAACTGGTCCATCGGCACCGATACAGGCATTAACCTGCTGGATCCCGGCAGGAAGCCCGGTGAGAACCTGCGGTTTCTGGTCTTCCTCATGGCTGTCATCGCAGCGGTGGATGAGTATCAGGAGATTCTGAGAATATCCGTCGCGACGGCAGGAAATGACCACCGTCTCGGAGGCAACGAGGCTCCGCCTGCAATTATCTCCATTTTCGTAGGCGATGAACTGGCGCAGGTCCTGCATTCTATTGAGGAAGGCACCTCCGTACCCGGCTCGGGCAAAAAGCAGATGGGCATGGGCGCCCACGTCCTGCCGCACATCACTCGCGACGCGACAGACAGAAACCGGACATCACCGTTTGCGTTCACCGGAAACAAGTTTGAGTTCCGTATGCCCGGAAGTTCCCTTTCCGTGGCAAACCCCAACATTGTGCTGAACACGGCTGTTGCGGACAAGCTGACAGCGATTTACGACAGATTGTGCGATGCGGATCCCACTCACATAGAGGACGAGGTGCATGCAGTTCTCAAGGAGATGCTCGCCAAACACAAGAGAATCCTCTTTAACGGAAACGGATACACCGACGAATGGGTTGAGGAAGCCGGCCGCAGAGGTCTTGCAAACCTCGTTTCCCTCCCGGATGCGATGCCTCACTTCATCTCTGATAAGAGCATCGGTCTCTTTACCAAATACGGGATCTTTACCAAAGAAGAGATCTATTCCCGCTACGAGATCCTGCTTGAGAACTATGCGAAGACAGTGCACATCGAGGCGCTTACGCTCATGGAAATGGTGCGCAAGGACTTCACAACGGGCCTTGTCCGCTACATGAAAGATGTGACAACTGAAGCGCTCAAGAAGAGAGATCTCCTTCCGGGCAGCAAGTGCACTTATGAGAGCGAGATCTTGAAGACGTTGGATGAGACAAGTGAGCAGATCGTATTCGCGATGAACAAGCTGGCGGAGGATACCGCCAAAGCTGAGCAGATCGGGGACATCCTGGAGCAGGCCAAATTCTACCATGAGACGGTGCTGGCTGAAATGGAAGTCCTGCGCAGCTGGACAGATAAAGCGGAAGCCATCATTCCTGATGAGTATCTGCCGTATCCGACTTATGAGAGGATGCTGTTCTCGCTGAGGTAAGTTTTGATGCAGCTTGCTCTGTTAGGGCAGTTTGCTCTGACTGGACAACTGCCGGTTTAGTGCCCGTGAAGGTTGCCGAAGGGCATTAAAAGGGCAGAAACAATAAGAAATGAAGAAATTGCCGGTTTAGTGCCCGTGAAGGTTGTCAAAGGGCACTAAAAGGGCAGAAACGGTAAGAAATGAAGAAATTGCCGGTTTAGTGCCCTTAAAGGATGTCAAAGGGCACTAAAAGGGCAGAAACGGTAAGAAATGAAGAAATTGCCGGTTTAGTGCCCTTAAAGGATGTCAAAGGGCACTAAAAAGGCAGAAACAGAAAGCAGAATCAAAAGCAAGAAAGCAGGAGAAGAATCAGCCCCGGCAGAAGAGGAAAAGTTATGTTGTACAAACAGGAGCACGATGCCTGCGGCACCTACATGCAGGAGCACGATGCCTGCGGCATCGGAAGCATTGTAAATATTGACGGAAGGAAGGACCACAAGGTTCTGGACGATGCGCTGCATATCGTGGAGAAACTGGAGCACAGGGCAGGCAAGGACGCCACCGGCGAGGTCGGCGACGGCGTCGGCATCCTGACCCAGATTTCACACAAGTTCTTTAAGAAAGCGGCGCAGGAAGCCGGCATAAAGCTGGGCGGAGAGGGCGACTACGGCATCGGAATGTTTTTCCTGCCGCAGGAGACTTTGAAGCGCACTTTTGCCATGCGCATGTTCGAGGTCATCGCCGACAAGAGCGGCATGGAGATCCTTGGCTGGCGCGACGTCCCGGTACACGAGGAGATCCTCGGCAAGGTCGCCGTCGACTGCATGCCTTACATCGCGCAGTGCTTCATCAAGAGGCCTGCCAAAATAGAGAAGGGCATCGACTTCGACAGAAGGCTCTACGTGATCCGCCGCGAATTCGAGCAGTCCTCCGAGGACACTTACATCTGCTCCCTGAGTTCAAGGACCATCGTCTACAAGGGCATGTTCCTTGTGGGGCAGCTCCGCAGGTTTTATGAGGACCTGCAGTCGGAGGATTACGAGTCCGCCATTGCCATCGTGCACTCCCGTTTTTCCACCAATACAATGCCGTCCTGGCACCGCGCTCACCCCTACCGCATGATCGCCCACAACGGCGAGATCAATACCATCCGCGGCAACATCGACAGGATGCTGGCAAGGGAAGAGACCATGACCAGCCCCCTGATGGACAGCGACATTGACAAAATATTCCCCGTTGTCGACCGCAGCGGCTCCGATTCAGCTATGCTCGACAACACGCTGGAATTCCTCTACATGAACGGCATGCCCCTGGCTCTGGCCATGATGGTGATCATTCCCGAGCCCTGGAAGCACAACACCTTCATGAGCGAGGACAAGAAAGACTTCTACCACTATTACGCCACGATGATGGAGCCCTGGGACGGGCCGGCGGCGATCCTTTTCTCCGACGGCGAAGTGCTGGGCGCCACACTGGACCGAAACGGGCTTCGCCCCTCCAGATACTACATAACCGATGATGACCGCCTGATCCTGTCCTCAGAGGTCGGTGTTCTGGACATCGAACCTGAGCGCATCGTCAAGAAAGCCCGCCTCGAGCCCGGCAGGATCCTCCTGGTGGACACGAAGCAGAAGAGGATCATCTCTGACGAGGAGTGCAAGTCCTACTACGCCGGCAGAAGCCCCTACGGGGAATGGCTGGACCGCAATCTCCTCCATCTGTCGAACCTTGAGATCCCCAACCGCAAGATCCCGGTTCACACACAGCAGATGCGCGACAGGCTCTACAAGGTCTTCGGCTATACCTATGAGGACGTCAAGGACGAGATCCTTCCCATGGCGGAAAACGGAGTGGAACCGACCCTTTCCATGGGCCACGACGCTCCATTGGCGGTGCTCTCCAAAGAGCATCAGCTGCTGTTTAACTATTTCAAGCAGCTCTTTGCCCAGGTTACTAACCCGCCCATTGACTCTCTCAGGGAGAAAATAGTGACCGATACCACCGTATACATCGGTTCGGACGGCGATCTTCTTAAGGAGAAGAGCGCTAACTGCACGGTCCTGGAAGTCAACAACCCGATCCTCACAGGTGTCGATCTTCTCAAGATCCGGAACCTTGACAAGCCCGGTTTCCACACCAGGACAGTGCCGCTTCTTTACTACAAGAACACCTCTCTTGAGCGGGCCCTGGACCAGCTCAATATCGCGGTGGACCGTGCTGCAGCTTCAGGAGCCAACATAATCATTCTCTCGGACCGCGGCGTGGACGAAAACCACGTAGCCATCCCTTCCCTGCTGGCGGTATCCAGCGTGGAGGAGCATCTGGTCCGCACGAAAAAGCGCACAGCCGTATCCCTGATCCTGGAGAGCGGCGAGCCCAGAGACGTGCATCAGGTCGCGACGCTCCTGGGCTTTGGCGCCCGGGCGATCAACCCTTATCTGGCGCACGAGTGCATCGGGGAACTGATCGAACTCGGTATTTTGGACAAGGATTATCACACAGCCGTAGAGGACTATAACCACGCCCTTTTATTCGGCGTTGTCAAAATAGCGGCCAAGATGGGAATTTCCACCCTTCAGTCCTATCAGTCGGCCAGGATCTTCGAGGCCATCGGACTTGGCAGAGAAGTGATCGACCGCTATTTCACCGGTACGGTCAGCCGCGTGGGCGGCATCGGCATCAAAGAGATAGAGGAGGGAGTGGCATTCAGGCATGATCACGCTTTTGACCCTTTGGGACTGGGCGTAGACGAGACTCTGGACTCCGTCGGCTTCCATTACCTGCGCAGCGGCAGGGACAAGGAAGACCATATGTACAGCCCCGAGACGATCATCGCCCTGCAGAGAGCGGTGCGAACGGATTCCTATGAGAAATTCCGGGAATACACGGACCTTGTGGATGACGCGAAGAGACCCCACACACTGCGCGGACTTCTGGAATTTGTCCCTGCCGGGGATCCGGTTCCGATCGAAGAGGTAGAGCCCGCGTCTGAGATCGTAAAGCGCTTTAAGACAGGCGCGATGAGCTACGGATCTCTGTCGGAAGAGGCGCACGAGACTCTTGCGATCGCGATGAACTCCATTGGCGCCCGCTCCAACACAGGAGAGGGCGGAGAGAAGACAGACCGCTTCGGAACCAACAAAAACAGCAAGAGGTGTCACGAGCGCGTACCTGTGCAGCGCGGAGGAGATCCAGATCAAGATGGCCCAGGGAGCGAAACCGGGCGAGGGCGGACATCTTCCGGGCAAAAAAGTGTATCCGTGGGTGGCGCAGACCCGATATTCGACCCCTGGGGTCGCTTTGATCTCGCCGCCGCCCCATCATGATATTTATTCCATCGAGGACCTGGCGCAGCTGATCTACGATCTTAAAAACGCCAACAGGGACGCCAGGATCAACGTCAAACTTGTATCGGAGGCAGGGGTAGGCACCATCGCATCTGGTGTGGCAAAGGCAGGTGCACAGGTGATCCTGATCTCCGGTTATGACGGAGGGACCGGCGCTGCACCCGGAAGCTCCATACACAATGCGGGCCTTCCCTGGGAACTGGGCCTCTCCGAGGCGCACAGGTGCCTGACGCAGAACGGCCTGCGCGACAGAGTCGTCCTGGAGACAGACGGAAAACTCATGAGCGGCAGAGATGTTGCCATTGCGGCGCTTCTGGGAGCGGAGGAATTCGGTTTCGCCACAGCCCCTCTGGTATGCCTTGGTTGCATGATGATGCGTGTGTGTTCCAAGGACACATGTCCGGTCGGTATCGCCACCCAGAACAGGAAACTCAGAGACCGCTTCTGCGGACGCCCTGAACATGTGACCCGCTTTATGTTCTTTATAGCGGAGCAGGTGCGCGAACTCATGGCGCGTATGGGATTTCGGTCTATGGCGGAGATGACGGGCAGGACGGATTGCCTGAGGGTCCGCAGGGAACTTATCACCGACAGGGCCTTTAAAGTGGACATGAGGGAAATATTGGGAGAGGCCCCCATGCCCGTCCTGCCGCAGGGCGAAGAGAGCGGCGCGTGCGGCCTCTACGCTCCCAAAAATCTCTATGATTTCAAACTGGAGGCGACGCCGGACATGTCGGTTCTCATGCCTGCCTTCGCGGAAGGGCTTGCCAAAGAGGCGGCGGCCGGTGCGGCAGAAGGAAGCGTCAGCATCGGCCGTTACGAGAAATCTCTCAAAGTCTCCTCCACGGACCGCGCTTTCGGCACGATCCTCGGGTCGGAGATCACGAAAAAGTTCGGCAGTACTTTGCAGGATGATACTTTTGTGGTCCATGCGGAAGGCGGCGGAGGACAATCTTTTGGCGCATTCCTGCCCGGAGGCCTTACGATCCGGCTCACAGGCGACGCCAATGACGGATTCGGCAAAGGATTGTCCGGCGGCAAGCTGATCCTGGTGCCCGACGAACGGAGCAGGTTTGAAGCCAGTGAGAACATTATTCTCGGCAACGTAGCGCTCTACGGCGCGACGGCCGGAAAAGCCTATATCTGCGGCATTGCCGGCGAGCGCTTCTGTGTGCGCAACTCCGGCGCTATCGCTGTGGCGGAGGGCTGCGGCGACCACGGCCTGGAGTATATGACCGGAGGCAGAGCGGTGATATTGGGCCGGACCGGCAAGAACTTCGCGGCAGGTATGAGCGGAGGCATCGCCTATGTGCTCGACACCGATCACAGCCTTTACCGCAGGATGAACAAAGACATGGTATCGCTCCAGGAACTGACGGAGAAATACGAGATCGAGGAGCTGCGCGGTATTTTGACAGACTATGTGAAAGAGACCGGGTCGAAACTGGGCCGCAAGGTCATTGAGAATTTCGAGCAGTATATTCCTTACTTCAAAAAGGTCGTTCCAAACGACTATCAGCGGATGCTGACAGCCATCAGCAGGAATGAGGAACAGGGAATGCCTTATGAGACGGCAGTATTTGAAGCGTTCAAGGAAGTTACGGGAAGCTGAGGTGCAGTCATGGGAAAAGCGACAGGATTTCTGGAATACACCAGACAGAACAATATCGACAGGGCGCCGCTGGAGCGGCTGCAGGATTACTGTGAATTCCACCTCCCCATAAGCTCCGAAGAGAGAAGACAGCAGGGCGCGCGCTGCATGAACTGCGGCGTGCCGCTCTGCCAGAGCGCAATGAAACTGAGCGGAATGGTGACAGGCTGTCCCCTCCACAATATGATCCCGGAGTGGAATGACCAGATCTACTCAGACCACATGCGCCATGCGCTTTCAAGGCTCCTTAAGACCAGCAACTTCCCGGAATTCACCGGCCGCGTGTGTCCGGCCCTGTGCGAGAAGGCCTGCATATGCGGGATGAATGACGATCCGGTCACGATCCACGACAACGAGCTCTATATCATTGAGACAGCCTTCAAAAGCGGCTGGATGCAGCCCCGGATCCCCGCCAAGCGCAGCGGCAAAAAAGTGGCTGTCATCGGCAGCGGTCCATCAGGCCTTGCGGCGGCGGACCAGCTCAACCACAGGGGACACCGGGTGACCGTCTTCGAGAGGGAGGACCGGATCGGCGGACTTTTGATGTACGGGATCCCGAATATGAAACTTGATAAATCCGTTATCGAGCGCAGGCAGAAACTCATGGAGGCGGAAGGTGTGACTTTCCGCACCGGAGTAAACGTGGACGCGGAGAGAGCGGATGCGATCCTGAAAGAATACGACGCGGTGATCCTGGCGTGCGGTGCCAAAAAAGCGAGATCTCTGTCAGTAAAGGTCAGGGAAATGTCGGAGGATCCGCAAGGGGAACCGTCCGGTCCCGTGCCGGCGCAGGAAGTGCCCGGCGTCCGCTTTGCTGTTGATTTTCTTACGGAGAACACAAAGAGACTTCTGTCGGGGAGCAGAGAGACACGGGGAACGGCCAAAGGAAAACATGTTGTGATCGTAGGAGGCGGCGATACGGGAAATGACTGTATCGGAACGGTCCTTCGCCAGAGATGTAAAAGTGTCACTGCGCTGGAAATGATGCCGGCACCTCCCTCGGTGAGAGCACCCTCCAATCCCTGGCCGGAATGGCCGAGGGTGCTCAAGACCGATTACGGTCACGAAGAGGCGGCTGCCAGGTTCGGAAGGGATCCCCGAGTGTTCAGGACCACAGTAAAAGAGCTGATCACCAGAAAGGGAAAACTTGTGAAGATCCGCACAGTCGAGGTGGAGTTTGCGGGCGGAAAGCTCACGGAAGTCGAAGGCAGCGAGAAGATCCTTCCCTGCGACCTGCTTCTTATAGCTGCGGGATTTGTCGGCTGTGAGAACTATACGGCAGAGGCCTTCGGCGTCCGGCTCACGACAAGAGGCGTCGTAGAAACAGCGGAAGGTCCCGACCACTACAGGACAAATGCTGAAAAAGTCTTCACCGCAGGGGACATGCACAGAGGCCAGTCCCTGGTAGTCTGGAATATTGTCGAGGGACGCGGATGCGCCAGGGAAGTCGACGAGTTCCTGATGGGATACACATCGCTGCGGGAGCAGTAAAAAAATAAAATCGTTTATCAGCAACAGGGGTATTGCGCTGTAAAGGCGCAGCACCCCATTTGCTGTGAAATGGAAAGGAATCGCAAATGAATAAGTATGTGTTTGTGACAGGCGGCGTTGTCTCAGGCCTGGGAAAGGGAATCACGGCGGCGTCATTGGGGCGCCTTTTGAAGTCCCGGGGCTATAAGGTGACCATGCAGAAGTTTGATCCCTACCTCAATATCGATCCCGGAACGATGAACCCGATCCAGCACGGAGAGGTCTTCGTGACAGACGACGGTACGGAGACAGACCTCGACCTGGGCCACTACGAGCGCTTCATAGACGAGAGCCTTGACCACAACAGCAACGTCACGTCGGGCAAAATATACTGGTCCGTCCTCAACAAAGAGCGCCGGGGCGACTATGGCGGAGGCACGGTGCAGGTCATCCCCCATGTCACCAATGAGATCAAGAGCAGGTTCTATGTGGGAGACGATGATTCCGATGACACCATCGCCATCATTGAAGTCGGCGGCACTGTCGGCGATATTGAATCCCAGCCCATCTATGAGGCCATCCGTCAGTTCATGCAGGAGAAGCCGGCCGGCACCTGCTGTATGATCCATGTGACGCTGATGCCCTATCTGCACGGATCCGAGGAGCTCAAGACCAAGCCCACCCAGGCAAGCGTGCGCGAACTGCAGCGCATGGGAATCCGGGCGGATATCATTGTGTGCCGCTCCGAACTGGAGATCCCGCAGTCATTAAAGGACAAAACAGCGCTCTTTTGCAATGTTCCGGTGACCCATGTGATCCAGAACCTGAATGCGGACTCCATCTACGAAGTTCCGCTGATGATGGAGGAGGAACATCTAGCGCAGACCGTGTGCGAATGCCTGCGGATCCCCTGCCCTGAGCCGCATCTGGAGGACTGGATCCGGATCGTGGAAGCGCGAAGGCATCCGAAAGCCCGCGTGACGATCGCGCTGGTAGGAAAGTACACGCAGCTGCACGATTCCTACTTGAGCGTTGTGGAGGCGCTGCACCACGGGGGCTTCGCCAACGAGGCTGAGGTGGAGATCAAGTGGGTGGATTCGGAGAAACTGCGTCCGGAGGAAGAACTGCGCGGAATAGACGGAATGGTCATTCCGGGAGGCTTCGGCGGCAGAGGCACCGAGGGCATGATCCTGGCAGCGCAGTATGCCAGGGAGCGCGGGATTCCTTTCCTGGGGATATGTTTTGGCATGCAGATGGCGCTGGTGGAATTCGCCCGCAATGTGGCCGGATGGAAAGACGCGGCCAGCGCGGAGTTCGATTCTGTGACGAAGCACCCTGTGATCGACCTGATGCCGGAGCAGAAGGGCGTGACGCAGCTCGGCGGGACGATGCGGCTGGGAGCGTATCCCTGTGTGCTAAGGCCGGATACGCTTGCTCACAAATTGTATGGGAAAGAACTGATCTACGAGAGGCACCGCCACCGCTACGAAGTGAACAATGAAATGCGCGACGAACTGGCGGCGGCGGGGCTGACCTTTTCGGGCGTGTCGCCGGACGGAAAGATCGCGGAGATCATCGAGTGGGATCTTCATCCTTTTTATATAGGAATTCAGTCTCATCCCGAGTTCCTGTCAAGGCCCAACAGGGC
This sequence comes from uncultured Lachnospiraceae bacterium, assembly GCA_902785055.1. Taxonomy (GTDB): domain Bacteria; phylum Bacillota; class Clostridia; order Lachnospirales; family Lachnospiraceae; genus CAG-791. The sequence goes on from CACZXG010000032.1 coordinate 75,164, forward strand.
TCATCCGCTGTTTGCAGGGCTGATCCAGGCTGCGGTGACGATGAAAGACAGAGGCAGGGATGGGGCCAGACGGTTTTCTTTAAGAAGAAAACAGATTTACACAGATTAAAAAGTTTGTTATACATACAAAGTGGAAGCGTAAAAACATAGATATATGCATTAAAAAGCGTGAATCTTGAAATACGGGAGAACAGATGAGAACCTACGAAGAGTTGTTGACATTCATAGAAGAAGAGAACGTGGAGTTTATCCGGCTGGCCTATTTTGACGTGTTCGGAAGACAGAAAAACATAGCCATCATGGCGGGAGAGCTGGAGCGCGCGATGCGCTTTGGGATCTCTATCGACGGGAGCGCCATCGCGGGTTTTGGCGTAGATATAAGGAGCGACCTGTTCCTGCGGCCCGACCCGTCCACTCTGGCCATTGTGCCCTGGAGACCGACGGACGGGAGAGTCTGCCGCATGTTCTGCGACATCTGTTATCCGGACGGAACGCTTTTTGAATGCGACACGAGGAAGATCCTTAAGGACGCTGTGAAAACCGCTGCCGCAGCCGGATTGGATGTCAAGTTCGGATCGGAAATGGAATTCTACGTATTCTGCAGAGATGACGAAGGAAGGGTGACTGACCGGCCCATCGACCAGGCGGGCTACATGGACGTGGAGCCCCTGGACGGCGGCGAGAACCTGCGCAGGGATATCAGTTACGCGCTGGTGGAGATGGGGATCACCCCGGAATCCTCCCATCACGAGAGGGGACCGGGACAGATGGAGATCGATTTCAGGTACAGCGATCCGGTAACGGCGGCGGATAACACTTCCACAGTGAAGTGGGCGATCCGCTCGATCTGCGCTTCCGGCGGATACTATGCGGACTTTTCGCCCAAACCCCTCAGGGGCAAGCCCGGAAGCGGCATGCATCTGAATATTTCCGTGCATGACAGGCGCGGAGAGATCGATGAAGAACTGACGGATGCTTTCATGGCAGGGATCCTCAGACATATCCGGGAGATCACACTGTTCCTGAATCCCTTTGCGGCTTCCTACGAGAGATTCGGAAGGATGGAGGCGCCCCGCTTCGTCAGCTGGGCCTGTCAGAACCGCTCTCAGCTGATCCGTGTTCCCGCGGACCCTTCCGGAAGAAAGCGCATTGAGCTGAGATCTCCGGATGCCGGTGCCAACCCTTATCTGTCCTTTGCCCTTTTAATCTACGCGGGACTTGCGGGGATCAGGGAGGGACTGCAGGCGCCGGAGCCTTTGGACGTCAACCTCTACAAAGCTGACAAAACAGTGACGGACAAGCTTGAAAAACTCCCCGAAAACAGAGAAGAGGCGGCGCGCCTCGCCTCGGAAAGCGGTTTTGTCAGGCAGTATGTCCCCAAAGCGTGTCTGGAGGCGTACATAGATGAAAAAGAAATATAAAGTCTGCCGCATTCTGGCGGCTGCGGGGAACGAGGCCGGGGTCAGCGCTATTTTGAACGTGCTGCGCGGCGCGGTGCCCCGCGAGGAGATCTCGGTCTCACAGGCTTTTACTCTTTCTCAGCTGCGCGGTAAGGTGTCACCGTATTCCGGCGCGGAGCCGATGGATATCCTGATCCTGAAACTGCCGCTCCAGGAGGACCCGGGCATCGAGCAGATCCTGAACATGGCGGCCTCAAACAGCCGCCTGCAGACGATCCTGATGGTGCGCCGGGACGCCTATGAACAGACAGCTTTCCGGTGCAGGAATACGCAGATCTTCGTGCTGTCCCTTCCGGTGCAGGCTCAGGTCCTTGCGGAAACCGTGCGGTTCATGCTTGCAATACGGCAGGGAATGGCTGAGCGCGACGATGAAGTGATGCGGCTTAGAAAGAAACTAAGTGAGATCGGATATATAACGAAAGCGAAATGCCTTCTGATCCAGCACAGGTCAATGACGGAGGAAGAGGCGCACTACTATCTGGAACGGCAGGCAATGGACCGGTGCGTCGGCAAAAAAGAGATCGCTCTGGAGATCATAAGCGCTGCGGAGTCGGAAGAAAAATAAAGGAGACGCCTTGCAAGAGGCGGCCGTTTGGAGGAATAAATGGTAAGAGTAAACGACAACTATCTGAAACTGCCCGGAAGTTACCTCTTCTCGACGATCGGGAAGAAAGTAAGGGAATACAAGGCACAGCATCCCGAGGCGGACATCATTTCCCTCGGGATCGGAGACGTGACGCAGCCCATCGCGCCCGCCGTGATCAGCGCGCTGCACACTGCGGTAGACGAGATGGCGCGGGCGGAGAGCTTCAGGGGCTATGCGCCCGACCTCGGCTACGACTTCCTGCGGGAAGCGATCGCGGAAAATGATTACAGGGCGAGAGGCTGTGAGATCTCGGCGGATGAGATCTTCGTTTCCGACGGAGCTAAATGCGACTGCGGAAATATACAGGAGATCTTCAGCGCGGACTGCCGCATCGCGGTCTGTGATCCGGTCTACCCGGTCTATGTCGACTCCAACGTCATGGCGGGAAGAACAGGTGACTATGATGCCGCTGCGGGCAGATTTCGCTATGTGATCTACCTGCCCTGCACGGCAGAAAACGGATTTTCCCCGGATCTGCCTTCGGAAGTGCCGGACCTGATCTATCTGTGCTTTCCCAACAACCCCACGGGCGCGGTGATCAGCAAGGCCCGCCTGCAGGAGTGGGTGGACTACGCGAAGAGGAACGGCGCGGTGATCCTGTATGACGCGGCCTACGAGGCTTACATTTCTGAGCCGGATATTCCCCACAGCATTTATGAGTGCGACGGCGCGCGGGACTGCGCGATCGAGTTCCGGTCTTTCTCCAAGACGGCAGGCTTCACCGGACTGCGTCTGGGCTTTACCGTGATTCCCAAAGATCTCGAAGCCGACGGAGTATCGCTGTGGTCTCTGTGGGCCAGAAGGCACGGGACAAAATATAACGGAGCGCCTTATATCATCCAGAGAGCAGGAGAAGCTGTCTACTCCGATGCAGGGCGGCAGCAGATCCGTTCCCAGATTGCTTACTACATGGATAACGCACACTATATTTATAATGGACTCAAGGAGGCCGGTTATGAGGTCTCGGGCGGTATCAACGCGCCCTATATCTGGCTGCGCACACCGGACGGGCTGACCAGCTGGGAGTTTTTTGACAGGCTGCTGACCCGGGCAAATGTGGTGGGTACGCCGGGATCGGGCTTCGGACCGGGCGGAGAGCACTACTTCAGGCTGAGCGCCTTCGGAAGTCACGAGAACACCGCCGAAGCGGTAAAGAGGATAAAAAAGATGTGAAAAAACGGGCTGTGAAGTCCGGGGATGATCACCCCCAACTTCACAGCCTTTTTTTATTTCCTGCGGCGGGGGCTGTCAGTATGTAAGGAAAACAGTTCCCCCGGCCGGCCGTTCTGTCTTATAATACTGAAAAGAAGAGTAATAAGGCGGCCGGCGGAGAAACACCATACACCGCGGAACGCCGCAGACAGGAGCAGACCGGATGAACGACAGATTACCGAAAAGAGAAGAAGTGCCGGAAGAGATGACCTGGCGCCTCGAAGATATATATCCAGACGAAGCAATCTGGGAGCAGGAACTTCAGGAGGCCGGGAAACTGGCCGCAGAGGTCGGAAAGTATGAGGGACGGCTCGGGGAGAGCGCCCGGAATCTCTATGAAGCGCTGAAGTTATACGATGATTGCTTACTGAAACTGGACCGTGTGGGCGGCTATTCTTTTATGCGCCATGATCAGGACGCGGGCAATTCCCGCTATCAGGAGCTGGAGCTGAAAGCGCAGAGCGCGTCGGTCAGGGTCAGTGAGGAGCTCTCTTTTATGGAGCCGGAGATCCTTGCCATTCCGGATGAGGTGATCGCCCGTTTCTGCGAGGAGGAGCCGGGGATCAGGGATTACGAGGTGACGATCCGCGAGATCCGCCGCATGAAGGAACACACGCTCTCTAAGGAGATGGAGCAGCTTCTTGCTTCGGCCGGAGAGATGGCACAGACCGCGTCCAACGGTTTCGGCATGCTCTCCAACGCGGACCTTAAGTTTCCGCCTGTAAAGGACAGCGGCGGCAATGAGATCCAGCTCTCCAACGGCCGCTTCGTGCCGCTGCAGATGTCCCCGGACAGAGAGCTGCGCAGAGAGTCTTTCGAGAAGTTCTACACGCGCTACAGTGAGTTCGCAAATACATGGGCGGCCCTCTACGACGGCCAGGTCAAGCAGCAGATCTTCTATGCCAGGGCCAGGAAATATCCGTCGACTTTCGTAGCTGCCGTCGACGGCAACAATGTGGACCCGGCAGTGTGCGACCGGCTGATCGACAGCATCCATAGCAAAATGTCGTATATGCACCGCTATGTCTCCCTGCGGAAGAAGATGCTGGGAGTAGAAGAGCTGCACATGTACGATGTCTACGTGCCCATGGTCTCCGATTACGACCGGAAGTTCTCCTATGATGAGGCGAAGGAACTGTCCCTGAAGGCACTGGCGCCTCTTGGAGAGGAATACCTTTCCATCGTCCGCAAAGCCTATGCGGAGCGCTGGATCGATGTCTATGAGAATGAGGGAAAACGATCCGGGGCCTATTCCTCGGGCGTTTACGGAGTCCACCCCTATATGCTGCTCAATTATACGGATACGCTGGACGATGTTTTTACACTTGTACATGAGATGGGTCACTCCATGCACACCTGGTATTCCGAGCACGCGCAGTCCCACCTCAATTCCGGATATAAGATCTTTGTGGCTGAGGTCGCCTCTACGACCAATGAGATCCTGCTTCTGGAGTATATGCTTGCGCGCGCGAAAGACCCCAAGGAAAAGGCCTACCTGATCAACTACTATCTGGAATGCTTCAAGGGAACGGTCTACCGCCAGACAATGTTCGAGGAATTCGAACGCAGGACCAACGCGATGGCGGAGGCGGGCAGTCCCCTGACGGCGGATGCGCTCTGCGGCCTGTATCTGGAGCTTAATAAGCAGTATTTTGGCGAAGATATGGTGTCGGATCCCTTGATCGCCTACGAGTGGTGCAGGATCCCGCACTTCTACTACAATTTCTACGTGTACCAGTACGCCACAAGCTTCTCGGCGGCAGTCGCGATCGCGCACCGCATCCTGGAGCAGGGGGAGGCAGCTGTGAAGCCGTATCTGGAGTTCTTAAAGAGCGGCTGCACGCAGGATCCGGTCAGCCTTCTCAAGATCGCGGGCGTGGACCTCTCCACGTCGAAACCGGTGGACGAGGCGCTGGAGGTCTTCGGAGACGCGGTCAGGCAGATGGAAGAGCTGCAGAAGGAGTTCTGACGGAGCCGGCGTAAAGAAACATGAACTGAATTATAAGGCTATACAGAGTTGTCACTGAGGGATGTCAAGAAAGGAGATCAACTATGAGCAAGAAGATTTTGCAGCTGATCAGCGGAGATTTTGAGGACCTGGAGGTCTGGTATCCCGTATACAGGTGCAGAGAAGAGGGCTGGCAGGTGGACTTCGCCGCCGAGAAGCCGGGCCTGTACCACGGCAAGTACGGCGTGCCCTGCGAGGTCGCGCTGAGCTTTAAAGATCTTGATCCGGACGACTACGACGGACTTTTAGTGCCCGGCGGATGGGCGCCCGACAAGCTGCGCCGCTTCCCCGAGGTCCTGAACATTGTGCGGAAAATGAATGCCGATAATAAGGCGATCGGTGAGATCTGCCATGCAGGATGGGTCCTGATCAGCGCGGACATTCTGCGCGGCAAAAAAGTGACCAGCACGCCCGGCATCAAGGACGACATGAGCAATGCGGGCGGCATCTGGGTCGACGAGGAGACCGTTGTCGACGGCAACATCGTCTCCGGAAGAAGACCTCCGGACCTGCCGGCTTACGCGAAGGCATTTATTGAAGTTGTAAAGGCTAGAGGGTGATAAAGCATAGTAAAAACATGCTTCTTACGGACACGGTCCGCGAGATCCTGCACACGAAAAAGCGCTTTCTGTCACTGTTTGTGATGAGTCTTCTGGCGGTCGGATTCCTGTCCGGCCTCCGGATGACGGCGCCCGACATGCATAACACGGTGGATCATTACTATGACCGCCAGCATTTCATGGATGTGCGGCTGATCTCTATGCTCGGCCTGACGAGGGAGGATCTTGAGGCGGTTTCCCGCGCGCCCGGTGTAAGGGCGGCTGAGGGAAGCCGTACTTTTGATGCCCTGGCGGGGGAGGACAGCGTCAATGTCCTTGAGCTGCCGCGGCAGATCAATCTGCTGGACCTCACGGAAGGGAGAATGCCGGAGTCCCCGGACGAGTGCGTCACCGAGGTCAAAATATTGGAAGCCCTCCACAAAGAGATCGGAGATACGATCACCATCGATACCAGAGAATCTTTCGACGCCGTGCTGGGGGAGGATCCGCTGGCGCAGCAAGCCGGAAGCTCCGAGGATGGGAAATCGGGGACAGGCACCTCCCATTCTACCAAGCATACTTATACCATCGTCGGGATCGCCCGCAGCCCCCTTTATGTTTCGCGGACCAGAGGCAGCTCAAGCGTGGGGACCGGCAGTGTCACCGGCTTTGTAGTCCTTCCGTCGGAATGCTTTACCCAGGATGTTTTCTCCACGATCTATCTGGAACTGGAGGGGCTGGATCGGTACAACTGCTACACCGATGACGCCTATAAGGAAGAGGTGGATGATTTCATCGAAAGCCTCAAGCCTTTGGCAAAAGAGAGGGCCAAAATCCGGGAAAAGCAGGTGACGGAAGAAGTCACATTCGCGGACATGGCAGCGGCTCTGATCGCGGGAATCGCGCAGTCCGGCAGCAGCGGAAACGAAAGCACCCTGGCGGGGCTGGATACCTCGAGCGGGGAGTGGTACATTCTCGACCGGGAGACGATCCGCAGCTATGTGGAGTTTTCCTCCGACTCAGAGCGCATGGGAAATCTCGCGGATGTATTTCCCCTGATCTTCTTCCTTGTGGCTGCGCTAAGCTCCCTGACTTCCATGACCAGGATGGTCGAAGATCACCGCGCGGAGATCGGCACGATGAAAGCGCTGGGTTTTTCCACGGCGTCAATCTCCATCAAATACATCGGTTACGCGCTGGCGGCGAGCCTTGTCGGAGGAGGGACGGGGCTTTTGATCGGATGCATGGCGCTGCCTTCTCTGATCTATTACGAGTGGGGGATCCTCTATCTTTTGCCCAAACTGGAGATGAGCATTTCACCGGTCGTAGTTCTCTATTCACTGGGAGCGGCAGTTCTGGCAACGGCGGGTGCTGCTTTCGCGGCCTGTTATACGACGCTGCTGGCTAAACCCGCGGAACTTCTCCGTCCCCGCGCGCCTAAACCGGGCAAGCGCATATTTCTCGAATATATCGGGCCGGTCTGGAGGCGGCTCGCCTTTATCCAGAAGGTCAGCGCGCGTAATCTCTTCCGCTACAAAAAGCGCTTCTGGATGACCATTATAGGAATCGCGGGCTGTACAGCGCTGCTGGCTACAGGCTTCGGACTGAGGGATTCCATCTTCGACGTTCTGACCTGGCAGTTCGATGACCTGATGCCTTACAACGCGACGATCTCCATAGATGCCGGTCTCAACCCATCGGACCGCGCGGAGATGATGGAGGCGCTGGAGGCGGAGCCCGGCATCTCATCCTTTATTGGATGCTATGACAGAGGTGTCAGCGTGCGGACTGATGAGGGGACCATTGACGGTGTCGCGCTCAGGTCCACTTCGGGATGGACGACTTACAAAGATACGGAAGGCAGGCATCCCGTCGCGGAGGACTATATCTGCCTCTACCCCAGGGCTGACGGGCTGCGCCGCTATGGCAGGGTGGGAGAGCTTCCCCGGCTGCTTCCGACGGACGAGGCGGTGGTCATAGACGAGAAACTGGCGGACAACCTCGGGATCAAAGAGGGCGATACGATCGCGCTCCTCGACAGTGATGAGAAAGAATATCCGGTGACAGTGGGAGGGATCTGCGAGAACTACGTCGGCCATTACGTCCACATGACGGCTTCCTGCTACAAAAAGGTATTCGGAGAGAGGCCGCGCGACAACGTACTGCTTGTGAAGGCGGCAGAAAACCCTGCCGAGAGGGTTATGAAGATAAGGGGCGTCATCACCTATAACAGTATTGATGAGACCCGGGATCACTTCCATGAGAGTATGAAGAGCCTGGACGTCGTGGTCTGGATCATCATCGGCGCGGCGGCAGCGCTGGCTTTCCTTGTGCTCTTCAACCTGACCAACATCAATGTGACGGAGCGCATCCGCGAACTGGCGACCCTCAAGGTTCTGGGATTCTATGACGGGGAGACGGCATCTTATGTTTACCGCGAGAACATCATTCTTACGCTGATGGGAGCCGCTCTGGGGCTTTTGGGCGGGAAATGGCTCCACCGCTGGCTGATCGGAACCATTGAGATGGAGTATATGATCTTCGGTCACGGCCTGCACGGGCGAAGTTATCTCTATGCAGTCATTCTTACGGTGATCTTCTCGCTGTCGGTGAATTTCTTCTCCTATTTTTACATTCGGAAGATCGATATGGTGGAATCGCTCAAGTCAGTGGAGTAAGGTAACGTGATAAAGCGCTAAAACACAACCCCCCCGGGGGCTTGTACGACATTTTCGAAGCGTTATAAACTTAACATAGAGATAATGACGCTTTGGAGGTGATTTATCATGCATATGGCTGACGCTCTTCTTTCCCCTGCCGTGGCGGCTACGATGTACGTCGCGTCCGGAACAACAGTGGGGCTGTCTGTAAAAAAACTGACGGCGGACGAGAACACACAGAAACTCCCGACCATGGCGGTGGCCTCCGCCCTGGTCTTCGCGGGACAGATGATCAACTATACGATCCCCGGGACCGGATCTTCGGGACATATGTGCGGAGGAATGCTCCTGTCCGCGCTCCTGGGTCCTCAGGCGGGATTTTTGTCCATGGCCGTGGTGCTGACGATCCAGTGTCTCTTTTTTGCCGATGGAGGGCTGATGGCGCTTGGCGCCAACATATGGAACATGGCATTCTACGGGTGCTTTGTGGGATATTATCTGATCTGGCGCCCGATCATGAGAAGCAATCTGTTTGAGAACCTCGGCGAAGAGGCTGCCCAGAGAGTAAGGATTATTACCGCGTCGATCATCGGATGTGTTGTGACTCTGCAGATGGGCGCGTTTTCGGTGGTTCTTGAGACGACGCTCTCCGGGATCACGGAGCTTCCTTTTGGCGCTTTCTGCGGTCTGATGCTTCCCATCCACCTGGCGATCGGCCTCGTGGAGGGCCTGATCACGGCGGCGGTACTTACCTATGTGTACGCTGTCAGACCGGAACTGCTGCATGAAGTTGGGGCCGCGGGGGAAGTTCGAAAGGGATCTTCCAAATCCCTGCGGACCGTGATCATCACACTGGCAGTGGCGGCAGCGGTCGTCGGAGGCATCTTTTCCCACTTCGCGAGTTCCAACCCGGACGGGCTTGAATGGGCGCTCTTCGGAAATGAAGAGGCCGGCTACAGCGCCAACATGGGCCTTGATGAGGAGAATTTCGGCACGAGCAGTGCTGTATCTGAGACGGCAGCAGGCATTCAGGAGAAGACCTCCTTCCTGCCGGATTATGCTTTTGCCGGAAGCGACAATCCCATGGGGACAACAGTCTCAGGCATAGTGGGCAGCGCGATGGTCGCGGGAGCGGCACTTGTGATCTGCTATACTGGGCGCTTCTTTAGAAAGAGGAACTAATTGTTTGCTTTGGGTCTGATGGCGCCTTGCCGGTGCTAAGAAGAGGAATTCGGCACAGAACAACATTTTTAGAAAAAAATCGTCCGCAAACAAGGGACGGAAAGGCCTTAATTGGCCGATTCGCAACTCAGCCAATTAAGAATTCGGCACAGAAGCTTTATTTGCATATACTTACGTCCACCAAATACAGGGATTACTGAAGAAAAGTCATAAAAATCAGGCAACAGCGCTGAGACCAGTAATTTTCATGGACGTAATTTTTTGCCAGAGACGCCTTTGTGCCGAAAATAGCAAGTAAAGGGTTACCACAGGAAGGAACTACTTCATCAAAACGTTCGGCAGGGACGAGAATATTAGAAAAACAGGTTTGCGTACCGAAACGGGGGAGCGTTGCATCTGATCATCAACAGGATCCAACGCTTCCGTTTTGATTTAAGAAAGAAGAACAATGAGTCAGAATATTGAACGCTCCATCCACGAATTGCGTGAGATGGACGCCCTGGCCTCGGGGAATTCCCCGCTGCATAAAGCGAGTGCCGGAGCGAAGTTATTAGTGACGGTGGCATACATACTGACCACTGTATCGTTTGATAAATACAATCCCAGCGGACTGATGTTCATGCTGCTGTATCCGGCGCTGCTCTTTGCGGTCAGCGGGATCCCGGTCTCCACGTGCTTCTATAAGCTGCGGTTCGTGCTGCCGATCGTCTGCGCGGTGGGGATCTTCAACCCGATCCTCGACAGGACGCCGGCCTTTCCGCTAGGTTCCTTTGTGGTGACTACGGGGATGATCTCCATGATCACGCTGCTAATGAAAGGCATTTTCTGCCTTATGGCCTCTTTTCTGCTGGTGGCATCCACCAGGATTGAGGCAATCTGCGCGGTCTTGCGCAGGATCCATGTGCCTTCCATGCTGGTGACGCTGCTGCTTCTGACTTACCGGTACGCGGCAGTGCTTGCGGAGGAAGCCAATGTGATGACGCAGGCCTACAGCCTGCGCGCGCCGGGGCAGAAAGGGATCCACTACAAGGCGTGGGGATCCTTTCTGGGACAGCTTCTGCTTCGCAGTATGGACAGGGCGGAAGAACTGTACGCTTCGATGCTCCTTAGGGGGTACCGGGGAGAGTTTCATTATGCGGGAACACGGGAAAGCAAAGGCAAAGATTTCCTGTATGCGGCGCTGTGGTGCGCGTTTTTCGCAGCAGCCCGTGCAGTGAACCTGACGCAGCTTTTAGGAGCGTCGCTGGTGCGATGATGGAGCTGAGGTGAGAGATGATCCAATTTGACAATGTGACATTTGCATATGAAAAGGGAAGGCCGGTGCTCTCGGATGTTTCCTTTGCGATAGAAAAAGGAGAGACTGTGGGTCTGATCGGCGCCAACGGAGCGGGCAAATCCACAGTCATGAAGCTCCTCTTAGGACTCGCAGGGCCCGGCGCGGGAAATAAGGGCGTGAGCGGTACGGCGGAAGGAAAGATCCTTGTGGACGGCGATGAAGTCAGCCCCCGGAATCTCCCGCAGATCCGGCGCAAGCTGGGCTTTGTCCTGCAGAATTCAGACAATCAGATGTTCATGCCCACAGTATGGGAGGACATGCTGTTCGGACTGCTCAACTACGGGATGACGCAGCAGGAAGCGGAGCAGAGAGCGCAGCAGGTCCTGAAAGAGCTGGGGCAGGAGAAACTAAAGGGTCTTTACAACCACAAGATCTCGGGCGGTGAGAAGCGCATGGCGGCAGTGGCGACTGTGCTGGCTATGAACCCGGAGGTGCTCCTTATGGACGAGCCGACCAACTTCTTAGATCAGTTCCAGGTCGCTTGGCTCGAGAATTATCTAAATTCCTACCCAAAGGCTTTCCTAGTCGTCAGCCACGACGAAGCCTTCTTGGAAAAGATCGCCCAAGTCGTCTTCTGCCTCGAGAACGGCGTGATCACGAGATACAAGGGCACCTTTGAGGAGTACCTCCTCCAGCACGAACTCGACAAAGAGCAATACAAGAAGAACTACGAAGCCCAGCAGCGATACATCAAGAAGGAAGAACAATTCATCGCCGCGCATATCGTCAGGGCCACCAGCGCCAAAGCGGCGAAAAGCCACCGCGCGAGATTAGCCCATCTTGATGTCATGGACGCGCCGTCGAAAGACGAAGGCAATGTCCACTTCAACTTCCCGTTTACCAAGGATGTTGGACAGAAGCCTCTAGAGGTCAATGAGTTGGTCATCGGCTACGATAAACCACTACTTTCCCCGATATCTTTCTTGCTTAAGAAGGGCGAGAAGATTGCCATTCTTGGTCAAAACGGCGTTGGCAAATCAACCTTCATCAAGACCATCTTGGGGCAGATTCCTTCTTTAGGCGGCTCCTACAAATGGCTTGATGGCATTGAACTTAACTACTATGGCCAGGATGAGAAGATCGACTTGGAGATGTCGCCATTCGACTATATCCATAACATCTATCCAAACCTCACCAACACCGAAGTGCGCACCCTCCTTGGGGCGGTAGGCGTAAAGAAAGAACTTGCCCTCCGCAAGATGAAGGAACTCTCCGGTGGCGAGATGACTAAGGCTAGACTCGCCGTAATGACCCGTAAGAAGAGCAACTTCCTAGTCTTCGACGAACCGACCAACCACCTCGACCAGAAAGCCAAGGACGCCTTATTCGAGGCAATCGAAAACTATCCCGGCGCGGTCATCATCGTCAGCCACGAGAAAGACTTCTACGACGGCTTGGTCGATTACGAGCTTAAGTTTTAAAAAAGACCCTTTGGGGTCTTTCTTTTAGCCGATTCTTTCTCTGGCCCTAAAGCCAAGAAGCCATGGAATCCAATGGCATAATGGGATCTTAACCCAATAGTTATAGCCGAGGAGGTCGGTGTTATAGCCAACGACGGATTGACGGTAATTCACCTCAAG
>CACZXG010000033.1 GCA_902785055.1 uncultured Lachnospiraceae bacterium
CTCAGTTCACAAGCTCAACAGTTGATCGGTCGGAATTAAGGTTCCTGCGAGTGAACAGGGAGGGGATGAATTGCCTGCGAATGTACCTTCCCTATTTGTAAGCGTTTCACATATTCAATGTGAGTAAGGAAAAATACAAGCAATAGAACATATGTTTGCTAACGCATGTTCTGGGTGGTATAATGAATGTATGAAGCTGCTGCTTCGTGATAATCCCTTGTATAGGGAAAATGCCGGATGGAAGGGGGCACATACATGTACCACGTCGAATGCATTGACATACATAAAACGGATGCGATGTACCTGTACATTGACAGGGCATGCCTGTGTGCCAATAACATGTACAATGTCGCCAACTTCCATATCCGCAACCTCATGACCGGCCTGAAGAAAGATCTTTCCCTCCGTACGGAGAACGAGAGGTCAGTCATACGGACCTTTGCATTTTCTATCCCTGCGGTCAACTTTTCCCTAAGGGTGAAGCACTTTGTAAAGATATTCAGGATCTTTCTGGACAGGAGTCTTTCTGCAGCCTCGCGCAAGACTAAGCTTTCGAGGGCGAAATACCTTCAGTTTTCCATGCCGACAGCAGAAAAGTGGTTCGCTTCCTACGGGCTGCTCGATGCCGTGTTCAGATATACGGAGAATACGGATTACCGGTCCTTCCATTCCCATGTCATCCAGAACGCCATAAGCGACTGCTGTGAAGCGTGGAAGGGGTACTTCGAGAGCAGGAAAGCATATACTGATTCCTCCGGCCACACAGGGAAGCCGAGGATCCCGGGATACAGGAAGTCAGGGGGAAGGATTACTGCTGTCTTTTCAAACCTGGCCTGCAGCATCAAGAACGGGAGACTGTTCTTCCCTTACGCCGTTGTTGAAGAAGGGAAGAAAAGGGTGCGCCCCGGCCTTGATGTTTCAAGGCTCCCGCATGCTTCAAGGGCAGGACGCAGGTCAGGAGAGAAGCTCATCGAGGTGCGGGCAGTCCCGTACTTCGGCGCATACCAGGTCCAGATCGTCACGGATGACGGCATCCTGGAAGACGACCTGCTCCCGAAGGAAAAAGATATCATCGGTGCTGACGGGGACCCTGCCGGCGTCATGATGCTGGACCCGGGCCTTGACAACTTCGCAGCCATGGCAGACAACAAGGGGAACACACCCATTGTTGTCAAGGGCGGAGCGATAAAGGCCTGCAACCAGTGGTTCAACAAGAGGATGGCGTTCCTGCGGTCCGAACAGATGAAGGGGCATGACCCGAAGACTTACCATCCTCCGGTGACAAGGCAGATGGAGCGGATCTCTAGGAAGCGTGACGCGTTCCTGCGGGATACATTCTACAAGTATGCCCATTATATCTGCCGGACGATGGAGGAGAGGGGCCTTTCCTACCTGATCATCGGTTACAACAAAGGCCAGAAACAGGACATAGACCTTGGAAGGAAGACCAACCAGACCTTCGTGCAGGTCCCCTTCGCGAGGTTCCGCCGTATCCTGCAGGCAGTCTGTGTGCGGTATGGGATCCGGGTCATCCTCCAGGAAGAGAGCTATACTTCCAAAGCCTGCTTCGGGAACAGGGACTGTATCCCGACATACGGGACAGGAAATGCGGAAAGCATATCCTTCACAGGAAAGAGGATAAAGCGGGGCCTGTACCTTCAGGACGACGGAAAGGTCATGAACGCCGATATCAACGGAGCCGCCAATATCGGAAGGAAATATGACAAACGGTTCTTCCCGGAAGGAATGGACTGCGGGTATCTGTATGGAACAGTTAAGGCTGTGACCTATAAGGATATCCTGTGTGACAGCCGCAGAAGAAAGAAAAGTAATCCCGGCCAAACGGGACAGCGGGCAGGTGTCTGCCCTGTGACCGCGTAAGCGGCACGAAGCCCCCGCCTCTTAGCGATTATGCGTAGGCGGTGGGTAGTTCACTATACTTAATGTAAGACAACAATGAGTTTTGTGTGGAGGCCGGCCATGACGATTGAACAGATGAAGAAAAAGAAACTGGAACTGGGACTTACAGCAGAGATGATCGCGGATCAGTCCGGCGTTCCGGTCAGTACTGTGCGCAAGATCTTCAGCGGCGCGACGAAAGCGCCGAGAAAGCTGACGATCGATGCGATTGCCAAAGTGTTGAATAGCGCTGGTGAGGCCGGACACAATCATGGTGAAGATGCTTCTGGCTATCATCATGGTGCTGCTTATAAACAGATTGAATCCATTCCAGAATCTGTAAAGGAGCCTTCCGCTGACTATGGCATATCCCCCAGGCAGAAGAAGCCTCACACCTTGAAAGACTACTATGCTCTTCCTGAAGAGCGCAGGGCTGAGCTGATCGACGGCGTCTTTTACGATATGGCGGCCCCTTCACTCAGACATCAGAGCATTCTGCTGAGCCTTGCAATACAATTCAGAGAGTACATTAAAGAACACAATCAGGCTTGTGAAGTCTATATCGCCCCCTGCGATGTCAGGCTCGATAAAGACGACTATACAATGGTACAGCCAGATTTGTTCGTAATCTGCGGCGAGTATGACAGAAATGCTGTGTGCTACGAGGGAGCACCGGATCTTGCCATTGAGATCCTCTCTCCCGCTACACGTTCCAAGGACATGCTTCTGAAACTGTTCAAGTACCAACAGGCCGGCGTCAGAGAATACTGGATCGTGGATCCTAAATTCAACAAAGTGACAGTGCACTATTTCGATACAGAAGAATATGATCCGAAGCAGTATAGTTTCAAAGATGTGGTTCCGATTGAAATATCGGGCCGCAAGTGCAATATTGATTTCACGAAGATATGAGGAAGAGGTAGCCCCCCTGTTTAATCTGCAGGGGTGGCTACCTCTTTTTGTGTGTCCGGATTGTTATCTGCTTGGTTCAGCATAGAAGCCATTTTTCTGTTTCGGCCGAGAAGCCATCTGCTGGTTTCGGCACAGAAGCCTCTTATTCCTCTACTCTCGTCCCTGCCGAGCAGTTTCGATTAATTTGTTCTTGCTGGCCAAGGCTCTATCCTCACATTTTTCGGTACAGAAGCATCAATATCAGAAAATTGCGTCCATGAACACTCTTGAACACTCTCGAACGTTCCCGAATATTAGAGTTTCTTAATCATCTTCCCAGAAATTCTGGTTTTCGAGGGACGAGAATATGTTTAAAACAAGCTTCTGTACCGAATTCTTTGACACCAGCCCAGCAAATCAAACAACACAAGTCATCCTGAAGATCTTCCATGGACGATAATTCCCAGAAATGCCGTTCTGTACCGAAAACGAGTTTCCGGGCAACAAAACCCCAAATAGAAAACAACCCCCACCACAACAAAAAAGGCGTTTCCCACAAATGACATGCTCCCTTCCGGCCAACACCGGAAGGGAGCACATCAAAATGCATTATATCCCCCACTATTTACACCACAACCACCGACCTGATCCTCGCTCCCAGCGCCGCCGCGTCCTCACCCGCCAGCCCGCTGTCCGTGATGAGCGTGTCGATCGCCTCCAGTTCCGCGAAGCGCTGGAACAGCACGTGGTGCATCTTGGACGAGTCCGTCAGCAGGATGACCTGCTCCGAGGCCGCTATCATCGCGGCTTTGATCGCCGCCAGGTCTGAGTTTGCTGTGGTCAGCCCGCTCTCGAGGCTGATCGCCGACGTCGCGAGGAACATCTTCCCGAAGTGGTAGTTGCTCAACTCCGCGATCACCTGATTTCCTGCTGTGTAGTGGAATCCGTTCCGGATCACGCCGCCCATCAGATGCAATTCGAAAGATTCCTTCTCTTCCAGGATCCTCAGCACATCAAGGTCATTGGAATACACCCTCAAGTGTGTCAGCGAAGAGGCCGCCAGCGCACCCGCCAGCGCATGCATGGTCGTTCCTGTGTCGATCAGGACCGTGTCGTTCTCACTGATCAGCGTCACGGCTTTTGCCGCGATGCGCTCCTTCTCCGCCTTATTCTTCCTCTCCAGGATCAAGGGCTCCCGCTCCGTGTTCCCGCTGAGCATGGCGCCGCCGTGGGTCCTCGAGATCACTCCTGTCTTCTCCAGCGCGGTCAGGTCCAGCCGGATCGTCGTCCCGCTCACCTGAAACTGCTCCGCCAGCTGATTGACGCTGATGCTTCCCTGTTCCTTCAATACTCTCAATATTTCATTTCTGCGCTGCAACGTGTACAGTCTGTTGTCTTCCATCCTATCACCGCCTGATTTCATCTGTACTGATTCAAGGCTCACAGCGCTAGCCGCTGCGGCACCTGCAGAGGCGGAAACTTCCCACCCGAGTTTAAAACAGTATAGTTTATTTTTCGAAAGTTTTCAACGGCAAATGAAAGCCAAAACATTGACTTGCGAAACTATACAAAATATAATGAACGCAAATAAAACTATACAACGCCAAATAGCAAAACAAAATAAAAGGAAAAGAATGAGGTTTTGAGAGTGAATAATAATGCTGATGCATCATTATTCACTCACAAGGTTTGCGTCGAAGCGCCGCAAACCTTGCGGATCGCATCGGTGAAATCGCCTTCGCGAATTTCACCTCGCGGTCTCAGCGCAAAGCGCTTCGACATGGAGGAAAACATGAATATCAGCGTAAAAGAAGTAGCCGCAATGGTCGATCACACAAATCTGAAGGCCTACGCGACCAGAGATGATTTCCGGAAAATCTGCGATGAAGCGATCGTTTACGGCTTCAAGTCCGTCGCGATTAACACCTACCCCGTGAAGATGTGCAGAGAGATGCTCGAAGGCACCAAGGTGCTTACTGGCGCGGCTGTCGGCTTCCCCCTCGGCCAGATGACCATCGAGGCCAAAGTCGCTGAGGCAGAGGATGCCGTCAGGAACGGCTGCCAGGAATTCGACTATGTCTGCAACGTCGGCAAAGTCAAGGAACACGACTACGACTACATCGAGCGCGAAATGACGGCGCTCACCTCCGTGGCCAGAAGGGCCGCGATCTGCTGCAAGGTCATCTTCGAGACCTGCTATCTCACCGAAGAAGAGATCATCGAAGTCGCCAAAATAGCGAGCCGCGTCAAACCCGACTTCGTCAAGACCAGCACCGGCTTTGGAACTGCTGGCGCAACTCCCGAGCATGTCGCCCTAATGAAGAAATATGCAGGCGAAGACGTGCAGGTCAAGGCAGCCGGAGGCATCCGCAGCTGGGAAGCAGCCAAGGCAATGATCGAGGCAGGCGCCACCAGACTCGGCACCTCCAGCGGCATCAAGATCATCGAAGAAATGAAAGCGGCCGGCATCAAGTGAGCCGCCCAGCTAAATAATGTTGGCTGGCAGCAAGTAAACTGCCCGGCCAAACAATGATGGCCGGCAGCAGATAAGCCGCTCCACCAAGACAGAAAATGAAAGGCCGCCGCTGAGCCGCCCGCCCACAACACGAAAGAGAGCCAAACTTATGAACAAGAAACTGAAAATATGCCTCATCGGCTGCGGCCGCGCCGGCATGATCCACGCGAGAAACTATGCGGGCAACGTCCGCGGCGCGGAGCTCATCGCCTTCTGCGACCCGGTGGCAGAGTGCCTGGAAGCCGCAACGAGCGAAATTGAAGTTCCCTACATCTACAAAGATTACAATGAAGCCCTGAAGAACCCCGAGATCGACGCAGTGATCGTCGTAACGCCCACCCGCTTCCACCACGACGTCGTGATCGCCGCCGCGAAGGCCGGCAAACATGTCTTCTGCGAGAAGCCCATGGCGCTCGATGAAAAAGAGTGCGACGAGATGATCGAGGCCTGCAGAGTAGCCGGTGTAAAGCTCCAGCTCGGCTTTATGAGAAGATTCGACAAGAGTTTCAGAAGAACTAAAGAATTGATCGACTCCGGCGCGATCGGCGATGTCGCCATGATCAAATCCAACACCTACGGCCCCAGCGAGCCCAGAGAATGGATGTACGACGTGCGCAAGAGCTACGGGCCGGTTGGCGAAGTGAACAGTCATGATTTTGACACGGTGCGATGGTACGCGGGGAGCGAGGTCAAGCTCATCCACGCCATCGGCCACAACTTCAGAAGCCCCGAGAAGTCTGAGGAATATCCGGAGTATTACGACACCTGCTCCGTCCTTCTGCAGTTCGAGAACGGTGTTATCGCGACCATCACCGGCGCGCAGTACGTCAGATACGGCTACGATTCCAGGGCCGAAGTCCTCGGTACCAAAGGCATCGTCAAAGTCGGCTCCCAGGAGACCAACTCTGTGGAGCTCGTCACAGCTGACCAGACGATCCAAAGGGATTCCATGGACTCCTGGCGGACACTTTTCAGGGATGCCTACCTGGCGGAGGCACAGGCTTTTGTCAACTGCGTCCTGAACGATACGGAGCCCGAAGTCACCGGCTATGACGGCAAAATGGCGCTCATCCTCGTTAACGAGGGGCTGCGCTCTATTTTGGAAAAGAGGCCGATCGAGATCACAAGATAAGGAGGTAAGTTCCATGAAAGCAATACAGCTTCTCGGGCAAAAAAGTCTCCGCATGGCGGAAGTCCCCATTCCCGAGATCAATGAAAACGAGGCGCTCCTCAAGGTGCGCGCGGCGTCGATCTGCGGGACCGATGTCCGCATGTACCTCAACGGCTACAAGGGCGTCACAGAGGAGACTCCTCTCGTGCTCTGCCACGAGTTCTCCGGCGACATCGTCAAGACCGGTGTAAACGTCACTTCCCTCAGACCGGGCATGAAAGTCTCAGTCGCCCCCAACATGGGCTGCGGCACCTGCGACATGTGCGTCAGCGGCAACACACACCTGTGCCGGCACATCAGTTCATTCGGCGTGACTATGGACGGCGGGCTTCAGGAATACGTGAAGATTCCCGCAGAAGCGATCCGGCAGGGAAATGTCATCCTGCTCGATGAAAAGATCAGCTATCAGGAGGCCGCCCTAGTCGAGCCCCTCAGCTGCGTCTACAACGGCCAGAAACTCCTCGGCGCGCCTGTCGGGGCCGATACCCTGATCATCGGAATGGGCCCCATCGGCATCATGCACATCATGGTTGCCAGACTCTTCGGCGCAGGCCGCATTCTGGTTACGGACCTCAACATGGACCGCCTCCACAAGGCCAAAGAATTGTTCCCGGACGTGATTGCCATAGAAGGCGACGTTATGGAAGGCCTTCACAAAAACGGCCTCGAAGGCGTCGATGTCTGCATCATCGCAGCTCCCTCCGCCATCGCCCAGGCTCAGTCCCTTGCATACATGAATATGAACGGGAAGCTGCTATTTTTTGGCGGACTCCCGCAGGGAAAGGAAAACGTTCCCATCAACACCAACCTGATCCACTACAGACAGCTCACCATTCAGGGCTGCACCAAGCAGAACCTGGCCGAATACAGGCTCTGCGCAAAGCTCGTCAACGAGGGGCGCATCCCGCTCGGGCTGATCATGTCTGACGCATACAGCGCGGACGAGTTCCAGACGGCTTTCGACAACGCGGCGGCCGCTAAAGGCCTCAAGCATGTGATCGAATTCTGACATGCGCCGCCGGCAGGCGCGGCGGCTTTCGTTCTGACGAAACCCGCTGCCGCTGCAACCAGCCAATTCAAGTCATAATCGGAGGTGACTATGGAGAAAATCTACCTTATGGCTGTAGATCTCGGCACAACCTTTATCAAAGCAGCCGTCTATGACACAGAAGGCACGCAGATCTCGTCGGCGCGCGCCGCCGTCATAAGCGACAGTTCCCGGCCGGGCGTCTTCCTGCAGAGCGGAACTGAGATCTATCGCAGCGTTCTCGCAGCCATGAAGAGTGCTGCGCAGACGGCAGGTTCTGACATCAGTGCCCGGATCGGCGCGATCGGCTTCACAGGCCAGATGGCCGGTTTCATGGGCGTCGACCAGGCCCTCGACGCCTTCCGCGCCATGGAGGACGCCATCAGCAGGATCCCCTGCGGAAGTGAAGGCCTCATGGCAGTCGGCCTCCTCGGCGGCAGCGCAATGCCCTTCGACGGCGAGATCCGCGGCACATGGGTCGGCCACACCTGGAGCCACACAAAGGCCCACTTCTACCGTGCACTCCTCGAGAGTTTCGCATACGAGCTCAGGGGTACCATGGACAGCATCGCCCACATGTATCCCGAGTGGAACCGCTTCGGAGATGTCAAGATCATCGGAGGCGGCGCCTCTTCCGACACATGGCGGCAGATCCTGGCTGACGTGACCGGCTGCTCTTTTTTGAACTACAGTGGGTATGACGCGGCTCTGTGGGGAACCGCGGTACTGGCAGGAAAGGGAATCGGACTGTTCGACGACCTGAAGAGCGCGTCCGGAGCAGCCCGGTTGAAGGGCGTCTCCGCTCCGATCCGCGAAGATCAGATAGCATATGAAAAATACATGGCAATTTATGAGCAGCTTACCGCGCATATGCACCCCATATGCGAGAAGCTTCTTGCCATCGTGAAATAAGGAGGCAGACAAATGAGCGATATTAGAGCAAAAGTAGTACCGATCCGCTTCAAAGAGATCAACGCCCGCGAACTGGGAGAATACAAACAGCAGCTGGAGATCCTGAATGCTATCTACGGCGATGTCGCGGAATTTATGGGCACTGTTGTCGCCGGCGATCCCATTCCGGAGTGCGACGCTATCGTTTTCCCGCAGCTGATCGGCGCCGCTTACCACTATAAAGATGTTCTGCGGCAGTATGACAAGCCCATGATCGTGATCACATCCCAGTTCGGAACTGTCGACATGTGGGATTGGGAACTGATTGCCTACATGCGAGGCGCCGGTTTCAATGTTTTCTCCCCCTACAACATCGAATTGGGCAAAGTCATTTTCCGCGCGATCGCGGCCAAAGAACACATGAAAGGGGCCAAATTCCTCATGTTCCAGGACGATCCCGGCGAGGGAATGCAGGCCTACATCTTCAAGCGCTTCTACTGGTGGGAGAAAGAATGCAGCGAACAGATCGAGAAATTCTTCGGTGCCAGGCTGATCTACAAGAGCTGGAAAGCAGTAAATCAGCGCGCCGCTGAGATCGATGCTCAGAAGGCCCTTTACGAATTTGCTTCCGGGGACATCCCCTGCGAAGGCATCACAGAGGAGAATAAGCTCAATGTAGCCCGCCTCTATCTCGCCATCTGCGAAGTCATCGACGAGCTCGGCGGCGTAGACGGCATCGGCGCGAACTGCCTCAACGAGTCCATGTACTCCAACACGACGCCTTGCCTGATCTGGAACATGCTGTTCGAGAAGTACGGTATTATCTGGTGCTGCGAGGGCGACACCCTCACACTGATCAGCACTTATGTGCTCTATCAGTCCCTGCGCCAGCCGATCATGATGACCAACATCTACCCCTTCCTGGTCGGCAAAGCAGCGATCCACCACGAAAAGATCGACGACTTCCCGCCCGTTCCCGATCCGGAGAACTACGCGCTGGGCGTCCACTGCGGCTATGCCGGCTTCGCGCCGAGGTGCTTCTGCTCCAAGTGGAAAATGGTCCCCAAGGTCCTCGCCATCGTCGACGAGAAGGCCTACATGATCGACTGCGAGCTCCCGACCGGCGACATGGTCCTCGCCAAGATCAATCCATCTTTTGACAGGATCACCGTCATTCCCGGCCAGCTCGAGAAATACGTCCAGTTCCCCGGAACCGACGCGCGCAACGCGTCCCTCCTCCACTACAGCAAGGGCGAAAAAGTCATGGAAGAGCTTCCCAGCCACCACCAGATGATCATCACCGGCCGCCAGCAGGCCGCCATCACCCAGATCGCCCGCGTATTCGGCTGGGCGTGCGAGGTAATCTCCTGAAGCAACCCGACCTCAAGCGACCCGACCTCTGGGGTAGTTTGTTCAAGAAGTAACCGACCTCTGGGGTAGTTTGTTCAATAAAGGCGCTCCTCACGGAGCGCCTTATTTCATTTGATTCCTTACGCAAAACGGAATATACTCGTTGTCATGGGGACGGTTCTCCTGACACCTTTTCCAAAAGTTGTCAGAAGAACCAATTCCATGACATTCACAAAAGGAGGTACTTCTCTATGAGCAAAATCAGTAACCTGATAGGCAAATACATGGCATGGATCGTCCTGGTCATAGCCGCCCTCGCACTCTTCCTGCCGGGCACCTGCCTCTGGATACAGACCAAGTGGATCAACTATCTTCTGATGATCGTCATGTTCGGCATGGGCCTGACAATGAAACTGTCTGATTTCACCGTGGTCTTCAAACAGCCCCGCGATGTGATCACCGGCTGCGTGGCGCAGTTTGTGATCATGCCTCTTCTCGCTTTCGGCCTCGGCAAAATCTTCGGCCTCAGCGACGAGCTGCTCGTCGGCGTAGTCCTGGTCGGCACCTGCCCCGGCGGCACGTCCAGCAACGTCATCACATATTTGTCCGGCGGCGACACGGCACTGTCCGTAGGCATGACCAGCATCAACACCCTGCTGGCCCCCTTCCTGACGCCCGCGCTCACCTACCTCTACCTGCGCACCACCGTCAGCGTAGACATGAAGTCGATGTTCCTGTCCATCATCCAGGTCGTCCTGATCCCCATCGGTCTCGGCCTCCTGATCAACAAGTTCTTCGGCAAATACACCCAGAAGATCACAGACCTCCTGCCCACTGTTTCGGTAACCGCCATCTGCCTCATCGTCGCAGCCGTCGTCTCCCACAACAGTGCCAAAATATTGTCCACCGGCCTCATCATCTTCGCCGTCGTGATCCTTCACAACCTGCTCGGCTATCTGTGCGGCTACCTGGTCGCCGTCCTCTTCAAGATGGACCTCCCCCGCAAAAAAGCAGTCGCCATCGAGATCGGCATGCAGAATTCCGGCCTTGCAACCTCCCTCGCCGGCTCTGCCTTCCCGAACATGGCCATGGCAACCGTCCCCGGAGCGATCTTCTCCGTGTGGCACAACATTTCAGGCGCGATCCTTGCGGGGATACTGAAGAATCGGTGATTAGTGTTGGTGGCGGGGATTCTTTTTGCTGCGGCGCTCCATCCGATTTGCCTATGCCCCAAAATCGATGTATCCAATTTGGACACTTTAAGGTATACACTCCATCCTATTTGCTCAAGTCAAAAAATCGATGTAGCCAATATGGGCACTCTTGCACAGACCCTACATCGGACTTGATGTTAAGCTATATTTGGATGTAGTAGTTTAAGCTTCACAGTCCATCGGATTATCAGAAAGCCAGAAGTGGATGTATCGTTTGTGCCAGACAGGCATACTTCTCGCCATCCTTTTTAGCGACAAGCCGGAAATGGATGTATCATTTGTGCCAGACTAGCAAATTCCTCACCATCCGATTTACCTGATACCGAAAATGGATGGTAAGTTTGTGCCAGAAAAAAGCTTGTTGGTCGAAGGAAACTCTACCTCCGCTCAACAAGCTTTAATTATTCTAACAGCCTCCGTCAACTCATTCTTCCTCCGGCGTCTCCTCCAGAAACCCGGTCTCCGTCAGAATCTCAATAGCTTTATCTACAGCCTCATCCGGCACAAATATATTGATCTCATGCGTCGTCATATGCCCCATAAGAATTCCGATATATTGCCCGGAGCCTTCCACTCTTTTCACCGTCGGAATATCGTAATAGGCCAGCGTGGATATCACCTGATCAGCTTCAAATGAATCAAAGGTTGTGTAGATTTTTACTTCCTCAGTAGACATAATTCAGTTCTCCCGTCCATAATTATTCGTAACCGACCACATCTCGCAAGACCAGTCAGCCTTCCTCCAGGTACCTCACGACCTTCCCGGTCTTCCTCGCATACTCGATCTCTCCCCGTGTGCTTGATCCGATATAGCCGCCGACATTGATCACAAAAATCTCATCCGCCATATCGATCTTCCGCAGGTGCATGTCGTCGAGCATTTCTTTAGTCCCTTCCGTCCACACTTCGTTGTCTCCGGAATGGCCGAACAGCCCCACGCTGATCACAATGTTTCTTTCCAACGTCAGCCGCTTCTGCGCCTCCAGAAATTCATCCTTGAAGCGCGTGCTCCCGCAAAGGGTGATCACCTTGTACTTACCAACCATTGCTCACTCCAAAACTTCCTGAGGTTCTGCGATGGCTACATCATGCACCGCATACCCCATGCTCACTCAGGTCAAATATTCAAATTTCCCTATAAGAACAACAATTTAGAGTCCCTTATAAAACTCAACCGCCGCATCGAGCTCTTCTTTGGTCGGGTGGCCCTTCGCAGTACCGCCGATCAGCTTAAACGGTCCAAAAGTATTGTACCCGGGGCAGCTATACTGACCCACTGCCTGGCACTTCTTCTCCTCGATGACTTTTTTGGCAGATGAGGAAAGACTGGCCCTGTTCATCGCGCTTGTGAAAAGAATGAAAACCTTCTTGCCGGCCGGCAGATTTTCACTCATATAGTTCAGCAGTGGCTTGCCGAAATTTCCGGCATAAATACCCGAAGCCACGCCGATCAGATCATAGCCGGACAAGTCCTTCGGTCCGGCCGTCGTCACATCCAGGATCTCCACATTCTCAGGATCCGACGCCTGGATTGCATCCACAAGCTTCTTAGTGTTGCCATGGTGGTTTGAATAGTAAAGAATAATTGTTTTCATTTTCTCTATCCTTTCTCACATACATTATCATTGCCATTATAATACGGAAAACCGTTTGGTGAAAGATAAGCCTTTGAATGCCCTTAACTCTGAAATTGCCAACTGTTATACTTCTATGCTGAATTGCCGGTTTCCTACAAAACATAACTTCTTTGGAGCTTTAGTGGAAGGTTTTAGTGGAGTCGATTCCACTAATAGTCTAAGTTTTACCTCATTTGTACGAACAAAAAGTGGCAGATATTCCTACAAGAGCTAAAAACAAATATTTCTTAGTGGAGTCCAACCCTCCAAAAATTTCCAACGAAAACCAGTAATTCTCACTTCTTAGTGGGGCAGATGCCCAGATACGCTCCGACGAAAAGAAGGAATTCTTGTTGCTTGGTGGAGTCATTCCTCCACCAAAAACTAATATCCTCCTCTTTCGTACGAAATAAATCTAGAAGACATTCCGACGAACCCCAGAACCCCCTCATCTTAGTGGAGCAGATGCCCAGATACTCTCCGACAAAACCCAGCAAGCCTCAAATCTTAGTGGAGCAGATGCCTATAATACGCTCCACCAAGAACCAAGTCCACCTCACAACAAATAATGCCTTGCAACCGCCTCCAACAGCCGCGTATCCGCCGGCCGCTCCTGCGTCTCATGCGTGATGATCAAGTGCGTCCCCGGGAAATAACCATCCCTCTCATAATCCAGTATTTTCTCCAACCTATCCGCACAGTAATCCGGATCCCCCATCTTTCCAAAGTGCTCCCAGAAACGGATCCTCCGCGTGCGCACATTCAGCGTCGTAAAATCGGTTTTTATCCACCCCCTCGCAGTCAAATAGAGCGGATACTCATACAAATACGGCACTCCCAAATCTGCCAAAATATTGGCAATCAGGATCTCTGTCTTTGACATGACCCTCTTTCCTCGCTTGGTAAAGAATTCAGGCTCCCCTTCCTTGAATACTCTTTTCTTGTACTTCGTCTGCTGCCACTTTGCGACAAACTCATCATCCGGAACCCAAACAGGATTGACCAGCGCTCTCCTGGCAAATCCATATTCCTCATAGATATTTTCAATATTGTGGGCCGCT
Organism: uncultured Lachnospiraceae bacterium; assembly: GCA_902785055.1. Lineage (GTDB taxonomy): Bacteria > Bacillota > Clostridia > Lachnospirales > Lachnospiraceae > CAG-791. Next base: position 13,636 of record CACZXG010000033.1, read on the forward strand.
CTCTTTTTTGCCAGCTGCTTAATCAGGCGAAGTTCATCCTTCGCATAATTTAGCACAGCCTGATCATAATTTCTCTGCGCCAGCGCCGCCGCAAACTCCCGCTTTCCAACCGGAATATAAGCTCCGGTCACATCTTTCCCATCCTTCCGCCAATAGTACTCCGGCCTCCCATTTCTGTCCACACACCGAAGTCTCCCCTCCGGACCGCTCTGCGCCAGCGCCGCCGTTTTCTCAATCACAATCTTCTCCAGAAACTCCTTCCGCCTGTTCAGCTCCAATGCCAAAAAATCGTCCACTTCCTCTCCTTCCCGAGAATCAAGGCGTCCGAAACGGCGAAGCACCCTGTAGATTTGTTCCTTCGAAATCTCTTCCATGATCATGAAAATCAACGACAGCGCACCATGCCATCCCCATTCCTTCAACTCTGTTCAATTGTAAATTTGTTGGGATTTGATTCATCTCCACAAGAATTCAGAAGATGAACTTCTGCCGATCACAGCCATAACCCACATCATAGCCACACAGACCGGCAACCAGATTTGCCTCTGGATTTGAATTGAACTCATCATATCGCAAAAAGAAGCCCTTTTCCATAGCAGAAAAAGACTTCCTTAGTTATTTCCATTCAGGTGTTTATCGGGGCGTTCTATTAAAGCATGTCCTGTTCAGGCATGTCACTTCAGACAATCTATCCAGGCATTCCTGTTCAGGCATGTCACTTCAGACAATCTATCCAGGCATTCTTGTCAGGCATATCACTCCAGACATTCCTGGTCAGGCCTTTTCACTCTGCTCCAGCTCATACAGAAAAATCTCATAAGCGTCATCTTCACCATCCAACAGCGGCGAATTCTCCCCTCCACCATTCGTGCTGCGCCGCATCGATGCATATGCAAACTCTCCATACTCAATTATATCCATATCATAGATGGGAAAACCTGCCTCTGTACAGATCCTGCAAAACTCCCCCAACGAGTTCGGATGATTTCTTGTCTCGATTAGCGCCTTTTTGAGTTCCGGATCGTTCAAAGCCTTATTTCTGATTGCTTCCAGTGTATCTGCTACATTCATGATATTGATTCTCCTATCTGTCCGGATGTCACTTAGTTGTTTCTTCTATCTGTCCGGTTGTCACTTAGTTGATTCTTCGGCCACTTATTAGTCTTCCGACGAAAACCCGATTTCTTCTCATCTTAGTGGGGTCGACAAAAACCGGGTTTCTTCTCATCTTGGCGTGGTCGACGAAAACCACATTTCCACTCATTTTAGTGGGGTAGCCCACCAAAAGCCTTCATTTTGAGTCTTTCGGTGTAGGGTTTTGGTGGTATCAACTCCACTAAGATTCCAATTTCTGCTTCTTTCGTACGAAGAAAAAACGGCGGCCGCTCCAACGAAAAGAAGTAATTCTTGTTGCTTGGTGGAGTCCACCTTCAAAATTCTTCCGACGAAGGTCAGCAAGCTGCATATCTTGGTGGAATCCGCCCTCAAGAGGCTTCCACCAAAAACCCAGAAATCAAGTTTCTTGGTGAAATCCGCCCTCAAAAGACTTCCGACGAAATCCCAGGATTCAAGCTTCTTAGTGAAGTCGCCCCATAAAGAATCTCCGACAAAAGCCAAGAAATCTTAAATCCTAGTGGAAATAGCCTCCAGAATTCATACCGCCAAAACCCAACAATGCTTAAATCCTAGTGGAACCACCCCCAAAAGTCCCGTTACCCCACCAAGATTTAACCTCCGATCTCCTCCACCAACTCCTGCAGCTCAATATACCGCTCGATCTTTTCTTCCAGCTCCGTGTCAACCTTCTGCTTTTCCTCCGAAAGCGCCTGAAGCTTCACATAGTCCGAAGTTACCGCAGCCATCTCCTCCTCGAGCTTCTGAGATTTCTCCGTCAACTCGTCAATCACACCCTCAATGGTGTCGTACTCCCTCTGCTGTGAGAAAGTTAGTTTCTTACGGGGCTCCGGCGCCCTGTATTTTTTGCCCTTCTTTGGAAGCTCCGGCTCTGGCCCAGCACCTGAAGACATAGCATTCGCCCCGGTGCCCGCGCCTGAAGCTCCCGCGCCAGCGTCGCGTCCGTCTCCGGCAAACTCCGATGCCCCTTCTTTCCTCGCCAAATACTCCTCGTACCCGCCTTCGCTCTGGTGCAGCAGCCCGTCCCCCTCGAAGCTGAAGATCCGGTTGACCACCCTGTCCAGGAAATACCGGTCGTGCGACACCACGATTACAATTCCCGCGAAGTGGTCCAAATAGTCCTCCAGGATCTGCAGCGTCTGGATGTCCAAATCGTTCGTGGGCTCGTCCAGGATCAGCACGTTGGGCGCCTCCATCAGCACCCGCAGCAGATACAGCCGCCGCTTCTCGCCGCCCGACAGCTTGGCGATCGGCGTGTACTGCTTGCTCTTAATGAACAGGAATCGCTCGCACATGGCCGACGCCGTGATCAGCCCGTCCGCCGTCCGCACGTACTCGCCGTGGTCTTTGACCATCTCGATCACAGTTCCCGAGTCCGGCAGCTCCTCATTCTCCTGGCCAAAATAGCTCATCCGAATCGTCTGTCCCGTCTCCACGGAGCCTGAATCCGGCGAGGTCTCCCCTGTCAAAATCTTGAGCAGCGTCGACTTCCCGCACCCGTTCGGCCCGATGATCCCAATTCTGTCATTCTTCAGGAAAGTATAAGAGAAGTCCCGGAACAGGCACTTGTCGCCGTAACTCTTAGAAAGATGACTCACCTCAATCGTCTTGTTTCCCATCCTGGACGGAAGTGACTCCAGAAGCACATTCCTCTCCTCGGCGATCTTCTCCCGATCCCGCAGCGCCTCAAAGCGCCGGATGTGCGCCTTCTGCTTGGTCGACCTGGCCCGCGCCCCGCGCATCATCCACGCCAGGTCCTGCTTGTACAGCGCCGCCATCTTCCGCTCCGCAGCCAGCGCGAAGTCCAGCCGCTCCTGCTTGGTCTGCAGATACTTTTCATAATTTCCCGGATAACTGTAAACGTTCGCCCGATCGATCTCCCAAATCGTATTCGTCACCTCGTCCAGGAAATAACGGTCATGCGTAACCATCACGATTGCGCCCTTGTAACTCGCCAGCTGCTCCTGCAGCCACTCGATCATCTCGTGGTCCAAATGGTTGGTCGGCTCATCAAGAATCAAAATATCGGCCGGCGTCAGCAAAGCCGCTGCCAGAGCCGCTCTCTTCCTCTGCCCGCCTGACAGAGTGTCCGGCATGACCGAAGGATCCTCGATCCCAAGCTTCAACAGCGTAGCCGCCGCTTCACCCTGCACATTCCAGAATTCCTGGTCCTGCGATATATTTTGAACAACATTCTCAAGGACGCTATGTTTTGCATCAAAAACCGGATTCTGCGGCAGATAAGAGATCTTCAGCCCGTTACGGCTGATGATCTTCCCCTCGTCCGGCTGCAGCGCGCCCGCGATGATCGCCAGCAGCGTCGACTTCCCCGTCCCGTTGATGCCGATCACGCCAATCCGGTCGTAATCCTCTATTCCCTGCGTCACATTCTGCAGCAGCACTGTATCTCCGAAGGAAATGCCGATTCCTTCCAGCGTCATGATGATCATATATTCTCTCCCAGGAGTCAGCCCCTTCTTGGCAGGGGTCTGAGCCCTTTATACTAGCGGTTGATAGCATTCCCGCTGAACAGGTGATATTTTCTTAGTGTAGTATAACACTTTTTGGTAAATCATCGAACTCTGCCGCGCGGGGACCGTCAGAAACACAGCCCCGGCCGCAAGGCTGGCGAATCAGCCCCAGCCGCGCAGCAGCGAAGCCCCGCGAATCGCGAAGCCACACCGCGCAGCCCCGAAACACCGGCAGACGTTAGATAGAAAGGAGGCGGAAATGACAGAAAGAGAACCTAAGTGCCTGTTCTGCGGCAAACCCAAGTCGTCCGGCAAGCGCTTCATCGGAGGCGGCGGCGCCATCATCTGCGAGGACTGCATCAGATCGTCCAATGACATCCTGACCCGCCTCAAGCAGGCCGATGAGGAGCGGACCCTGAGCAACTTCATCAAGGACAAAGACATGAAAAAGCCCCGCGAGATCGTCAAATTCCTCGACCAGTACGTCGTCGGCCAGGACCGTGCCAAAAAATCAATCGCCGTGGCCGTTTACAACCACTACAAGCGCATCAACGGCATGACCGATTCGGATGTCGAGCTTCAGAAGAGCAATATTTTGATGATCGGCCCGACCGGCTCGGGCAAGACATACCTCGTCCAGTCGCTGGCCAAGACCCTCGGCGTTCCTTTTGCGATCTCCGACGCGACGACCCTCACAGAAGCCGGCTACGTCGGCGAAGACGTCGAAAACGTCCTCGTGCGTCTGCTCAAAGCAACCAACTACGATGTCAAGAAGGCTGAACGCGGCATCGTCTACATCGACGAGATCGACAAGATCGCCCGCAAGAGCGAGAACCCTTCCCTCACACGCGATGTGTCGGGCGAAGGCGTCCAGCAGGCCCTCCTCAAGATCCTCGAGGGCACTGTGGCGTCCGTTCCTCCTCAGGGCGGCCGCAAGCACCCCAACCAGGAGTGCATCCAGCTCGATACGAGCAATATTTTGTTCATCTGCGGCGGTGCTTTTGCCGGAATCGAGAGACTCCTCGCCACAGAAACCAACAAGAACACCCTCGGCTTCGGCCCGGCCTTCGATGCCAAAACAGAGAAAACCCTCTCAGAAAAGCTCCGTGACCTCACACCTCAGGACCTCGTCAAATTCGGCCTGACCCCCGAATTTGTCGGCAGACTCCCCATCTTCGTCGCCCTTGACGAGCTCGACGAAGAAGCACTGGTGAGAATCCTGACCGAGCCCAAAAACTCCCTGGTCAGACAGTACCAGAAGCTCATGGAGCCTGACGGCGTAGGCCTCGAGTTCGAGCCCGAAGCCCTCCGCGAGATCGCCCGCATCGCCATGCGCAAGAACACCGGCGCCCGCGGCCTCCGTGCGATCATGGAGAGTGTGATGGAAGACATCATGTTCGACCTCCCGGACGAGAAAAACGTCACAAAGTGTATCATCACAAAAGCCGCTGTCCTCGGCGAGGACCAGCCCGTGTACGTCTTCCGGGAACATGATTTCAGGAGTGCATGAGCCTGGCAGAGACTACAAATAAGACGCGCAGGGAACATCGCTTCCCTGCGCTGTTTTGTGAAGCATCCCTGACGCCCCATCTACAATCCTAAATACTCCACCAGCACCTTCATCCCTTCCGGATTCACGCAGCACCAGTCGCTCCCCCTGCAAATCTCCTCATACACTTCGAGCAGGTCAAAATACCTCACTTCCTCCACTTCACTCTCCTGCAGAACAAGCCCCTCCGGCTCAACCGGCTCCTCATAAACAAATACACTGATCATCTCATTATCTCGAAAAGGCTCGTCATAAAAGATTTCTTCATACTGCGTCCGGAACGTTCCGATAAACCGCAGCTGCTCCTCCCCCGCAGAGATCCCCAGCTCCTCCCGAAGCTCCCTGAGCGCAGACTCAAGCGGCTCCATCCCGGCCGGAATATGCCCCGCCGACGAAGTATCAAACTGCCCCGGATAAGAATCCTTATCCTTGCTCCTCTTCTGCAGCAACACCTGCCAGCGCCCGTCCACCTTCTTTATGATCCAGACATGCGCCGTCCGGTGAAGAATACCCTCGCTATGAGCAACACTTCTCTCAACAACCTCCCCTGTCGGCAGGCCTCTCTCATCGCAAACGTCAAAAAATTCCACAGTTTCCCTCCTTGGCCACATGGACTCGGCCAAATTTCATGTAACGGGCCCGCTTTACATCTTCAAATTCCCATACACATGCACAAAATGCACCGCCAGGAACACAACTCCAAGCGCCGCCAGCAGCACATTCCGCCTCCACAGCCCAATCGCCACATAATACAGCGGCGGCATCACCACAATGAACAGCATCATAACGAGCACGCTCTGATACCCGCCGAAATACAATCCCCAGCCCAGGAAATTCAACAGAAGAACCCCCATCGCCACCGCGAAGAACAGCCTCTCCCTTCCCTTGGCAATCGAGAACAACACCGCCTCCTCATGCACGACAAAAATCATCACAGCAATGCACAGCGACCCGAGCACCTTTTCGCACACATCCAGCGCCGCCGACGTCTCCACCATATTCATGATCGGATTCGTCTCCAAATGGAAAAGCGGCATCACCATATACGGGATTTCCTGAATCGCAAACAAGACAAGCCCCAACACCCAGAAGCCAAAATATTGATGATCAAACAGTTTAAACCAGCGTACCATACTGCAAACCCTTATTTCCTCTGTCGCACCAAACAGACGCCCCATTACTTCTCCGTTGTCCCGTTCACCTTCAAATAAGCATGCCTAAACGGTTTCAACTCTATCTCCGTCCGGTTCGGCAGACGGAACCAGTGATCATTCATAATCTCGCACTCCGGATACTCTTTCTCCACATACTTCATAACAGCCTCAACATCCTCCACGCCAAGACTGAAATGGTCATATCCGTTCTCACCTTCGGGCAGCGCCTCAACCTCACACAGCTGCACTCCCTCGAGAAACCACAGCTTTCTCTCAGGCTTTTGACCTACTTCCCTATAACACTGCATGGAAAAAACATCCTCAAAAAATGCTCTTGCCTTATCAAACTCAGTTGTCCGAATCGCGACATGATCGATTTCTACGCGCATTTTGTTTCTCCTTATTCTCCGTACCCGGGTCTGACCCATCTGCAATTCCGCCATCAGTTCAGATTGAGCCAACCACAGTATTTCCTGCAGTTGGCTCAATTATACTTTATTTATGATGGATTACACTTATCTCAGCATTCATCCATAGCTTTAACGCTAATCAGTGAACGCCCTTTTCCAACAGCGCAATCTGCTCCTCTAATCTCCGAATTCTTTCTTCCGCAGCGTCAGCTCGTTCTTCCGCAGCTTCCGCTCGCTTCTGCTGTTCCTCTGTCTTGACCCGCTCTTCCATACGTCCTTCTTCTCGTCCTTTCTCGCGCTCGTTGCGCAGCGTCATTTCCCAATCCATATATTCTTTCCTCCATCTCGCGTTGCGTCTGGCTATATGCACCTGCCTCTGCACACGATCAGCAAACGAAACTTCCGCGTAGTTTGTTGGATCAGAATTCCAGTTTCATTCTATCATCATCAGAAAATGCCAACAACACCAAAACCTGTCTAGGCATCTGTGCCAAGCACACTTTTCCCACAGTGCGGACAATTCCTGTCGTGAACCGAAAACGGCCTTCCGCAGTTCGGACATGTCCAATGCTGCCGCTCATATTCCAAAAAAGCGTCCATCCCGTCTCTTCTGATCATCCGTAGATTCTCAAGCGGTGATTCCCTGTGTGGATATTTTGACGTATAGCGGTTCTCCTTCTCCATCACATCCTCACAAGGATAGTCCGGACATTCATCGCAGAACCTGTATCCATTTTCTTTCCGCTTCCGGCAAAGAATGATTCCACAGTACCTGGCGCAAAACTCAGGCTTGTGGCCATCAGGCCCGTTGCATCCCTGACAGGGATCATTCTCGATCAGGGCCTGCGAACAAATGTTGCAATCCAGGCCGCATGGGGCAATCATGTCTGATTTGAACAACTTACCTTCCTCTCCTCCGTCTGACACAGCAACGGAGTATAATCATCTCATCTCAGCTTTTGCCTCCATCTGTACCTTTTTCTAATGAATTCGTTCACGATACGGAGTGGTTATCACCGGTGTGATTGATGCCATTGCTGAATAATTGAATTCTTTCCTGAAGGACTTCCGGAGGAGTATTTTGAATCATTTCTATTAACTGGTCTTCATTCAATCCAGTCATTAAGTACAACTTCATTATTTCAACAGATTCTTGCGCGCTTTGAGTGTCAGGATGATTCTCGCCTAATTCCGCCTTAAATACAGTTAACGCTTTTTCATAATACTCCAGCGCCTTTTCGTAGTCCCCCAAAGCCTGATACACACCGGCCATATTGTGGTACGTTTTCGGGGTTAATGAGTGGTCGCTTCCTAGGACCTCTCCATGACCCCAAGGGCCTTGCCGTAGTATGCCAGCGCCTTTTCGTAGTCCCCCTGATACTGATACACTCTGGCAATATTGCTGTACGTTTTCGCTGTTGATAGATGATCAATTCCCAAAGTTTTCTCTTTGACCTCAAGGGCTTTTTCATAGTATTCCAGCGCCTTTGTGTATTCTCTCTGATCTTCATATACTCCAGCAATATTATTGTACGTCTTCGCTGTATCAGGATGGTTGCTTCCTATAGTTCTCTCTCTGATTTCAAGGGCCTTCTTATAGTATTCAAGTGCCTTTGAATAGTTGCCCTGCTTATGATTCACTAAAGCTATATCGTTATATGTCTTTGCTGTATCAGGATGGTCACTCCCTAGAATTCTCTCTCTGATTTCAAGTACTTTCTCATAGTATTCCAACGACTTTGCATATTTGTTCAGATTTTGATATACACCAGCCATACCACTATATGTCATTGCTATATCAAGATTGTCATTTTTCATAATTCTTTTTCTAATCGCAAGGGTCTTTTCATAGTATTCCAACGACTTCGTATAATCACCCTTTTCATTATACACACCAGCTATATTATTATACATTTTCGTTGTATCAGGATGGTCGCTTCCCAAAAGCCTCTCGTATATCTCAATAGCCTTCTTATAGTAATTCAGCGAATTTGTATATTTAGCCTGTTTAAAGTACACGCAAGCTATATTGTTGTAGATCGTCGCCGTTTCAATATGGTTACTTCCTAGGAGACTCTTGTCTATCTCAAGAGCCTTCATAAAATAATCCAACGAGTTTTGGTATTCACCCAGCTCTTGGTACGTACCGGCTATGCCATTGTACGTCGTTGCTGTAGATAAATGGTTTCTCCCCAGAATCTTTTCTCTAATCTCACGGGCATTGTTATAGTATTCCAGTGCCCTAGCATAGTTTCCTTGATCAAAATGTACGCCAGCAACATTATGGAATAAATCAGAAATACTTTTTAGGAACGGTTCATACTGCTTAGACCGAGTCCCAACTTCCAGCATTCCCTTTATTCTTCTATTAACACTCCTCGTCACATCCTCCGCCAGAACAAGCCTTTCTCGCACTTTCGTAAATCCAAAGTCAACTGACAAATAGCTATCTGTACTCGCAGCCTTTTCAAGCAGTTCTCCATACTCTTCAATTTTCAACTCATCTCCGCTCTTCATCATCTGCCTAGATATAGAGTCTTTTATAATCTGATGAATAGAGTACCCATTTTCCTGCCCGCCCTGCTCAAGCCATGCAAGGTCCACGAGTTCGATCATTGAATTCTCTTTAAGCTTAGCCCAATGGACGACTTCATAATAAATCTCCCTCTCTGCAGTAAATATGGAGAACAGTTTCATAATACGCTGCTGCTCTTCTGTCAATCCAGATATCTCATACAGTTTTATTACGCTTTCCTCAATCGTCCGGTATTTATCATGTTTTGTTTTTATCGGACAAGTGAAAACATTGAAGAACTTCTCTTTTTTCAGTTTCTCATTAAAGTCTTCTAGTGTACCTCCGGATCTTCCCGCAGCTTTTGCCAAAAGTTCGACAAGCAGAGTATGTCTATAAACAGTATCGACAATATCACCAGCAGTGCTTTTATACACTCGCTCCTGATCCCGTCCATAATACCTGTAGAACATCTCGACTGCCGGATCATGTTCAAGTACGTCAAGATCAACAAAAGGAATGTCTTCTAACTTATGCCTTGAAGAAATCATAATATGAGAACTTTGCAAAAAAGTTACACTAAACGCCATCAGGGCTTCAAAAACGTCATGATCTCGTCAAGCGTTTTGCCGCTTTTCAGGTATGCATCCATGATCGCATCCGCCTCGATCCGGCGCTTCTGCTCCTGCAGATCCTTTAGTTTCTCGGCCAGCTTATCG
>CACZXG010000034.1 GCA_902785055.1 uncultured Lachnospiraceae bacterium
TCCGGTATTGGGAAGAGGTGCTCCCGGCGTGTTCCTGACGGTGATCGCGGTGCCGCTCACAGAAGCGTCCGGATTCGTACCGGGGCCTGTTCCCGTCTCGTCAGTCAGGGTGACTGTTACATTTCCCCGCTCGTCAAATGCAATTTTGAAATACACTTGATTGTCCCGGATAATATATCCGGCAGGTGCACCGGTTTCTGTCAGCCGATACCAGCCGATGGGCAGATCAGCAAGTCTCGCGGTCGCGCTGTCGGTCATGTCTATATTTTCGTATCCTTCTACGACCTCCCAGGAGGTCTCATACTTGCATAATTTGAATTTTGCTCCGTTAAGCGGCGCCTGGCTGCTGTCCACTTTTTTAAGCGTGATGTCGGCAAACCTGTGGTTGACGATCGTCATCTCATAGGACAGGCTGCCATCCGGCTGCTCAGCGGGCCCGGTCAGCGACGCTTCTTCCGGGATCGGTTGCTGGTCAGTTCCGACCAGTGTGATCGCTCCGGTGTCGCTGACGGTGAACCGGATATAGCCGGAGATCATGTCGTAACCCTTAAGCCTCGACTTTTCGCGCAGCTCGTAAGTTCCCGCCGGCAAAGTATTGTCGATCTTGGGGATCAGACCGTTTTCGTCAGTGCTCAGGCTCTCATAGCCCGGCATCGGGTTGAGGTCGATCGTGATCACGCCGCCGACTTCCACCTGTTTGTGAAGCGCGAATTTCACGCCTTTAAGAGGCTCTAGCGTGTCGGCGTCTTTCTTGACCGCCCGGAACTCGTAAGGTCTGTCCTTGATCGTAAGGCTTGGCGTTGCTGACAGGTTGTCGATGATGTAATAATCCGACATTTCTCTCTCTGCCACACTGATGTTGTGGTCGCTGAGAGTGATCGTCAGCGGTGCCTGCAGTCCGTACCAGCCCTGCGGCGCGTGGGTTTCCGTAAGGGTATACGGAACATCGTCGCGAAGGAAAGCGACAGTGATCAGTCCGTCTTCATCCGAAGTAAAGGTTCCGATCAGATTTCCGTCGTCGTCCGTAAGTGTAAACTCCGCGCCTGCGAGTGGAACTGCCGCATTCCACTGCGCTTTCTTCAAAATGATACCGGGTCTGTTGTTCGTCACTTTCTGTAACCGGACGTTGTCCTGCTGCCCCGGCTCATCATAGAGCACGGTGTATTCAAATTCCGATGCCTCAGTCTCGCCCTTCTGCTTGCCGCTTATACTGAACTCCGTTCCGTGCGGAAGCGGCTCGATCGTGAGCGATTCGGCATTGGTGACATTGCCTTCTTCGTCGACCGCAGGAGTTCCTCCCGATATTAAGACCTCCCGGATCATGTACTGTTCGAAGTCAGTTCCGGGCTGGAGTCTTAAGAAGTACCAGTATAGCGTCTGGGGATTTGCCGCGTAAGCGAGCTGCTTCACAGTGTCTGCCACCAGACTTGGTGTACCGCCGGTGTCAATAAATACGGCAAAGTAAGTCGGCTCTCTCTCCGCCATATACTCCGCGTCGGACCAGGTCTTGTTCATTCTCAGGCCGTAACCCTTGAGGTTTCGAACAATTACCTCTGAATCGCCGCTTGTATCAATGATTCCCGAAGCGCCCTGCTCTGCAGGATAAGGTAAATCTTCGCCGTTCAGCACATATCTCTGGAAGGAATATCCGTCCGGAATCTTCGCAGGGGGTTCCACTGCTTTGAACTGTGTCCCTGCCAAAATATTGCGGACTTCAACCGTGTGGTCCACCGGAATCTTCGAAACTGCTCCGTAAATGGAGGTTGTAAAGCCCGCTGCCTTTTTCTCATCCTCTGAAAGATCGTCGAAATTGGTCTTTCCGAGAGATTGGAATTTCTTCTGGTCCTTGTTCCAAATGCAGTAATTTCCGTCCGGATCCTTTACGTAATAGGTCTGCATATTGGCAGTCGATTCGTCCGGATTCTCGTCATACTCCGCGGCGAGGTACAGCGTGAAATCGAAAGTCGCCTTTGGATCCTCGGAATACGGGATCCGCGTCTCTCCGTTTTCTCTGTAGAGCTGTTTCTGGATTGTCAGGGACCGCAGCGCGTCCGGATTCACTTCGTTGTCGTAATTGACCTTCGCGCGGTCATTCGTGCTGTCAAAATCGATCCCGAAGTCCTTCCTGTTATCCGCGTATCCTGCCCCTGACGTTCCGGTGATCTCCGCTTCATTTACAGAGACTTTTTGGAAAACATCGGTGTTGACGCCGCATTCGACGATCCTGTACTCAGACATTTCGTCAGGGAAAGTGATCTCTGCCGCTTCACCGGGCTTAAGGAAGAAGACGTCCCTGTAGGTTATTCCGTCGATCTCAAGTGAAGGCTTGTACTTCACGGGATTGATGGAGTCTTTGTAGGTTACGTATTTCTTTTCCCCGGCATTGTTCAGGTAATCGATATTTCCGGCGTCATCTTTATAAATGATCTGATATGCGAACTCCGCCATTATGGAGTCCTGAGGACCCGACAATTTTTTGGCAAGTTCGACTGTGTCCTTCTTCACGGACGCGAGGTTGAATCTCATCCGCAGGTTCGAAGCGCCCGCGCCTCGCTCCATGTAGAAGGTTTTCATGGTGTGGGTGCTGTAGTCCTTGAAAACATAGCATGTTCGTCCGCCGATGACTCTTTCCACGAATTTGCTGTCGACATAGGCCTGGGCATCAGCCGAGCTGCCTCCCCGCTTAATAAAGTTATTGTAGAAAAGATCTCTGAGGGTTGTCGGTACTCCGTTGACCCTCACATCTCCGGTGCGGAAGTTGACACTTCCCGGAACGGAGCTGTGGATTCCGCCCAGGTCGATGACCAGCTCGCCGTCCACATAGAGCCAGAAGTCATCGTCTCCGGTGAACTCGAAGATGATGTCATGGCCCCAGTCGTCCAGTCCGTTCGGGGTCTGGGTGAAGCTGGCTTCGGTCTCCATGGCAAAATAGTAATCCGGCGTTTTACCGTCGTGATTAACCGTATACAGGTTCTCATATTTTCTCGGATCACTGTCCGGAAGCAGCCGCTCATAGGAGGTCTCGTCAAAGGTATATATGTTCTTGGGGTTCAATGAAGAGAATGAACCCGCCTTCAGATCATTGAAGGGGAAGAACTGACCGTGCTTGAGAGTGTTCGAACTTCTGTCATCGTGAGTTCCCAGTTCCTTGTAAACTGTAAAGTCTCCGCCCGACTGCCCCTTCAGGCTCGCGAAGTTCTGCGTGCTGTCATACTCGAAATATCCTGACTCATCGTATATGCTCCGGATGAAGAGGTGGTTGGCATAACTCTCCCCTGCGTAAAGCTCCCCGAGGGAACGATCCGCCTCTGTGATCGGGTATCCGTCATCTTCCAGTTTTGTAGCCAGAAGGCCCTGATGCAGAACTCTTCCGGCGCCGCCCTCGTTGTTGCCGAGGATCGCGCTCATCTCCTCGCGCGTCCCTTTGTTGATGATCTTCATGGTAATGCCATACTGATCATTATCGACCGTTTCTACCGTATGAACCGTATCATCTATGTTCAGGTCCTGCATGATGGCAAAATAGAAATCCATCGCCTCTGAACCCGGGCAGGAAACGATCTGGCCGTTCTCCACTTTAAGGCCTGCGAACGCGTAGTGGTCATCATCCCATGCGACTATAGGCGAGTAGTACTTACCGTCCTTTCTGCCGCTCATATTGATACCGATCGTATTATCTGACAGGATCTGGCCGTCCGTGATCTGAGGCGCGAGATACTTCTCCGAGTACTGGTTGTACAGCTCATAGTAGAAGTTCGGATCTTCCGTCTCTTCCCAGGTGTACTCCACGAAATTCCACAATAGAGTGTTGATCTGGCCGCTCACCCACTCGATCATGTTGCCGCTGTCATAGACCGGCACAACTTTGCCGTCTGAGCTGATCGCATAATAATCGTAGGTGAGGGTCTCCTCGTTCCAGGCTCTCGTGTAAACGATAACTTTGGAGCCGGTTGTGACCGCCGGGTCTGAAACACTGACCTTTTCAGCGGTATAAGTCATGAAATATTCTGACGTGAGTTCGGACAGATCGACAAGGTACAGCCATTCACTGCCCGCACTGCCGTTCACCGTAAAACCTTCCTCGATCGATCCGCTGTAGGTCAGAGTCGTATTTCCGGATTTCAGGCAAAGCTGGCCGAGTCTCGTACCGGTGCCGGGCACGACCTGGATCTTGCAGCTCTCATCCTGCTCCGACACAAGGGAAAGCCCGTCTCCGTCCATCCGCAGATACTTCGTGCTGCCATCCACGACTGTGGTCAGATAGTATTTATCCTCCTCAGCCCATTGGAAGGTCCACATGGAGATCTCACTGTCATTGGGAACAAACAAGTGCTTCTTGTCGTTTGTCGTGCTCATCGTCGTAAGGGATTTGGCGACCAGGTTACTGCCTGTTTCGCTTCCCATGAGCGCTTTTCCCGCGACGCCTCCGTTCCAGTTCATCAGACCATAGCTGGTTCCATTAAGATCGTAGGGATCCTCCGGGATATCTGAGCTGTACCAGAGATTCATGTAATTGTTGGCGTCGCCTGCGCTGTTCCAGGAGCAGAATCTGCTTCCATTGGCTCCGCCCTGCATATTCCAGTACCATGCGCCGTTGTTAAACTGGAATCCGCTGCCGTTAAGCGAGACTGTAAAAGCAGTCTTGTGTTCCTCATCAGTAAAGTAGAGGCTATTGTTGTTATTGTTATAGACATACTGTTTGGTCACACCGTCATCGGCATAACAGTATGCGTATACCTTATCGCTGCTTCCCTCCACCTGCTCAAAGTAGTATTTTACAGCCTCGGGAGGGGGAGAACCCTGCGGCGGCTTTGTCTTTGTAATACCGCGCCGGTTGTCTTTGGGATCAATAGTGTTGCGGAAAAAGTATCCGCTGGTATGGCCGATGTAGAGCCCATTGCTGCCGCGCTCGATCAGTTCCTCAATGGATCCTATTTTGTGCCATCCCACCGGGACAGGCCTCGGTCCGTCCACAATAGCATAGGCCGAGAAGCCTGTCGTCTCAAAGCTGACAGTGTCTCCCTCTATGGTTCCGTCCAGAACTTCCGGCTCTGTCACGTTCCCCTTTGCATCCTCTGCAAAGTGCACGATCTTCGTATTCTCTCCCAGTTCTTCCCGATCGAGAAGTTTGATCTGTACGTCAACAGGACTGCCGGGCACGATTTTTTGACCATTTTCGTCAACGATTCCGATATCCAGCAGTTTGATATAGCTCAGGTCACTCCTGGCGCTGTCTATCATGGAGGCGGTCTGTTCCACAAGGGAATCGTACTCCCCATCCTCCTGCGTCAGCTCTCTTACCTGCAGACTGGCATCGCTTCCCACCCCTGCTTCGGGGTCAAAAGTCACCGTGATCTCATATGTGCTGCCGTCCGCGGTCAGGATTGTCGTCGTGATTGTCTCTGTTCCCACTACTCCGTAGACGGAGAACTGTTCTGACTTAAATTCGATGGCCTCAATTTCGTTCTCTTCGGCCTTGGTTTCTTTGGTCTCGATCTCGGATTCGAGGACTTTGGCGTCCTTCTCATCCTCCTTCTTATCCTCCCGGTCCCCCACGTCCTCGAAATGGATCGCGTCCACAGTCGTCTCTTTGGGGATCTCAAGCGCTTTCTTATATTCAATGCGAACCTTCACCTCGCCGGCGGGCTCGATCTCTTTGCCCTCATATTTGAATGCGATGTCGTAGAACCTGGCAAAAGACAGCTTCGTATTCTCATCGTATTCGTCCTGCATCTTGGTCAGGGCCTGTTTGTAGTATTCTTCGTACTCTTCAGGATATTTCTCTTCCGTGATCTCCCTGACATCAAGAACCACGCCCACAGGCAGTCCGGCGGGCGCTCCGAATTCGGCGTAGACATAATAGTCCTTGCCTTCAAAAACAAGCTTGGTATCCTCTGTGATCAGCTCGATGTCTGCCGCAGTCTCGCTTTCGGGAGCTGTTGTGGCGCCAGTCTGAGAAGCATCCCTATCAGTTCCGGCAGTATTTGCGCCTTCTGCCTGATCGGTGCCTTGGCCATCTGTCTGCCCGGCATCTGAGCCTTCTGACCGGCCCTCGTTTGCGATATCTGTGCTTCCTGTGTTTGCAGCGCCTGTCTGACCTCCATCGCCGGTATCCGACTGTCCGCCATCTCCGCCGTCTGTCTGTCCTCCGCCTTCGTCGGAAGTGTCCTCCGGGTTCACTTCGGGTTCATTCGAGCCGGCGGATCCTCCGCCGTCATTCCCGTCACCGCTCACACCAGGAAGATTTGCTGCAGCCGCTTCAATGCCCGGCTGTTCCTCCGCCGTATCGCGGTCCATAGTAATAGCAGGCAGGATCAGGGCGTATGTCACCGCAAATACCGTGATCGCGGACAGCACGAATAAGACGCGTCTCCAGCGTCTCATTCTTCTGTGAATCTCTATGAATTTTTCGACCATTTTATCGATAAAGTTCATGAGTTCCCTCTGGCTTCATGCGTTGTTCCAAGTGTCTTACCCTAAATGTCAGTGTTTTGCCTTAGCAGCTAATGAATGGATCCAATCTGGGTCAGGGGCCATACCCTGAACACTATTTTGCCCACGATCTGTTCCTCTGATACACATCCGATCGACGTATTGCGCGAGTCAATGGAGGCCGACCGGTTGTCTCCCATCACGAAGACCTTGCCCTCCGGGACCTGATAAGGCAGCTCAATGTTCGTCTCGCCGTAAGCCTTGTCATCCAGGTACGGCTCGTCCAGCTTCACGTCGTTTACGTAAACGTTTCCCTCGGAATCGATGTCCACCATGTCTCCCGGATTCGCGATCATCCTTTTTACAAGGATGTTGTTGTTGTAGTAAAAGGCGATGATGTCGCCCGTTTTCATATTGGAAGTCTTGACCGAGACCACGATGTCTCCGCTGTCAAGCGTTCCTCTCATCGATTTGCCGTAGATCCTGAGGATCGGAAGCAGGAGAACCGCCACCAGAACAGCCGCCGCTGCCACCACAACCAGCGACAGGAATGTACTCCTCACTGTCGCCCTGAATCTTTGCACATATCTGTTGTGTCTGACCGCTGCCTCAAGATCTGCGGTAGTCGGAATCTCTGTTCCATTAAGCATTATCGGATGGTCTCCTGATAACAATAATCTACATACTTTCCTAAAATAAATTTAACACTTTTGTAAAATATGTCAATTGAGTTCAAATACTGTTTGCCGATTTTCGCTTTTTTTCGGACTCGGACATGCACTTTTTCGCACTCATTGATCCATAAGTTCTCTGTAAATATCCCGTTTAGACACTCCTCTGTCCGCCGCGACTTTTTTCATCGCGTCCTTGCGGCTCAGCCCCTGATCTGTGTACAGGGCCATATGCTCCTCCAGGGTCATTTCCTCGAAATTCCTGCGCTTTTCCTCCTCCAGCGCAGCCCGGTCCGCCCCGGCCAGCACCAGGACATACTCGCCCCGCGGCTCATTCACCCCGTAATACTCGATCGCGGAGGCCAGCGTCATGGGCAGAGCCTCCTCGAACTTCTTGGTCAGCTCGCGGCACAGGGTGATCCGGCGGTCCCCGAGGTTATCATACAGTTCCTGCAGTGTCCCGCGCAGATGATGGGGCGCCTCATAGAGGATGGTTGTGCGCTCTTCTCTCTGCAGCTGAGTCAAAATATAGCGCCTCTCTTTTTTGTCCGTCGGCAGAAAGCCCTCGAAGCAGAATCTTCTGGCCGGCATGCCGGACATGGTTAGGGCAGTGATCAGGGCGCAGGCGCCGGGCAGTGAAGTCACCCGGATTCCCTGCTCGAGGCACATGGCGACGATCACTTCGCCCGGATCGGAAATAGCAGGCGTTCCTGCATCCGTCACGACCGCAATGCTGGCGCCGCGATGCAGTTTGGTGACCAGCTCTTCGGCCTTTGTATACTTATTGTATTCATGATAGCTGGTGAGCGGCTTTTTGATCCCGAAGTGGTTGAGCAGGCGCAGTGTGTTGCGGGTATCTTCAGCCGCGATCAGGTCCACCGACTCCAGGGTGCGCAGCACGCGCTCCGTGATGTCGCCCAGATTGCCGATCGGTGTGGCGCAGAGGTAGAGGGTTCCGGGCTCCGCTGCGTTATGCATGATTGGTGATTTATCCGTCTCTTTCACTGTTTTGCTCCTGTATTCTAGTAGCCGTAGACCTCGTAGATCTCATCCGTATACTTGCCGGTCTCTTTGTAGACGATCAGCGGCTTCTCCACTGTCAGGCGGGGCCTGCCGCCGCGCACGCAGTCAAGAAGGACCATGTTGGGTTCCCTGTCCACGAAGGGGTAGACAAGGCGCATCCGCTTGGGCTCAAGGCCGTGGTCCCGAAGGGTCGTCATGATCTCGGCGAGCCGGAAGGGCCTGTGCACGAGGAAGAAGTGGCCGCCCGTCTTGAGCAGCTTCTCTGCAGCCCGCGCCACATCGTCAAAATCACACAAGACCTCATGTCTCGCGATCGCCTTGGGGCTGTCCGGATTCTGAAGGCCGTGCCCGCCGATCATATAGGGCGGATTGCATGTAACAACGCCAAAAGAGGCAGTCGCAAAAAGCGTATCTGCCTCCCTGATATCTCCCTGCAGGATCCGGACTCTGTCTCCGATCCCGTTGAGTTCCACACTCCTCCTCGCCATGTCGGCGCTGTCCGGCTGGATCTCCAGCCCTGTCAGCGTCCGCAGGTCCGATTTCGCCGACATCAAAATGGGGATGATCCCCGTTCCGGTGCCCAGATCAAGCATATCTTCGCGCGCCATGGAGCGCCCGCCGATCCCTTCCTGGATGAACCCGGTGAGGAGCACTGCATCCATGCCAAAGCAGAATCTCGCGGGATCCTGTATGATCTGAAGACCGCTGCGCTGGAGGTCGTCGACTTTCTCCCCGGGGCGCACCAACTGCGATTCCGGGATCCTGTCGTCACTGTGCATTATTGTTCTCCTGTCTGCGGCGGTTCTTGTTCCGATTCGGTTTATTGTTCTTATTGCCGCGGTTCTTGTTATCGCCGCGGGTCTCCTGGCGCTCCTGGTTCTCGAGTTTCTCGAGTTCCTGCGCTTCCCTGGTATCCATCGCGTTGTCCTTTCGGGTGCGATTGCCGCCTCTGCGCCTTCTGCGCAGGATGGTAAGGTCTTTCACGTGATATTCGTGGAATTCCTTCTCGTCGTCCACTTCCACAAGAATACGGACTGTCTGGCGGAGCACATTCACGCTCTCCACCTGGCCGCTGAGGCCGTCATTTCCCTGCACTTCGTCCCCGACCTTGGGAAGGTTCCGGTTCAGCTCCTCGTAGGTGTCCGCCTCATTCTTGAGGCAGCACATCAGACGGCCGCACACACCGGAGATCTTGCCGGGATTGAGCGAGAGGTTCTGCTCTTTGGCCATCTTGATGGAGACCGGGATGAAGTCGCTCATCCAGGTGTGGCAGCACAGAGGTCTGCCGCAGATGCCGTATCCGCCCAGGATCTTGGTCTCGTCGCGGACGCCGATCTGGCGCAGCTCGATGCGGGTGCGGAAAACACTGGCGAGATCCTTGACCAGATCGCGGAAATCCACCCTTCCGTCCGCAGTAAAGTAAAACAGCACTTTGCTGTTGTCGAAAGTATATTCAGCATTGATCAGCTTCATGTCGAGGCCGTGGGCCTGGATCTTCTCCTGGCAGATGCGGTAAGCCTCTTTCTCCTTGGCCCGGTTGCGGCGCTCGATCTCATTATCCTCGAAAGTAGCGACGCGGATAACTTCCTTGAGGGGCTGGGTCACCTTGCTCGCCTTGACGTCCATGGGCAGGCCGACCACAGTGCCGTACTCAATGCCGCGAGCAGTCTCAACGATGACGTGGCAGCCATGTCTGACTTCCCACTCACCCGGGTCAAAAAAGTAAACCTTGCCGGCTGTCCTAAACCGCACGCCGATCACATGCACCGTTTCGTCGCTGTCCACAGCGGGTATCACGCGCTCGCCGTTGTCTTTCGCAGGTTCTTCTGATGCGGTTTCTCCCTCTGTTACGGGCTCTTCGACTGCCGCGGGTTCTTCCTCTGCTGCGGATTTTTCCGCTGCTGCGGATTCTTCGGGCTCTGCCGCGGGTTCCTCGGCTTCCTTCATGGCGATCGCCTCTGCCTGGGCAACCGCTACGATCTCGACCTTGCGAACTTCCGCTCTTGCGACATCGATGACATCCGCGTTATCTCCGTGAATCTCGATCCTGCTGCTTTCTGCTTTGATTTCTGTATATTTTATGGTATCCATTCGTAACCTTTTCCTGTTTAACTTCTCTGTCAGGTACATAAATGCCGGGTTCAGGCCCGCCTGCGGTACTGCTGCCGGATCTTCAGAAACATGATCTCAAAAACCGAATCAGCCGCCACATTTGACCTCAGGCGGCGCGACGCTGTGTCGATCTCATCGAGGATCCTGCCGAGCCGCTCATATCCGAGCATACCTGCGGCTTCTATAATATACTGTATGTCCTCCTGAAAAATCAAGTTCTCACTGTTTTGCGTACTATGATAAAGCAGAACGTCCCTGAACCACATCAGGACAAAGCTCAGCACCTCGTCCCGCCGCCCCGCGTCTATATCCGACGCAAACTCGCTGATCCGCACCGCGTCCGCCCGGTTCAGGTGCGCCAGGAAGTCCACCGTCCGGTCCCGAAGCTCCAGGAATTCCTTGTCATCCGTAAGAAGAAGCGCCTGCCCGGGATTGCCGCCCGCAAAACGCGCCAGGATCATCGCCTGATCCTCCTTGAGCTCTTTCTCCCGCTGAAGAAAACGCGCGATCTGTGCCTCCTCAACTGCCCGGGTCTGCAGCACAACGCACCGGCTCAGTATAGTCGGCAAAAAAGCGGACAGACCGTTCGCTATCAAAATAATGACCGCATACTCCGGCGGCTCCTCCAGCGTCTTGAGCAGCGCATTCTGCGCGGGGACCGTCAGTTTCTCCGCATCCGGGATAATGTACACCTTCCGCGCATTGGAATAAGGCTTGATCTGCAGATCCGCCCGCATTCTTCGGATCTCGCCCACGCCGATGCTGTTCGGCTTCTCGTGGCTGACCGTAATGATGTCCGGCTGGTTGCCGCTCTGTGCCTGAATGCAGGAAAGGCACCTGCCGCAGGGCTCCAAAAGCTTCCTTTTGCGCATGCGGGGCGCGGGATGCCTGGCTGTCCCTGCCGCGGCTTTACCTCCCGCTGCGGCAGTACCGGGCGCTCCGGCAGAGGTTTTACCTCCCGCTGCGGCTGTCCCGATCGCTCCGGCAGAGGTTTTTCCTCCCGCTGCAGCTGTCCCGATCGCGGGCTGATCCGGCTCCTCCGTCTCCTCTTCCTGCAGGTCCTCGCACTGGAGCGCAGCCGCAAAAATCGACGCAATAGTCTTCCGTCCCGACCCCGCGTCTCCGCTCAGGATATAGGCATGGGAAATACTGCCCGTTCTCAGGGCATTATACAGATGCTCTATAATGGCCTTCTGGCCGATTATATCTGAAAATTTCCTCATTCACATCATCTCCGCCAGGTACTCCTCGATCTCCTGCCTGCACCGCTGCAGGTCATCATTCTGAAACCGCTTCGTGATTCCCGCCTCCGCGATCTTCTCCTCTGAGAAGTCCTCGCAGTCGGCCAGGAAACGGCGGCAGAGCTCGCGATATTTTGGCATCTTCTCGGAGCGTTCGCGGTCAAGGGCCCTCTGCAGGCGCTCGCCGTCCTCCACTTCGAGATAAACGGGCACCACCTTGTCCGCCCCGTAATAGGCGCGCAGCGCAAGGTAGGACTCCAGCGTCCCGATCATCAGCGTGCTCCGGCGAGCCAGGTCGATCTGTCCGTCATCCGCCGTAAAGTAATACCACGGCCCGTGCACCGTCTCATAACAGCGCGACTCGATGACCTTGCCTGCCCGCTCCAGCGCCCGAAACTCCTCCACGCTGTAGAAATGATATTCCCGCCCGTCCTGCTCGCCGGCCCGGATCGGCCTCGTCGTACAGGGAACGAGGCGCTCAAAAGGAAGCGCCCCGTCACTCAGTAATTCTCTGTATATAGTATCTTTCCCGGTTCCGCTCTTGCCCATCAGGCAAAATATCCTGTGCCTCCCGGTTTCCTCCTGGTTTACCATACTTCGATCACTCTCGTCATTCTGTCCCGGTTTACCACACTTCGATCACTCTCGTCATGTTCGTGTTGCCCGCGACGCCCAGCGGCACGCCTGCTGTAAGGACGATGTTGTCGCCCTTCTCCACATATCCGGCCTTCCTGGCCGCGTCAACCGCCGCATCAAAGAGCATCTCCTCTCTGTCCTCCTGAGGAATGTTGAGCGGATAGACGTCAAAGAGCACGTTCATCTGGCACGCCACAGACTCACTGATGGTGCACGCGATGATCGGGCAGGTGGGTTTGTATCTGGAAAGACGGTTCGCTGTGAATCCGGAGATCGTGACTGTGATGATCGCTTTGGCTCCGATGTCCTCAGCCACAGTGCAAGTGGCGTGGGAGATCGCAGTCGTGATATCAGTCTTATCGTCTTCAAGCAGCTTCATGCGCTGTTTGTAGTGGATATCCTTCTCCGCGCGCTCCGCGATGGTCGCCATGGTCCTGACCGCTTCCTCGGGATAGCTGCCTGCCGCCGTCTCGCCGGAGAGCATGATCGCTGTTGTTCCGTCATAGATCGCGTTAGCGACATCAGTCGCCTCTGCTCTCGTGGGACGGGGATTCTTCATCATGGAATCAAGCATCTGGGTCGCTGTGACAACAATCTTGCCCAGCTGGACAGCTCTCTTGATGATGTGCTTCTGGATAACAGGCACTTCCTCAAGCGGAACTTCTACGCCGAGGTCGCCGCGAGCTACCATGACGCCGTCAGCCGCCTCGAGAATCTCCTCAATGTTGTTGACGCCCTGGACGGACTCTATTTTGGCAATGATCTTCATGCGGCTGTTGTTGGCATTGAGGATCTCGCGGATCTCGTTGACGTCCTTAGCCGTACGCGTGAAAGAAGCCGCGATAAAATCATATCCCATCCGGCAGCCGAACTCGATGTCGGAGCGGTCCTGCTTGCTGATAAAAGGCATCGACAGATCAGCGCCGGGCAGGTTCACACCCTTGTGATTGGACACCGGGCCGCCATTGACGACTGTGCAGACCACCTCAGTATCCGTCTTGGAATCAACGCGCAGACCGATCAGGCCGTCGTCTATCAGGATGGTTCCGCCGACACTCACATCCATCGGCAGATCCTTATAGGTGACAGATGCTCTCTCGCTGGTGCCCATCACCTCTTCTGTCGTCAGAGTAAAAGTCTGCCCCTTCTCGAGCACTACTTTCCCGCCCTCAAAATCGCGCAGACGGATTTCGGGTCCCTTGGTGTCCAGCAGCGTCGCTACCGGCACGCCCAGTTCGCGGCGAAGGCGCACGACTCTGCGGAACTTGGCCTCGTGCTCTTCATGTGTCCCATGTGAAAAATTAAATCTCGCCACATTCATGCCTGCTGCGATCAGTTTCCTCAGCATCTCCTCGCTCTCGCTGGCAGGTCCGATCGTGCAGATGATCTTTGTTTTGCGCATTTTATCTCCTCCGTTTGATGTGTAGTGGGTTTAGTGTATATTGCGTTTGCCGGCTGCTGACCGGCCGGATGTTCAGCGACATTCTATGTGCATTTTGTTTATTATACCATAGCGCGGGGCGTTGAGGGATGGATTTATTGATTGCCGGGATGGAGAAGTGGGGTTTGTGGGGACTTCTCTGAGCTGGCGGGCACTTTTCTGGCCTGCCGGGCACTTGCTCTACATCCATTTTCGGTCTTGATTGAATCCGATGGCACGTTTAAGGCTTGTCTGGCACAAGCGCTACATCCGATTCCGGCCTCAGCTGAATCCGATGGCATGTTTATGGCTTGCCTAGCACAAACTATACATCCGATAACGGCTACAGCTGAATCCGATGGCATGTTAGAAGCTGGTCTGGCACAAGCTCTACATCCGATTCCGGCCTCAGTTGAATCCGATGGCATGTCTATGGCTTGCCTGGCACAAACTATACAACCAATTTCGGCTTCTGCTGAATCCGATGGCATGCCCATCTAGAAACGCTCAATTCCATTACATCCAATCACGCCTTCAGCCGAATCCGATGGCATGTCTGCCTTGCCTGGCACAAACTATACATCCAATTCCGGCTTCTACTGAATCCGATGGCATGTTAGAAGCTGGTCTGGCACAAGCGCTACATCCGATTCCGGCCTCAGCTGAATCCGATGGCATGTTTATGGCTTGCCTGGCACAAACTCTACATCCAATTATGGCTTCAGCTGAATCCGATGGCATATTTATGGCTTGTCTGGCACAAACTATACATCCGATAACGGCTACAGCTGAATCCGATGGCATGTTAGAAGCTGGTTTGGTACAAACTCTACATCCGATAACGGCCTCAGCTGAATCCGATGGCATGCCCGTCCAGAAACGCTCAATTTCAATACATCCATCTAAGCTCTCAGCCAAATCCGATGGTGCATCTGCTCAGACGCGCTCAATTTCAATACATCCATTTACGCTCTCGACCAAATCCGATGGAGTGCCCATCACCCCACCACTTCCAGTAGATAATTTCTTCCTCTTCTGCTAGAATAGTTTAGACTGTAGACGGAATGCACCTGCATTCCGAAAATACCATACAACAAATCATAAGGAGAACTATCATGCAATATAGAACCAGAGGAACATGTTCCACAATGATCAACCTTACACTGGATGAAAATCACGTAATCCAGGATGTTCACTTCACCGGCGGCTGCAACGGCAACCTTCAGGGAATCAGCAAGCTTGTGATCGGCCAGCGCGCCGAGGACGTTATCCCCAAGATCGAAGGGATCCGCTGCGGCTTTAAGAACACTTCATGTCCCGACCAGCTTTCCAAAGCACTTAAGCAGGCCATCGGGCAGTAAGCAGAGCCCGCGCCGGGAGGCAGGCGAAGCGCCACTGCCAGAAGGCAAGCCAGGCGCCCGCCAGGAGGCAGGCGAAGCGCCGCATCCTATAAGTAAGCAGGGCGCCCGCCAAATAGAAATTCGCTCGCAACAAAGCGCATCAGCACGGAGGAAACCATGGATAACACACCCAAGAAGAAAATAGTTCTGACCGGCGGCGGGACTGCCGGCCATGTTTCGCCCAATATTGCGCTCCTGCCTTATCTGCAGGAAGCGGGTTATGAGGTCACTTATATCGGATCCAAGAAGGGAATTGAGAAGAATCTGATCGCCGATTTCGGGCTGCCCTATGTGGGAATCTCGACGGGGAAGCTCAGGCGATATTTTGACATGAAGAACTTTACGGATCCTTTCCGCGTGGTTCACGGCTACCGCGAGGCCCGCAAATTTCTCAAAAAATACAAACCGGACGTCGTCTTCTCCAAGGGCGGCTTTGTCAGCGTGCCGGTGGTGCGCGCGGCGGGCTCCCTCCACATTCCGTGCGTGATCCACGAGTCCGACATGACGCCGGGCCTGGCCAACAAGCTCTGTTTCCGCGCGGCCAAGAAGATCTGCTGCAACTTCCCGGAGACGCTGGAGATGCTCCCCAAGGGCAAAGCAGTCCTCACAGGCACTCCGATCCGCGGCGAGCTGTTCACCGGCGACCGCGCGCGCGGCCTCGAGATCTGCGGCTTCACGGCAGACAAACCCGTGCTCATGATCATGGGCGGCAGCCAGGGCTCTGTCTCGGTCAACAACGCAGTGCGCGGCAACCTGCCCGAGCTGCTCGAGACTTTCCAGATCGTGCATCTGTGCGGCAAAGGTCATTTTGACGAGAGCCTGAAAGACGTCGAGGGCTACTGCCAGTTCGAGTACGTCAAAGACGACCTCAAGCACCTGTTTGCGGCGGCCGACCTGCTGGTTTCCCGCGCGGGCGCCAACGCGATCTGCGAGATCCTCGCTCTCGGCAAGCCCAGCCTCCTCATTCCCCTGCCCACCAAGGGCAGCCGCGGCGACCAGATCCTCAACGCAAACTCCTTCGCGGAGCAGGGCTTCAGCGAAGTCCTCGAGGACGAGAAAGCCATCGACCAGATCGTCGACAAAGTCACCGCCCTCTACGAGAACCGGGCAAAATATATCGAGGCCATCAAATCAAGCCACCAGACCGACGCCATCCCGATCATCATGGGCCTTCTGGAGGAAGTCCAGAAGTGAGCGCCTGCCGGGCACCGATGAAGTCGGCGCTTCGCCCGGCTACTACTCAAGCCGGCGCTTCGCCCGGCAGCTATTCAAGCCGGCGCTTCGCCCGGCAGCTATTCAAGCCGGCGCTTCGCCCGGCTACTATTCAAGTCGGCACTTCGCCCGGCAGCTACTCAGGCCGGCGCTTCGCCCGGCAGCTATTCAAGCCGGCGCTTCGCCCGGCAGCAATGAAGAATTTATCCCGTCCTGCTCTGTCAGGGCGGGATTTCTTTGTTTGCAAACCAATTTCTAAGAGCCTATAATAGAAGAAAATCAAATCCAGAATTCTATCTGGTTGCTCGCCGCCCGCGATCTGAATGGGCGGTGAACAGAATTTCCAACAAATCAGAAACTGAAAATGGCTGATTCATACGACGGGGCACGTCTCTTTTTCTGCTACGGCTGACTGGCAGCATTTCGGCGGCCGACTGGCAGCATTTCGGCAGCCGACTGGCAGCTTCAATGCAACGGTGGGAGCGCTGCGCCGGTCTATGTTTTGGCCGAGCGGGGCCGGTGGCCCGGAAAGGAGCGGCATTGGAGTATTTGCTTTTGGACAAGCTGCGTAAGAGAAGGATTGAACTGAGAAAAATCATTAAGAAGGCAGAAGTGTCTGTCAAAAGAGCGCCGGACGGAATCCTGAAGTACGGACGAAGGAAGAACACCTTGGATTACTATTGGAAAGCGCCTGGAGCCGTGCGCTACAGTTATATTCCCAAAAAGAATCGGAAATTCGCGGCTGCGCTGGCACAGAAGAGCTATGATGAGAAAGTCCTGAGGCTTGCCAGGCAGGAAGAAGAACTTATAAGCAAGTTGATCAAGACATGCGAAGCAAATGCAATTGACGGGGCGTATGATAATTGTCCTGAGGGGAGGAAGCTTCTGATCGAACCGGTGAGGCCTTCCGATGATGAGTTCCGGGAGGAATGGAACAAACAGCCCTCCTGCCTGCTCGGTTTTGGCGAAAATGATCCTGAATTTTACACCAAACGCGGAGAACGTGTGCGCTCTAAATCAGAAGTCCTGATTGCCAATACTTTGTATGGGTATGGCGTGGATTACCTATTTGAGTGCGAGATCCGGCTTCCGGGGTATGGAACCGCAAATCCGGATTTCTTCGTCCTCGATATCAAAAACCGCAAAACCATCATCTGGGAGCATCTTGGGAAGATGGGCGACCCGGCATACGTGGAGCGTAACCTGCGCAAGATCAATGGATATCTCAAGCTGGGCTACATCATCGGTGAAACTCTGATACTGACATTCGAGTCCGAATCCCAGCCCATTAGTACCGCCGTGATAGAGAATACGGTGAAGCATTACTTTCTTTGAGGGCGCGCGAGCTGGCAACTGACTGAATTTAAGAGCCGCGGGAGCTGAATTTGAGGATGCGCGGCTGGCGATTGGCTGAATTTAGAGCCGGGGAGCTGAATTTGACAAATCCTGCGCAGAAGATAAAATTAAATGTAATGAAAGTTCCATTATGATTTCACAGGTGAGGGGCAGAAATTATGGCTAAGATTTTAGCTTGCAGCGCAAATGGTTATGGCACCGGACTCATGATGAAAATGACTTTGGACAAGGTGATCGAAATCTGCGGTTTCAAGGTGGAGGAAGATGCTTTCAATTCCATCATGGAGGGCAGGAAAATTGCCGCGCAGTACGATATTGTGCTGTGTCCTATTAATTATGTTGATATGTTTGAGGATGCGGCTGCCAAAGGAACCGTAGTTCTAGGGCTCAATAATGTCATGGCACAAGGCGAGATGACAGAAGCTTTGGAAAACTGCGGAATTGATCTGAAATAGCAAATTAATTTGTGACTGATGGTAAGAAGTCTTGCTTCCGGTCCCGGGGTACCTGGGGCCGGAAGTTTTTTGTTGTAAATTGCGGGCGTTCCATCGGATTTGGCCGGATAAATGCGGGCGTTCCATCGGATTTGGCCGAGTGCGTAGATGGATGTAGTGAATTTGGACGTTTCTGGACGGGCACGCCATCGGATGTAGCTGAAGCCGTAATTGGATGTAGTGAATTTGAGCGTTTCTGGGCAGACATGCCATCGGATTCAGTTGAAGCCGAAATCGGATGTAGAGCAAGTGTCAGAAAGACTTTTTTCATGCAATCGGATTTTGTCGAGACCGAAAAAGGATGTAGGGCAAGTGCCAGACAAGCTTTTAACATGCAATCGGATTCAGCTGAAGCCGTAATTGGATGTAGTGTTTGTGCCAGACAAGCCTTTAACATGCCATCGGATCCAGCTGAAGCCGTAATTGGATGTAGTGTTTGTGCCCAACAAGCCTTAAACACGCCATCGGATTCAGCCGAAGCCGGAAGTGGATGGAAAGTTTGTCGGCGCAAACCGCCGGAAGCCTGGCAAGTTCAAGAAGCCTGGCCCCTCCACCAACGGAAGAGCCTGCCAAACTCAAGAATCCCGGCCCCTCCACCAGCAAAAAACACCCCCGGACGCCATCAAGGCGTCCGGGGGCATTAAATACAAAGATAATAGGATTATTTGCTCAGGTCTGTGCTGCGGATGATCTTACGCAGAGGAAGGACGGACTTCGCGTTGACGGAGAGTTCGTCGATGCCCATGCGCAGGAATGTCTCGGTCAGAGTCGGATCTGCGCCGAGCTCGCCGCAGATGCCTACCCATGTGTTGTGCCTGTGGCCGGCGTCGATGGTCATCTGGATGGCCTTGAGAACTGCCGGGTGATGCGTGTCGGAGAATCTCTCCAGCTTCGCGTTCTGGCGGTCGATCGCGCAGGTGTACTGTGTAAGGTCGTTTGTGCCGAGGGAGAAGAAATCAACTTCTTCTGCCAGATCGTCAGCTACAAGGACAGATGCAGGAGTCTCGATCATGATGCCGAGCTGATACTTGCCGATCTTGTGGCCTTCTTTGATGAGCTCAGCCTTGCACTCCTCGAGGAGAGCCTTAGCTTCCATGAGTTCCCACTTGGAGATGATCATGGGGAACATGATGCCCATGTTGCCGAATGCGGAAGCACGCAGAAGGGCTCTGAGCTGTTTCTTGAAGAATTCCTTCCTGGTCAGGCAGATGCGGATCGCTCTGAAGCCCAGTGCAGGGTTCTCTTCCTTGTCGAGGTGCATGTAGTCGATGGTCTTGTCTGCGCCGATATCGCAGGTACGGATGATGACCAGCTTCGGAGCCAGAGTCTCGACGACGCGCTTGTAAGCGGTGAACTGCTGCTCTTCTGTCGGCTCCTCTTTGCTGTTGAGGTATACGAACTCGGAGCGGAACAGGCCTACGCCTTCAGCATCGTTCTCGTTGACGGAGCCCAGATCGGAAGGGCCGCCGATGTTGGCATAAACGTGTACGCTTGTGCCATCGAGGGTTACGCTGGGTTTGCCCTTGAGTTCCTGGAGCAGAGCAAGTTTCTTGACATCTTCCGCATGCTTAGCGGACAGGGACTGCATAAGGTCGTCGGTGGGCTCGATGTATACGCAGCTGTTGTAGCCGTCGAGGATAGCCATCTTGCCATCCCAGCTGTCATCGATGTCCTTGCACTGGATCAGGGAAGGCAGGTTCATAGAACGAGCCAGGATCGCAGTGTGGCTGTTGGAGGAGCCTTCTCTGGTGATCATACCAAGAAGAAGGGACTTGTCCAGTTTAACTGTCTCTGAAGGAGCAAGGTCCTCAGCAACAAGGATGGAGGGCTCTGTGCCCTGCATGCTGCTGGTGTCATTGCCCATCAGGAAGTCGAGAACGTCTGTCTCAACGTCGAGAAGGTCAGCGCTTCTGGCCTTCATGTAGGGATCATCCATCTCAGCGAACATCTGCGCATACTCGTCAAATGCGGTCTTGGTCGCATATTCAGCGCTTCTCTTCTGGCTGGTGATGATCTCTTTGGCGGCATCCTGCAGATCTTCATCTTCCAGCATCAGCTGGTGTGCCTCGAAGATACCTGCGCTCTCTTCGCCCGCGTCCTTTTTAGCTTTCTCATAGAGAATGCCCTGCTGTTTGATAGCCTTTTCGATTGCGGCGTCGAAACGCGCGACTTCCGCTTCGACATCTTCAATCTGGTTCATGTTGATGTCATAGACGGGAGCTTTGTAGATCTTGATCTTGCCGATGGCAATACCGTTCAGAATGCTCTTACCGGTTGCAACTACCATAGTTATACCCTCCTTGTTTAAAAAAGAGTGGCTGTCCGGTTCTTCCCGAACAGCCACGCCTGTCAATTCATAAGAATTAGAAGTTCTCTTTCAGGAATTTCTCGATTGCTGCTGCGCAAGCTTCTTCGTCGTCACCCTCAACCTGAACGTTGATGGTGTCACCCTGTTTAACAGCCATTCCCATGAGTGCAAGGAGCTTTCTCATATCGCAGCTCTTGTCGCCCTTCCAAACAGTGATCTTGGAAGCATACTTCTTAGCTTCTTTAACAAGAATTCCGGCGGGACGAGCGTGGATTCCGAGCGGATCAGTTACAGTAAAGGTAATTTCTTTCATGGCGTTTCTCCTTTGTGCTTTGTATTCTTTTCCCGAAATCCGCCAAGCAGACATCGGATAACTAAACACATTATACTACAAATTCACTATATTAAAATAGTCCCCAACTAAATTTTTTCTAAAAACAGTCGGGGACTAAAGTCACTTTTAAGCTATTTTATACAAAACAGCACTATTTTGACACTTACTCTGCATCAGCACCAAGCTTCACATCTGAGAAGTCGTCGGAGTTGGTCAGCAGAACAACTACGCAGTCAGGATGATTAGCTTTCTTGATGGCATCGCGGTCGAATGTCATGATGATCTGGCCGGCCTTGACCTTGTCGCCCTCAGCGACCTTGTCATCGAAGCCTTCGCCGTTCATGGCGACAGTATCAACACCGACGTGGATCAGGACTTCCATGCCTGCGTCGTTTGCAAGGCCGATCGCGTGCTTGGAATCAGCAACGGAAGTGATCTCGCCGTCGAAAGGAGCAAATACAACGCCCTCAGTGGGGTTGATGCCTACGCCTTCGCCCAGGACGCCGGAAGCGAATGTGTCATCCGGAATGTCAGCCTGTGCTACAACAGTACCAACTGCGGGAGCAATGACCTTGCCTGCGTTGCAGCTGATGATCGCGTTTGTGGGAGCTGCTACTGTGGGAGCAGGAGCTGCTGCTGCCTTCTTGGGAGCATCTTCTTTCCAAAGAATGCCGGTCAGGAAGAATGCAAGTCCGCCGGAGATAGCAAGGATGATCGTGTAAAGGATAGCGTTGTTGATGGTCAGATATCCGGGGATACCGGTAACGCCGTAAGCTGTTGCGCCGATGCCCATGAATGCTGCTACGAGAGCACCAACAGCACCACCGATCATGCCGGCGATGAAGGGCTTGAAGAAGCGCATGTTAACACCGAAGATAGCGGGCTCTGTGATACCAAGAGCTGCGGACATGGAGGAAGGAATCGCGACAGACTTAGTCTTCTGATTCTTAGCCTTAAGACCTACTGCCAAGCAGGCGCCGAACTGCGCGAAGTTAGCAGCAGATGCGATGGGCATCCATGTGTTGAGTCCTGTCTCAGCCAGCATACCGGCCTCGATAACGTTGTACATGTGGTGAAGACCCATGACAACCGTCCAGGGATAGAGAGCACCCATGACGCCTGCGCCGATGGGGTTGCGGACCAGAACCTTTGCGAATGCAAGGACGTATGTCTCAGCAGTAGCGAAGATAGGGCCGATGATCCAAAGTGTGAAGAAAGCAGTTACAAATACAGTGGTCAGAGGAGTTACGAACAGGTCGATCATTTCCGGAACGTGCTTGTGCAGCCATTTCTCGACTTTGCTCATCAGGAAGACTGCGATAATTACCGGAATGACGTGGCCTTGGTAGCCCGACCTCTGGATCGTAACGATGTTGCCGACCAGGTGCCATCTCGGGATAACACCGTCTGTTACGCCGAAGAAGCTGTTGATCGCCTCTGTGTTGGCGACGTTCCAGCCGTTCAGGAATGCGGAGTGGATCATCAGAAGGCCGATGACCGCGCCCAGGAACAGGTTTCCGCCGAAGACTCGTGCAGCAGATACTGCGACGATAACGGGCAGATACGCGAATGCGGTATTGGCAACAACATCAAGGAACTGGAACCAGTCGCTTTCGCCGAAGCCCAGGCCCGGGATCTTGGCGAGAGCTTCGACCAGACCCATCATAAGACCGGACGCAACGATGGCGGGAAGGATCGGGACGAAAACATCACCGACGGTCTTCAGAGCCTGTCTCCAGACAGGAGCCTTGGCCGCTGCTGCTGCCTTGACGTCGTCCTTGGTGCCGGCTGCAACACCGGTGATCGCGATGAACTCATCAAAGACCTTGTTGACGGTGCCGGTGCCGATGATCAGCTGGAGCTGTCCGTTGGATTCGAACATACCCTTGACGCCGTCGACTTCTTCGAGCGCCGCTTTGTTGACTTTCCCGTTATCTGCGATAACGAGACGCAGTCTTGTCGCGCAGTGCGCGGCGGAGACCACGTTTGCGCCGCCGCCGATATTATCAGCGATCTCTTGCGCACACTTGTGGTAATCCAATGCCATTCTGATTTCCTCCCTCTCTTTGGGCACGCCGGTCCGCTTTTTCAGACAGACGCGCATAGAACATTGTGTAAACAGTTACAAGTCTTTATTTTGTAAACGTTTTCAGTCTGACTTTATTTTATTTTAATTTTTCTGCTTTGTAAATTGGGGTTTTACCCCAATAATACACCTTGTTTTTGTGCACTTTTACTTAAATGATTCATAGCCAAAGCAAAAACATGCTTAATATAACCCAAAGTCTATTGAAAACGATTGCAAACAAATTCGCCGGGTATTCATGCCTCGCTTGTAAGTCTTTCGCGATGAAACGAGTTTCCCTTCTTGCGCACATATCCCATGACTGAAGTCACGGGTTTTTTGCGATGAAGAATAAACAGGATTCGTTTCAAACGGTTCAATCGCAGAGCCCCAGTTCTTTGAATGCCTTTGCCAGGCCGTCCTCGGTCACTGCAGGACAGACCATGTCGCTCAGCTCCTGAAGCTTTTTGCTGCCGTTTGCCATGCAGACGCTGGTTCCTACCGTCTGGATCATCTCGAGGTCATTCATGCTGTCGCCAAAGCCGAAAGTATCCTGGACCGGGATTCCCAGATGCTCACAGACATGCAGAATGCCGCGTCCCTTGTCAAACGCCCTGCTGATGAGTTCACCGTTGAGGCAGGGATGATCGGGATCGGTGATCTCCTGGATCACAAAATTGAAATCTTTTTCCAGAAGGTTCCGGGCAGGACGGAGCTGTTCGTCCCGCATGCACATGATGACCACTTTGTAGACCGGCTTTGAACCGTCAAACAGGGACATGGGCTGGATATTCAGGCTCTCAGCGAGGGCCTTGCGCCAGCGTTCGATCTCGCTG
>CACZXG010000035.1 GCA_902785055.1 uncultured Lachnospiraceae bacterium
AAGCTTTTTTCGTAAATTGGCTCCGTCAAAAGAGAGCGTGGCGGGGATGAGGGAGCCAAAAGAAGCTTTTTTCGTAAATTGGCTCTGTCGAAGGAGTGAGCGGAGGAGGAGAAATAAAATTATTTAATAAGAGTAAACTAATCAGGACCGATATATAAATTATATATTGACAAATGATAAAAATTAATTTAGAATATGTTTATATCATACATCTTACGGGAGGATTTATGGCATAAGTAACCACCTGGCAAAATAGTGTAAGGAGGGGATGCATTTGAAAGGATTGAGAAGGAAAACAGCACTTATAATGGCCTTCCTGTTTGTTCTCGCAGCGCTGACGGCCTGCGGACAGAAGGGCAGGCTCCGCATCGGAACAGCGGGAGAGGGCGGCAACTATAATTCTCTGGGCAAGGCGTTGTCCCAGACGCTTCAGAAAGATCCCTATAAGATCAATGTCGAAGTAAAGACGACGGCCGGTTCGGCGGCAAATATCCGTCTGCTCTCTCAGGATTATCTGGAGCTGGCGATCGCCCAGTCCGATGTCATTGACGAGATGTACGCAGGCACGCTGGATACGCAGGCAATGAAGGGATACTCTGCGATCGCGTCGCTGTATCCGGAGCCTGTACAGATCGTGGTGAGAGCGGATTCGGGAATTGCTTCTGTAAGTGACCTCGCCGGGAAGAAGGTGAGTGTGGGCGAAGCGGATTCCGGTACACAGAAGAACGCGGCTCAGATCCTGCAGGTTTATGGGCTTACATCCAACATGCTGACAGTTCAGAACATGACTTACGCGGAGGCGTCAAAAGCTCTTGGCGATGGCAGCATCGACGCGATGTTCTGCACAGCCGGCGCGCCGGCGCAGGTCATCACTGACTTATCCGGGACGACACCTGTAAGCCTTGTGCCGATCGAAGGGCAGCAGAGCGATCTTTTGACAGGAGCTTACGGATTCTATGCGAAAGCAGTGATACCTGCAGGAACTTACAAAGGACAGGACAGCGACGTGACGACGCTGGCTGTGATGTCAGTCCTTCTGGCATCGGACAAGACCCCTGCAGATAAGATCTATACGATCACAGGCGCCCTCTTTAAGGAGAAGGCAGCGCTCAACGACGCAGTTCCAGTGGAATTCGACCTTCAGGAACAGAAAGCTGTGGAGTCAGTCACGATCCCTTTCCATCCCGGCGCAGCACAGTACTACCAGGAATGCGGCATTACTGTACAGACATCCGGAGAGTAAGGAGGGACGATCATGATCACAATCGAGATTAACAAGTATCTTACCCTTGCCATCGCTGTCGGCGTCCTGATGCTGGGACAGTTTCTTCGCAAAAGGATCCGTTTCCTGGAGACCTTCTGCATCCCGGCACCTGTGGTCGGCGGACTTGTGGTCGCCATCATTTCCTGCATCCTCTATGTGATGGGTGTAGTTGAATTCATTTATGACGACACCTTCCGGGAAATCTGTATGGTGTTTTTCTTTACTTCTGTGGGATTTCAGGCCAACCTGGCTGTCCTCAAGGAGGGTGGGAAGGACCTGATCATCTTTCTGGTCCAGGTTATTCTACTGATCGTCCTGCAGAACGTCCTGGCCGTCGGGGTCTCACGCGTCTTAGGCGTAAATCCGCTGATCGGTCTTTGTACCGGCTCTGTTCCCATGGTCGGCGGACACGGGACGGCGGGAGCCTTCGGCCCTGTCATAGAGGACTTCGGCATTCAGGGTGCCACGACAATTGCAACAGCTGCGGCTACTTTCGGCCTTATCGCGGGAAGTTTGATCGGCGGCCCTCTGGGCAACTCCCTGATTAAAAAGTACGACCTTTTAAAGACCGCGAAGTCCGCGGATGATGTAGAGATCTTCGACGAGGACGAAGAGCAGCACGTCAGACACTTTGACAATTACGCGCCGGCGGTATTTGAACTGTGTGTCACCGTTGGCCTGGGCACGCTGATTTCCGCGCTGCTGACCAAAACGGGAATGACCTTCCCCGTCTATATCGGCGCCATGATCGTCGCTGCGGTTATCCGCAATATCGGAGAGAGCACCGGAAAGATCAAAGTCTACATGGGCGAGATCAATGACCTGGGCGGTATCTGCCTTTCGCTGTTCCTCGGTATTGCCATGATTACTCTCAAGATCTGGCAGCTCGCGGCGCTGGCACTTCCTCTGGTGATCCTGCTTCTGGTCCAGCTTGCGTTTATGTATCTGTTCGCGAGATTTGTGATCTTCCGCTTTATGGGAAGAGATTACGACGCGGCCGTCATCACAGCAGGTACCTGCGGCTTCGGTATGGGCGCAACACCCAACGCCATGGCCAATATGCAGGCGATCTGTGACAAATACGTGCCTTCCATCAAGGCGTATCTTCTGATCCCGATCGTGGGAAGCTTGTTCGCGGATTTTATAAATTCGCTCGTTATCACGTTTTTCATCAACCTGGTATGACGCAAGGAGGTAATTTCAGGATGAACCTGAAGAAACTATTTCATATAGAGAAAGATGACAATGTAGCGGTGCCCGAGATCCATTCCGATAATTTCGACGAACTTCAGGATAAGGCCGATCAGGAGGAAAATGCGGAACTTGAGAAAAAAGACATTGTTTATGACAATGTTGCGATTCCCGAGATCCATTTCCATCACAAAAAGAAGTCAAAATAGTGTATTATAAATACAGTCTTCCGGTTCAGATGTTTAAACATATCCGAGACCGGAAGGCTGTAAATCGTTTACTGACAGGAGATGTGCTATGAAAACAATAACGAAGGGTAAGATGTGGTGTTTCGCAATAGGACAGTTCGGCTGGTCGCTGCTGTCGGCGCTGATCACAAACTGGCTTGTTTACTTCTATCAGCCGGATGCGGATTCTATCGCCGCAGGTCAGACACTTTTCATCCCTCAGGGACGCGTGATCCTCGGGATCGCCACCGTGATCGGCGGTATTGCGGCGCTCGGCAGAGTGTTCGACGCTGTAACAGACCCTATGATCGCAAACCTTTCTGACCGATCCACAAACCCTAAGGGGCGAAGGATTCCTTTCATGCAGAAGATCGCGATTCCTTTCGCGCTGATCACGGTCCTCGTTTTCTGGGCGCCGGTGAACGCGATCTCCACCGTGAACTGCATCTGGCTTCTGGTCACACTGCTCCTGTTCTATCTGTTCATGACGACCTACTGCACGCCGTATAACGCGCTGATCTCTGAACTGGGAACCACGCAGGACACCCGCATCAGTATTTCAACCTATATCTCGGTGACATTCATCCTGGGATCTGCGATCGGTTATGCGGCTCCCTTCATTTGGGGCGCTTTGGAGCCTTCCATGGGCAGAGTCACGGCTATCAGGATCACCTTCGCGATCCTGGCTGCCATCGGCCTGATCGCTCTTTTGGTTCCCACCTTTACCATCAATGAGAAGGAGTATGTGCACACCGTTCCTTCGAACGACGACGCGTTCACTTCCCTGATCAAGACCTTCAAGAACCCCGACTTCCGCATTTTTGTCGGCAGCGACGTCCTCTATTTCCTGGGACTTACGATCTTCCAGACGGGACTTCCCTTCTTCATCACATCCCTGATGAAGCTTCCGGAGACTTTCACGACGATCCTCTATGTCGCCATGACACTTCTGTCCTTCGCCTGCTATATGCCGGTCAACGCGCTGGCGCACCGCATGAACAAGAAGAAACTGGTGCTGATCGGTTTCACAGGTCTTGCGATCGTGTACCTGATCACCGCAGTATCCGGCATTCTGGGCGGTTCGGGTCTGGTATTCGGTATTATTATTGTCTGTGCGGCAGCCTTCCCGATGGCGATCCTCGGAATACTTCCTCAGGCGATCGTAGCGGATATAGCGGAGGCAGACGCAGTGTTGACGGGAGAGAACCGCGAGGGTATGTTCTTTGCGGCAAGAACCTTCGCTTTCAAATTCGGTCAAAGTATTGCGATGCTGGTGTTCACTGCTTTCGCCAGTATAGGAACAGAAACAGGACTCGGATACCGGATCGCGGCAGTTTCCGCAGCGGTGATCTGTCTCGCGGGTGCGCTGATCCTGTCCCGCTACAATGAAGAGAAGATTTTAGGTATTATCGTGCCGGACAAGAAATAAAACAGTTAATAATGCGAAAAGGGCAGTGCTTCCTGCACTGCCCTTTTTTACTTGCTTTCCGGAACCTGAAGAAGATGAAAGGTACGAAGATCATAATCCAGGATCCCGTCTTTTTTCATATTCGCAAGTTCCCGCGAGAGCGCGCTCCGGTTTGTGCAAAGATAATCCGCCATTTCCGAGCGGCTCAGGGGGACTGTCACTTTCATGGAACCGGCCTTCTGCGCTTCCAGAGAGAGATACGCCAGAATTTTCTCGCGGAGGGAGGATTTGGAGGTGATCTCGATCTTCTCCGTCAGCGCAACGTTTCTGCGGCTGATCAGATCAAACAGATTCCTGGAGAGTGCGTGATGGAAGGGGCAGGAGTTCCTGCAGGGGTGCAGGATCCTGTCTGCCGGGATAAAGAGGACGGTAGTGGGTTCCGCCGCTTTGAAGATAATTCCCCGCTCGCTCAGATTCTCCCCGATCAGAACCTCCCCAAAGACCCCGTCGTCTTCGGTATAAGTAAGAAAAGTGCAGCGGCCCCATATATCTTCCTTGATGGTATGAACGCAGCCGGAGATAACGATTCCGATCTGCCTGGCTGAATTTTCCGATGCCGGGATGATCTGGTCTTTCTTATAGCTTTTCTCTCTGCATCCCAGACAGTTCATCAGGGTTTGACAGCTGGTCAGAGAAATGCCATTAAACATGGGATGCGTCTGAAACGCATGGATCATCATATCGCTCATAAATACTCCTGTCGGATAATGCATATTTTGTGAAAGCAATAACATTATAGAATAACTATGTTGCGTATGCAACACATGTGGATCGGTATACATGTTATAATTAATAAGATAATCCAGACTTTTTTTGGATAGATTGTGTAAACTAACCAAAACACGGGAAATTGGAAATGGAGGAGAGAATGAAAAGGATACAATCAACCTGCAATTTCTGCGCGATTGACTGTAATCTGGACTTCTGCGTTGAAAACGGCCGGATCGTCAGGACGATCCCTACCAAGGGGTATCCTGTCAACGACGGATTCAGCTGCATAAAGGGACTGTCTCTGAGCAAACAGCAGACGACAGTTAAACCTGATGCGCTGCCCAAGATCCGGCAGGCAGACGGAACCATGAAGGAAGTTTCATGGGAGGAAGGTTTCCAGCATGTTGCAGATAAGCTCAAGGAACTTCAGGCAAAATATGGAACGGAGAGCGTTGCCGGAATCAGTACCGGTCAGCTTACTCTTGAGGAGTTCGCTATTTTCGGCCATGTCATGAGAAACTACCTGCAGACGAACGTGGACGGAAATACCCGTCTGTGCATGGC
The DNA here is from genome assembly GCA_902785055.1 of uncultured Lachnospiraceae bacterium. Taxonomy (GTDB): domain Bacteria; phylum Bacillota; class Clostridia; order Lachnospirales; family Lachnospiraceae; genus CAG-791. The sequence continues at coordinate 5,426 of CACZXG010000035.1, forward strand.
GACCGCAGCGGTGGGCCACAAGCAGACTTACGGTTACGACGCTCCCGGTTACACACTTAAGGATCTGGAATTGTCCGATACGATCATCTTCATCGGCGCAAACCCTGTTGTCGCGCATCCCATTGTCTGGGGACGCGTGCGCCAGAACAAAGTGCCCGGCCATAAGATCATCGTCATCGACCCCAGAAAGTCCGAGACCGCGATGAACGCGGATTACTGGTATGGATTAAAGCCCAGGAGCGATCTCAAACTGATGTATACGATCGCCAACATGCTGATCGAGAAGGACTGGATCGATCACAAGTTCATTGAAGAGCACACCAATAAGTTTGACGAGTTCGCGGCATTCGTGAAGGACTTCACCCTTGAGAAGGGAGTGGAAGCTACAGGCCTTTCCGCGGAGCAGATCACTGAACTCGTAAATCTCATCCACAATGGCAAAGCTGTCTCCTTCTGGTGGACCATGGGCGTCAACCAGGGCTACGAGGCAGTGCGCACGGCACAGTCCATTATCAACCTGGCTCTGATGACCGGGAATATCGGAAAGCCCGGTACCGGCGGCAACTCCATTACCGGACAGTGCAACGCCATGGCCTCCCGTCTCTTCAGCAATACTACATGCCTTTTCGGCGGCGGTGACTTCACGGATGAAAACGAGAGGGCAAGGATCGCTGAACTGACCGGCATCGATGTCGATCATGTCGCGAAGAAGCCCACGATTCCCTATAACAAGATCGTTGAGGGCATCAACGCCGGAGAGATCAAGGGCCTGTGGATCCTCTGCACGAATCCCAGACACAGCTGGACCAATAACGAGACATTCGCGGAAGCGACTAAGAAACTGGAACTCTTTGTTGTCCAGGATATCTATGACAATATCGAGAGCGCGGAGAACGCGACTGTATATCTGCCCGTAGTGCCCGGCATCAAGAAAGAAGGCACTTATATCAACCTCGAGCGCAGACTTTCCGCACTGCGTCAGGTACTGCCCCGCGGCGAGAATGAGATCTCCGACTACGAGTGTATTCTCGGCGTAGCGAAAGCACTCGGAATGGGCAAGGCGATCGAGAAGTGGGAGACCCCCAGGATGTGCTTCGACATGCTGCGTGAGATCTCCAAAGGCAAACCCTGTGACTTCAGCGGCGTGAAATGGGATGAGCTCACCGGCTCCCACGGCAGACAGTGGCCCTATCCCGAGGGAAGAGAAGCGGAGTTCGCGGATGAGGAGAGAAGACTCTATGCGGACGGCAAGTTCTTTACCCCGAACCAGAGGGCGAACTTCATGTTTGAGGAGCCCCTTCCTAATCCTTATGTTCCGAATGAAGAATTCCCGATCGTGTTTAATACCGGCCGCGGAACTGTCGGACAGTGGCACACTCAGAGCCGCACCAAGGAAGTCAAGTTCGTGGAAGACGTATCCCTCAGCAAGGCCTATCTGTATATGAATACGAAACAGGCAGATGAGAACGGGATCCACGAGATGGATCAGATCCGTGTATATTCCGTCAACGGACAGAACGCGGACTTCTTTGTCAAGATCACGGACAATGTACCTTACAACCAGCTCTTTGCTCCGATCCACTACATCGAGTGCAATAAGCTGACACCTTCCAACTATGACAAGTATTCCAAAGAGCCCAACTATAAGGGCGGAATCTGTCGTTTTGAGAAGATCTGATGACAACGGGTAAGGAGGTAGATTATGTATAGAATCAAAATAGACCGAAGCCGCTGCATCGGATGTCTCACCTGCGTGACTGCCTGTGTGGTCAGCCATGAGACGGAGAGCGGCGACGCCCGCAACAGGGTCGTAATTGACAGTGAGACTAAGCCCGCTCCTATATTTTGCCGCCACTGCGAGCATCCGGAATGCGTTTATACCTGCATGACCGGCGCGATGAAGAAGGACCCCGAGACCGGATATGTCACTTATGATAAAGAGCAGTGCGCAAGCTGCTACATGTGCGTCATGTCATGTCCTTTCGGTATCCTGAAACCGGACAGCATCCACTTCCGTGAAATCATGAAGTGCAATATGTGCGTCCACAGAAGTGAAGACGGAAAGACCGCCAACCCCATGTGCGTGGAGAAATGTCCCATGCATGCCATCACTCTCGAGGAGGTGAAATGATATGAAGTATGTTGTCATCGGTTCCTCCGCGGCGGGTGTCAACGCCATCAGGGAGCTGCGCAGACTTGACAAGGAGTGTCAGATCGTCCTGATCTCCAAGGACAAGGACATATACTCCCGCTGCATTCTTCACGAGTATCTGGCAGGAAAGAGAACGATTGAGAGACTGCGTTTTGTCGAGAAAGATTTTGAAACGCTCTATAAAGTCGACTGGATGAAGGGCAGAGAGGCGATCGGCCTCGACAGGGAGAAGAAGGAAGTGATCCTGGACGGAGACGAGAGAGTTTCCTATGACAAGCTCCTGATCGCGACCGGCTCCCATACTTTCTTCCCTCCGATCAAGAATATGCTCGGTTCTCCGAACATGATCGGATTCCGCAACATCGACGACATCGAGGTTCTCAAGGAAGTGGCGAAGACCAAAAAGAATATTGTGGTTCTGGGTTCAGGTCTTGTCGGCATCGACTGCGCGACGGGATTTCTGGAACTGGGCGTCAAGGTCGTCCTGTGCGACTTCGCCGGCTGGCTTCTCAATAAGCAGCTCGATCAGAAAGCGGCACAGGCCTATATCGACGCATTTGCGGCGCACGGAGTTGAGCAGCACTATGGCGTCGGTGTCAATGAAGTGACGATCAATGACAAACACGAGATCACGGAAGTCATCCTCAGCGACGGCACTGTGATCCCCTGCGACTTCTTTGTAGTCACAGCGGGCGTACGCTCCAACGTGGAGTTCCTGGCGGACAGCGGCCTTGAACTGAGCCGTTTCGGTCTTGTCTATGATGAGACCGGCAAGACCAGCGATCCCGATATTTACGGAGCCGGCGACGTCTCCGGCACGAGCCCGATCTGGCCTGTAGCCGTAAAAGAAGGCATGATCGCCGCGGCTAATATGGCCGGATACAACGAGAAAATGACAGACTTCTTCGCAAGTAAATCCACGATGCGCTTCCTCGATATCAGCACGATGTCCCTGGGCAACGTGAATCCTGATCCCGCTGATGAGACCATCAAAGTGGAGACTTACGAGAAGGGCGGAGTCTACAAGAAGATCGTCCATAAGGACGGAATGATCATCGGTGCGCTCCTTCAGGGAGACCTGGCTTACGGCGGAGTTCTGCAGCAGATGATCGCAAGAAGGATCGATGTGCGCAGAGTTAAAAAGCCGCTGTTTGATATCGATTACTCTGATTTCTTCCACATCCGGGAAAATACCTACGAGTTCTACTACGATTGAGAACCGTTTCTGAGACCAGACCTTCTGCGACGGGGGCTGCCAAGGGGGAGACAGCCCCGGCCGGGTCTGTGATCATTCCATATGAAAAGGAGAAAGTAAACAATGAGTCGCTTAGAAAAAATACCGGTACCATGCATTGCCACATTCCTGAGTTTTCTCACATTGGGAAATGTATACGGCGGTCTTGGCTTCGTCTGGCTTCGCTACCTGATCATGGCCCTCGGAACCATTTTTATTATCTGCTATACCCTGAAGATCGCCATGTTTTCAGGAACCTGCCTCAAAGAGTATGACATGACGATCCCTGCCAGTTTGTACGGCGCGTTCAGCATGGTGCTCATGGTGCTCGGAAGCTTTTATTATGAGATCGGTCTTCCTTTCGGAAAGATCATCTGGTTTATCGCTGTCGCGATCCATTGCATCCACATTATCGTTTTTACGATCAGGCACGCGTTTGGAAAAGTGATCATTCCTAAGGACTACACGAATATGATGCCCAGCTGGTTTGTTACCTACAACGGATGGATGGTAGCCTGTGTCACCGGCGGAAAGATGAACGCGGGCCCGATCCTTAAGTTCATCACGATCTACGGCTGCATTATTTATGTAGTCATTGTTCCCTTTATGATCTGGAGACTGCTCAATGTGGAGATCAAGAACGCGGCCTATCACACAATGGCTGTTCTTCTCGCGCCCTGCAGCCTCTGTGTCGTCAGCCTTATCAATGTCAACGGACAGAACAACGGCATCGTCCTGACATTCATGTACATCTGCGTTCTGGCTTCGCTGGCATTTATCCTGTATAAACTCCCGGATTTCTTCTCTTTTGATTTCTATCCGGGATTTGCGGGCCTCACCTTCCCGATGGCTATCGGCGTTGTAGCTTCCCAGAAGATGGCAGGGTACCTGACGGAAAAGGGAAGTGAAGCTCTTGGATATGCGGTGACGCAGCTCGCCGGTCTGCAGATCTTTGTGACCAGCATGCTCGTAGGCTATGTGATGCTGATGTTCCTCAGAATGTTCCTGAAAAAGCAGAAAAGGGGATGAATAATAAATAGCGGTGCTGTCCGGCGGTGTTTTTTCGGACAGCACCACTATGCAGCTGGTCATAACAGCAGAAGGGAGGCAAAAATTGGGATATATTCTGACAAAAGAGGCTTTTGACAGAGCCCTTAAGACACTCGCTCAGGAGAGACTGATCTATGCGCCGGTCCTCAAAGTGGGCGAAGGAAGATTTACTGATACGGACGTCGTCCGCTATGATTATGTGACAGAGCTCTCCCAGATCGAGCTCGCCAAGAAGTCTGATTACGCTTTCAAGGAGATCCTTACACCTCTGTCCGAGACACTTTTCTTCTTTACCGAGAATGAAGTGAAGACTGCGGACCGGGATCAGAGGGAAGTGATCGTATTCATGAAGAGCTGCGACATGCACGCTGTGCGCCGCCTGGATCAGATCTATCTGAATAACGGCATCGAGCAGGATCCTTTCTACAAAGAGATCCGTGACAGGGTCAAATTTGTCCTGATCGGCTGCCAGAAGTCCGGCGCGGACTGCTTCTGCGTAGATATGGGCACCAACAAAACGACAGACGGTTATCTGTTCTCTGTCGATGTGATCGGCGATGAGATCTATTGTGATGTCAAGTGCGATGAGTGCGCGAAGATCTTTGCGGAGTGCGGCGGCAGAGAAGCGGCTGTGGAACCGAAATATGTCACTGAGAACGCGACCCGCGTAACGATCCCGGAACAGGTCCCGAACAGTATCTATAAGAACCCTGTGTGGGATGAGTACAGTTCACGCTGTATCGGCTGCGGCCGCTGCAACTTTGTATGTCCCACCTGTACCTGCTACACAATGCAGGATGTGTATTATACAGAGAACGGCAAGGTCGGCGAGAGAAGAAGAGTCGGCGCGTCCTGTATGGTGGACGGTTACACCAATGTCGCAGGCGGCGGCCAGTACAGAAAGACCAAGGGCGAGAGAATGCGCTTCAAAGTCCTTCACAAGATCTTTGATTTCAGAAAGAGATTCGGCTATGACATGTGCGTCGGCTGCGGCCGCTGCGACATGGTATGTCCCGAGTACATTTCGTTCTCCGCGTGCATCAACAAGGTGAACAAGGCAGTAGAGGAGGTGCAGAATGGGAGCAACTAATATGCAGAACAATCCTTATGTGCCCTGGCCTTCCAAGATCCTGGATGTGATTAAACATACACAGAAGGAATACACATTCCGCATGGAGTATGTGGGAGAGGTGAAGCCCGGACAATTCTTCGAAGTATCCATTCCGAAGTACGGCGAGGCGCCGATCTCCGTCAGCGGCATCGGCCCGAACTTCGTGGACCTGACGATCCGCAAAGTCGGCCGCGTCACAAATGAAGTATTTGAGAAATATAAAGGCCAGAGCCTGCTGCTCCGCGGCCCTTACGGCAACGGATTTGACACTTCCCTGTATGAGAACGGCGAAGTGATCGTAATCGCGGGAGGCACTGGCGTCTCTCCTGTCCGCGGCGTGATCGACGCGCTTGCCGAGACGAAAGAGCCGAAGGACAAACATGTTATCGTCGGCTTCAGAAGCCCCGATGATATGCTGTTCAGGGACGACCTGAAGAGATGGGATGAGAAGCTCGACCTGATCCTTACCGTGGACGGTGCGCCGGAAGGCTATACCGGAAATATCGGCCTGGTGACCAAGTATATACCTGATGTTCCGATCCGCGACCTCGAAACAGCGCAGGCTGTTGTCGTAGGCCCTCCGCCGATGATGCGATTCTCCGTAATGGGCCTTCTTCAGAAAGGCTTTAAGGAGGAGAATATCTGGGTGTCCCAGGAGCGTAAGATGTGCTGCGGACTTGGCAAATGCGGCCACTGCAGAGTCGGTGAGAAGTATATCTGCCTCGACGGCCCTGTCTTCAACTACACAGTAAGCAAAGATATGATCGACTGAGGATACGGAAAGGAGGAATAATACTATGGGTATGGATGTTAATCTGAAAAAACTGAAAAAGAACGCCTTCCGTTACTCCAAGGTCAGAGGCGAGACAGCTTCCCGCGTGCGTATTCCAGGCGGCGTGATCGGCGCCAAGAGTATGCTTCGCATCACGGAGATCGCAGAGAAGTACGGCAACGGCACTATTTTCATCACAAACCGCCAGGGCGTGGAGATTCCCGGCATCAAGATCGAGGACATGGATGCGGTCAACAAGGAACTGCAGCTGATCATCGACGAGTCCGGAGTCAACCAGGAGGAGTTCGAGGGCGGTTATCCGGCTGCCGGCACGAGAAATGTCGTCGCATGTCCCGGTAAGAGACTCTGCCCCTTCGGATGTTACGACACTACCGAATTCGCGCAGAAGATGGATAAGCTGATCTTCCCCAACAACCTGCACATGAAGGTCGCGTTTACCGGATGCTCCAATGACTGCGGCAAGGTCCGCATGGACGACTTCGGCATCATCGGTATGACTGAGCCCCAGTATGACCCGAACCGCTGCGTAGGCTGCGAGCAGTGTGTCAAGTATTGCAAGATCCGTTCTACCGGTGCCCTGCAGCTGGTGAACGGCAAGGTTGTAAGAGACCCCAACCTCTGCGTAGGCTGCGGCGTCTGCGTCTATTACTGCCCGACCCGCGCGTGGACAAGAAGCAAAGAGCACTATTTCCGCGTCGTCATCATGGGCCGTACAGGCAAGAAGAACCCCCGTCTGGCAGAGGACTTTATCCGCTGGGCAGACGAGGAGAGCATCCTTAAGATCGTCAAGAACTGCTACGCGTATGTCGAGGAGTATATTGACAAGAACGCCCTTGAAGGCAAGGAGCACGTCGGTTACATCGTGGACAGGACCGGATATGAGGAGTTCCTCAAGTATGTCATGGAAGGCGTACAGCTTCCTGAGAAGGCGGAAGTCGCGTCCCGCATCTACTGGGGCGGCAAGCACTACGACAGAGCTAACGAACTTCACTGATGAGTATAGGATTATAGAAGTATCAAAGTGGCCGCCTTGTGCGGCCCTTTTTGTTTGTGCGATAAGCCGGGGGGCGCATCTCGGGCTTGCACGAAGATGCACCCCATGGCTGGCGGTCAGTCTGGCAGGAGCATCCTGCTGGATTGGAAGAAGAAGATGGAACTAGGAAAACACGCTGTTTAAAGGTATAATAGTGGAGTATAGACTGAAAATAACAGCTTAGCAGAAAGGATTTAGTATGAACAGGAAGATCATCGCGATGATCCTGACAGGGATCATCTGTGTCCTCCTGATCACAGGATGTTCTTCAAAAACTGAAGACAAGGACGTATCAGGCTCAGGCACGACACAGGAAGAGAAAAAAGAAGAGAAAAAGGAAGAAAACCCTGTCATTCTGCCGGCAGATGCGCAAATCGGTATTGCGTATGCGGAGGATAACAGTGAGTTCACATCTTTCTTTCTGAACAAGGTTCAGGCAAATCTGGTCTCGGCGGGAATACCGGAAGACAATATCAGGAAGACGGGATGTTCTGCAGAGGAACTGGCTGACAGCGCCCGGACGCTGATCAGCAGCGGCTGCAGCGTTCTCATGGTCGGAAACGCCGATGAGAATAATGCTCCGGGTATAACGGACGCGGCAGTAAAGGCCGGCATTCCGGTACTCTATTTTGGCACGAGTCCCGGAGAGAAAGAGGTCGCCAGATGGAAGGACAAGGACTGGAGGATTGCCAGTGTGGGGAGCACCTTTGCGCAGTCAGCGGCAAAGAGAGCGGAACTCATCGAAAGCCTTGGGCTTGAAAAAGCTGACTTTGACGAGGACGGGGAGATCGGTATTGCAGTTCTTTATACCGGAGAAGAGAAGGCCGGAGATCAGATCAACGCCGATACCCTGAAAAAACTGGAAGAGCTGGGGGTTTCTTTTACGGAGCTTACGGCTGATGAGGAGGACGCATACAGAGGCACGGATCTGGAATCTTCTATGGAACAGGTCGTCGAATGGATGTCGGACTACGGAAAGGAACTGGATCTCATTCTGTGCGCCGATGACACGCAGGCGCTTGGCGCTCTGAATGGCATAAGCGATGAAAAGAGGCGTGTCGGGCACGATGTTCTGATCATGGGCTTTGACGCCCACACTGAGAGCCTGGAGGAAGCCGCTGCAGGGAATATTTACAGCACTTTCTTCAATGATTTCATGGATCAGTCCCAGAATGCCTCCAACACTGTCCTTGCTTTCCTCAAAGGAGCCGGGGCTGACCAGGGGACGGAAATGATCAGCGACTATGTGAGCGTTACTGTGGACAACGCACAGGAAATCCTGGACATAGCAAAAAAAATGCAGGAGAGTGATCAAGATTCTGAAGACATCGAAGAGAGAGAAGACGAACAATAGGAGGAATCATGGACTTTCAAAAATTCTACATGGGTGAGATCTATGACGCGTACAGATACCTGGGCGCACATATTGAGAAGGACGGAGTGGTTTTCAGGACCTTCGCACCCCAGGCGGAGCGTGTGGCGATCATCGGTGAATTCAACGGCTGGCAAGAAGAGGAAATGACGCAGGCAGAGCGCGCTCAGTTCTATGAGATCAGAGTAAAGGGCGCCAAGGCCGGTCAGATGTACAAATATGTCATTTACGGCAGAAACGGCAGGGTGGAACACTGCGACCCCTATGGGTTTGGAATGGAACTGAGGCCGAACTTCGCGTCGATCGTAAGAGATCTCGATGAATTCAGTTTTACTGACCAGAAGTGGATGAAGAGCCGCACGCGGAATTTTGACAGGCCGCTCAACATTTATGAACTGCACCTGGGCTCGTGGAAGAGAAAGGATGCGGACAGGCAGGACGATCCTGACAGGAAAGTAGAAGAGGGATGGTATCAGTACGACGAGATCGCAGAGGACCTCATCGCATACCTGAAGGAGAACCACTACACGCATGTTGAATTCATGCCTCTGTCCGAGCACCCCTTCGATGGCAGCTGGGGATATCAGAACACCGGATTCTTCGCGCCGACAGCAAGGTACGGAACTGCCCAGCAGCTTCAGAAACTGGTAAACAGTCTGCATCTGGCGGGTTTAGGGGCGATCATTGACTTTGTGCCCGCCCATTTTGCAATGGATTACTATGCGCTCAGACATTATGACGGATCAGAGCTTTATGAGTACCCGGCATCTGATGTCTCCGACAGCGAGTGGGGGAGCTGCAATTTCCTGTTCTCCAGAAGAGAAGTTGCCTGCTTTATGCAGTCCGCAGCCAATTACTGGCTCACGGAATATCACTTTGACGGTCTGAGAATGGACGCGGTCAGCCGTTTGATCTATTGGATGGGAAATGAGAGCCGCGGCGTCAATGATTTTAATCTCAATTTCCTCAAGAGAATGAATTTCGGACTGCATCAGCTGCATCCCACCGCGATGCTGATCGCGGAGGATTCCACTTCTTTCCCCGGCTGCACAAAGCCTGTTGATCAGGGCGGACTCGGATTTGACTACAAGTGGGATCTTGGCTGGATGAATGACACGCTGGATTACTTCATGAAGCAGTCAGGGGAGAGGGTCTCATTTGCCCAGAGGCTTACATTCTCGATGTTCTACTTTTATAATGAGAGACATCTGCTCCCGCTTTCCCACGATGAAGTCGTGCATGGCAAGAAGACTGTCATAGACAAGATCTTTGGCGATTATGAGATGAAATTCCCGCAGTGCAGGGCTCTTTACATGTATATGGCTGTGCACCCCGGTAAGAAACTGAACTTTATGGGAAATGAGATCGCTATGATCCGCGAGTGGGATGAGACGAAGGAACCGGATTATTTCCTTCTCAAATACCCGCTCCATGACAGTTTCCATCGGTATATAATGGAACTTAACAAGGTATACGCAGAGGAACCGGCTCTCTATGAGCGGGACTACGATCCGGACGGATTCAGGTGGATCGCGATCAATGATATGCAGAATAATGTATACGGCATACGCAGAAACGGCATATCGTCTTCTGTCGCCGCGTTCTTCAATTTCTCGAATGAAAGCCACGAATATGTGTATACGCCGGAGCAGGATGAGACGCTGACGCTGATCCTCCATTCTGACTGGGAGGTTTTCAGCGGAACTGTTAAAAAACCCGCTCGCAAAAAGAAGATCAAGGCAAGAGGAATCGGGGGCGGTAAGATCGAAATACCTGCGTTCTCGGCCATGTTGTTTGAAATTAAGCAGGGAATTTGAGCCGATCAGATAAAAAACGGGGATCTGCAGGCAGATCCCCGTAAACCATATATAAGCATTGTGCTAAGAGAGGAGCCAGTACAGCCATGAAAAGCCTGGAGGAACTCAGAGAATTCTTCAGCCATGACCGGTACGCCACAGCGACCACCGGCATTGAAATCCTGGAGGCACAGGACGGATACGCCAAAGTCGGGCTGGCAGTCCATGAAGGCCACATGAATGCGGGAAACCGGGTGATGGGAGCAGTTTACTACACGATGGCAGATTTCGCCTTCGCAGTGGCATCCAACCCGGACGCCGGCGATGCGCCGATCACATTTACCTTATCGAGCCAGATCAATTTTCTGACGCCGGCCAAGGGGAAGTATCTGACTGCGGAAGCCCGGGCTGTCCGCAAAGGAAGGCGGACAAGCTTTTATGCCGCAGAGATCACGGATGAACTCGGCACTCTGATCGCCACAGTGTCTTCAAACGGATTCAGGATGGACAGCTGATCTGTCAGTCGATCATGACGGGAACACAGACAAGCACATATCTGGCATCGTCATACTCATAGGAACATGTGGAGAGAGCAATGATACCGTTAATATCTTCGGCTTTATGATCGGGGGTGAAGGTGGACTTGCGCTCTGCAAAGGACAGATAGCTGTCAAGTTCTTCCTGATCGATAAAGATCGTGTAGATCTCAGCCTCAGCGCTGCCGACGTAACCGGCCAGCACATCCAGCCTGTAGATATGATCAGGTGTCAGGTACCACATGTACTTGTGCTCATCATAGTAATCCTGATGGACATACTGATGAAGCGAAGCGAACATGGATCCGTTCTTCATATGATGTCCGTAGATGATGGTATTGATATCCGACAGATCGGGATTGTTGCGGAAATCCATGAAAATACTGCCGGCAGAATTATACTGTCCGTTGATCATAGTGTGGATATAGGTATCATTACTCTCGCCGCGCAGAACAGGATAATTGATCTGCGTGCCGTCGCTGTAGATCCAGCCGACCACATCGGGATTCTCCGCGATCAGACTGTCGAAATCTACAGAGATCGGACAGATTGTCATGGGATCGACAGGGACCTCAGGGACCTCCGTCTTATCCGGCGTCTTGACATAATTGGCAGCAGTCTCCTCATACTGTTTCTCCCCTTCGTGATACTCGTGGAAGATCGTATAGAGACGATAGCCGCTGAAGGCGATGATCGCTGAAAAAACTATGATCAGAAAATTATAAATAATCTTGCGCATTGTAATACCTCTGTTTGGAGATCATACTGCCGATTAAGCTGCCAAAAGGAGCCGACGGCTTACGATAGCCCGGTTAAGTACTGAATGAATTTTAACAGTTATCGGGAAACTTTACAATTGCGGCGGGAAAAACAGTCTTGACAGAATGACAACTTTGAAACACTATAGGTAATTAAAGAAAAAAGAGGAATAAAAATGAAAATCAGACTGGACGATGTGATGCAGTCTTTCTCCTTTCCGTTTGAGGCGGCCTATTATTACTATATCCCTCTGGAGACTGTTCTTATGTTTGCGGGCGGGATGATCTATGGCAAGGCGGTGAACGGGATCTCCTCCGAGGAGGATGTCAGAAAGCATGCTGACAGCTTTATAAAGCTCCCGCAGATCGGAGAAGAAGGCAGACGGAAAGTTATGAAAGGATTCCTGGAAGCTGTTCCGAACTCCGAATTGAAGAAAAAGATGGTCGGCGCTGCCGACGCGGAAGGAGTGGCAGAATTCGAAAATGTTCTCAGGGAGGAGAGACTGCTCATAGCCTGGTACAATTACCGGGATGAAGTGTACAGTGAGTTCGCAAAGCGATGGTGTGAGGCGAACGGGTTGGAACTGATCCGGTAGTTATGAGGATTCTATATGGCAAAAAACAGAAAAGATATTGAAAATGATATTCTGATCGAAGAAAGGATAGGGGAAGAAGAGGACTACGAGGAGTACGCAAGACTCAGAGAGGAGCGGGAAGGGATCAGAGCCCGGAAGACGCGGATCGAAGAGGAAAACGAGCGGCGTCAGAGCGCCGAATACGAGCGGAGAAAAAGCAGGAAGGTGGAAGAGGAGCGCATAAGAGAAGAGGAAAAGAGATGGCGCAGCTACGAGAGAAGAAAGAAAAAGAAGCATCCCATTCGGAACTTCTTCCTGTTTCTCTTTGTTTTGATCATCGCACTTTCAGGCGCGTTCCTTATCTATATGCGATCTCTCCTTCAGACAGTGGATTCCGTAGATCTGGAAAACGCGCTTGAGAGCAGTATAAGTCCGCAGGTACAGGATGACCGCGTCATGGCGGGATACCAGAACATAGCACTGTTCGGTGTGGACTCAAGGGATCAGGATCTGCTCAGCGGAGATAACCGGAGCGATACGATCATGATCTGCTCGATCAATAAAAAGACAGGAGAGACCCGTCTGGTTTCCGTGTACAGGGATACTCTCCTTAATATTGGAGGCGGAGATTTCCGAAAGTGCAACGCGGCGTATGCTTTTGGAGGGCCCCAGCAGGCCGTCGCGATGCTCAATGCCAATCTTGACCTCAACATCACCGACTTTGTTACTGTCGGATTTGAGGGACTGGCGGAGACCATCGACGCGCTCGGCGGGATCGATCTTGAGATTACCGAGGAAGAAATGGAGTACATGAACAGTTACATGGATGACATGTACTACGAGATCGGCACAGAGTACGATGAAGTGACAGACTGGGGAATGCAGCATCTTAGCGGGATCCAGGCGACTGCGTATTGCAGGATCAGATATACTGCAGGAGATGATTTCAGAAGAGCCGAGCGGCAGAGAACAGTTCTGATGCTGACGATGGAAAAGGCCAGAAAGGCCAATCCTCTCAGGCTTGCCGCTGCGGCAGGCGCCGTAATGGGAAGAACTGCTACATCGCTCAGTTCCGGTGAACTTATGCTTTTCATCCTGAGAGCCAGGATGATGGACATCACCGAAAGCACCGGGTTTCCTACGGAAGAAGACAGGATCTTCGCCACTGTAAACGGAGAGTCGTGTGTGGTTCCCTACTATCTGACAACTAATGTCAGAAAGCTTCATCAGACGTTATTTGATCAGGAAGACTATGAACCTTCGCCGACCGTGCAGGACTTTAACGAGATCATTAACGAATATGTGGATTAAACAATGTATTCAGTACGTAATCTGCGGGATACACAGGAAGAGAAGTGGAAGTGTATGAACGTCAAAAATTGCTATGAGATAATGAACGGAGATTATGAGGACGTAAAGAGACGGTTCCTGACGGATGCCAGGATCAGAAGGTTTGCCCTGCTGTTTTTAAATGACTGCAGTATGGAGGAACTTCGTGCCGCAATGCGCGATAAGGACTGTGAAAAAGGGTTTCAGGCTGCCCATACCCTCAAAGGCGTCTGCCTGAATCTCGGGTTTACCGGACTATACGAGCCGGTGTGCGGAATCACGGAAATGCTGCGTGAAGGGGACTATGAGAGCGCATCCGCTGAGATGCCTGCAGTGGAAACAGCTTTTGACGCCACTGTCAAAGGGCTGCACGAGCTCGAGAATATATAAACAGAAAATGATCTGTTCATAAAAAAAATATAAAACTCGGTATTGATGTGGCGGGCAAATCTGCTAAAATATAGTAAATTTATTTTCTAAAGAAAAGAGGTACTATTATGAAAGCATTTATGAAAGAGTTCAAAGAGTTCATCTCCCGCGGCAATGTTATGGACATGGCAGTTGGTATCATCATCGGCGGAGCTTTCACGGCAATCGTGAATTCACTGGTAGCCGATATCATCAATCCTCTGCTGGGCTGCTTCGTAAGCATGGATTTCAGTGCCTGGACAATTCCGCTGGTAGGAGAAGCTGCTCTGGGAATCGGCAATTTCATTAACGCGGTAATCAGTTTCCTGATCATGGCCTTCATTCTGTTCAGCATCATTAAGGCTATGAACAAAGCCGCATCTCTTGGCAAGAAGCCTGAAGAGGCTCCCGCAGCGCCTACAACTAAGATCTGCCCTTACTGCAAGAGCGAGATCGCGATCGAGGCAACAAGATGCCCTCACTGCACATCTCAGCTTTGATACAATGACTGATGCCTTTGCGGCATCGTGATATCTGAGAAACTCTCTGCTGCCGCTTAACAGCGGCAGCTTTTTTATCATTTTTCTTCACGGTCGGAGGAGACGCCGAATGGACAAAGATGCTATGTACAGAACTTCGAAGGGAATAAGGACGCTGCAGGAAGAAGTTGAGAGACTTGCTGCACGCACTATTCCTATGCACATGCCCGGGCATAAGAGGGGACTCAGGCCATCAGACGCTCTCCCCTATGACTTGGACATCACTGAGATCGAAGGTGCGGACGACCTCCATGACGCGTCCGGCATTTTAGCGGAAGCAATGGAGCGTGCGGCGGAACTGTGGGGCAGCAGGCGCACCTGGTTTCTGGTAGGGGGAAGCACTTGCGGTCTGCTGGCGGCGATCAGAGCAGCAGCGCCTTTCGGGAGTGAGATCATAGCAGCGCGCAACTGCCACAGATCAGTTTTTCACGCGATTGAGCTGGGCGGCTATAAGGTACACTGGATCGTTCCGGACCAGGACCGCGAGTATGAAATATGTAAAGCGATCACTCCGGAACAGATAGCTTCGGCGGTGAAGAGTCATCCCTACAGTTCGGCGGTCATACTTACATCCCCGACATACGAGGGCATTATCTCGGATATACGGGGAATAGCGGATATTTGCACAGAAGCGGGGATACCGCTGATCGTCGACGAGGCGCACGGCGCGCATCTGGGACTTTTCGAGGAGGGCGGTTTTCCCGACGGAGCAGTGAAGTGCGGGGCTGACCTGGTTGTACAGAGCCTGCACAAGACACTGCCTTCGCTGACTCAGACAGCTGTACTTCATCTGCAGGGTAATCTTGTGGAGGAGAGGGAGGTCGAGAGGCAGCTGGGCATCTTTGAGACAAGTTCTCCTTCCTATCCGCTTATGATCTCCATTGACAGCTGCGTCGGACTCCTCCGCAAAGAGGGAGAGGAGCTGTTCGGCAGGTGGAGAGAGAACCTGGACCGTTTCTACAGAAACACTGAGACTTTTGGCAGTATAAAGGTGCTTAATGAGGACACAAAGCGCAGAAGGACCAAAGAGCCGTCATTACGGGACCGGAGCAAAATACTGATCAGTTTCCGGAACGGAAATATGAGAGGCAGCAGAGCGGCGCAGATATTGAGCAGCAGGTACGGAATCGAGACCGAGATGAGCAGCGGTATGAATGTCCTCGCCATGACCGGACCCGGTGACAGTGAGGAGAATTTTACAAGACTGTTTGAGGCCCTCAGGAGCATGGACATTGTCCTGTGCAGCAGTGCAGAAGAGGAACTGAAGAAAAGGGAACCTCTGGAGATCCCTAAAGTCCGTACAGCCTGCAGCATCCTCAAAGCAGCAGGCTGCCCTCGCGAGATGGTCCCTCTAAAGGAATGCATAGGAAGGATCTGTGGAGAATACCTGTACGCGTATCCCCCGGGAATCCCGATCCTTGCGCCCGGAGAGTATATCACAGCGCAGCATATCAAGGCGATCCTGAGAGCGGAGTCGGATGGAAACAAAATACACCATACCTATTCGGATGACCGCAGGCTGATCGTCTGCCTCGAGGAGTGACGCCTTGACAAAAGAAGAGGTGCGTTAGTATTATAGACATAGCATTGATCATAACAACGTCAGAAAGAAGGATATAACTATGAAGCACATTCAGACACTGAATACCCGTGATATGGCTAAGAGCGCTCAGAACGGCGGCTGCGGCGAGTGCCAGACTTCCTGCCAGAGCGCATGCAA
>CACZXG010000036.1 GCA_902785055.1 uncultured Lachnospiraceae bacterium
ATAAACAAGATATGAATACCGCATACAAGAATCGGCATAAGGCAGCGCACTATGACCGGATCGAGCTGGCGGTACCCAAAGGGATGAAGCAGGTTATCGCTTCCCTGGCGAAAGACAGAGGGATGTCCGTCAGCTCCTACGTCCAGGACCTTGTGCGCCGTGATCAGGAAGGCATGTTTGACACAATGCAGATTGCAGAGAAACACAGGACCATGCTCTCAGGTATACGAGGCAACATGCACGATGGTTATGATATCACCTTCAGAGACGGGGCGATTCTGCACTGCAGGACAAAACTGGAGGTCAGGAAAGCCATCATCCGGCATCTTACGGAAGACTCCGGAAGTCTTACGGAAGACCTATAAAACGCTGTTACTAATGTGTTACTATCTTGTTACTAATGAGCAGATTTTCTAAACAATGCAAAAGAAGTGGAAATAAAAAGAACCCGCAGAAATCCAGTGTTTCTGCGGGTCTTGTGTGTGATTCTTGTTGATATTTTGGTCTGAAAATTATCGCTTGGATAATTGCAGGATAATTGGTTTCCTTATGTTATGCACGTCAGACAGCACGATGTTACTATCACGTCACTATCGGGTATCTAACGAGCATAACCGGAAACAAATGCATAGTGGTCTGGCGCCAGACTCACTCTATGCTCTTAGAGGTTTACATTCCCGGAAATATAATAACCAGCTCCGGAAGCTGCACAATAGTCTTTGATCTTTTTGATCAGTTTTTCATCAGTCGTGTACTCCAACAGGAATGCAGACATTTTTTTATTAAGCACTTTAGCAATGTACTTTTGATACTCTGTACTCTGTGCAGATGTCTGCGCCGCAAATACTCCAGGCTCTTTGTAGTCTGTGATCCGAGTAAATACTTCCTCCTGGGTGACGGCATCGGCGACCTGCACATTTGCGGACATTGCTCTGGTCATGTACTTGATTCCGCCGTTTATCATCACGTATCCAAGAGTGTACAGTTCCTGCAGAATCGTCGTGATTCCTTTATATGCTGCGTCAGATGTGTATTCTTCATATACATCCAGATTATCAACCCATACGCCATCACAGCCGGCAGCAATGATCTCCTTGCCTCGTGCAACGGCCCACTTCTGCACCTCCGGAGCACACACGTCAAGGTATCTCTCATGCTCCCAATCAGCGAGTGCTCCCAGTGTATACTTTTCCAGTTTCTTATAATATGAGCGCTCATTGGAAACAGATCCAACACTGAGGTATCCCAGGACCTTATAGCCGGCAGTCTTTAATGCTTTGATTTCCGCCAGCGTATAATCTTCCGGCTCGATTGCCAGCAGGCCGGAGCCTTTCACGGGTTTAGCTTTTGTGGTGAGGCATACTTTGTATGCCGGAGCTCCCTCTGCCGTGATTGGCTTCCCATCGCGGTCTTTGTCTTTCTTCCATGTTCCGGAGAGATTTCCTTTTTCACAGCTCAGTTTCATCTCACCGCCGCGGATATCCAGATACACATCACCATTTTCCCAGTTTCTCGCGACAACAGCGCCGACAGCTTCCGCCCTCTTCCGCGCAATGTCTCTGCCTCCGCTCTTCTCTTTGTGATGATAATTTGATATCGCGACCTTCGGCCTGACCGCTTTCATCAGATTATCATTATTTGCACCCCCGTCACCATGCCAGTGGAAGAACATGGCATCAGCCTGAGTATCATCGACCGCATCCACAAACAGGTTGTTGGCATCATTTTCGGCGTCTCCTGCGTTGTGCAGCCTCCAGATATTATCGAGAGTGAAGCGCGTATAGATCGACAGGGAATTGACCGCCTCATGGCCATCTGTGTGCTTCAGCTTCTTGTAGTCTGCCTGGAACAGACATTCACACTTGATCTTGCCTACCTGGAAATCTGCTCCGGGTTTCAAATACGTGCACCCTGCGCCGTATTTCTTTGCCTTCTCTTCCTGGCTCTTGGTCGCGTTTACATAGCTTGTCAGTTTGAGGGACTGCAGGCCTCCATACGGCGGCAGATACAGGTTTTTCACTTTGAAGTTTTTAAAGATGTCCGTAAACATCCCGTAATGATCGCCATGTGGATGTGACAGGATCAGCGCGTCAATCTGTGTGATACCGGCAGCTTTCAGTTTGCTTACAATCGGAGGTTTCAGTTTCCCCTCATCCTTCACAATGCCGGAGTCGATCAGGACAGTATACTGCGGTTTCTCGTCTGCATCATATTGAATGATGGCAACAGATGCCCCGAAAAGGCGCTCGCCGCGGTCCCCATAAAAGAACGGGCTGATTCCCCAGATCCTGATATGCGGATGCCCGCTCGAGGCGTCTGCCTGCCTCTTTTTCATAATCGCAGTGACGACCCGCTGCACCTCATCATAATCGTATCCAAGAGCTTCCAGCGCGTCCCTGCGGGTGTCCTTGGTCCCGAAATCGTCCGCGATCACCCACTCAGCTACTTTTGCAATATCCTGACCGCCCGTGCGCAGATAGTCTCTGATCGAAGTGTAGAGAATATATCCATATAAGCCGTTGACACGGCAGTATGCCCATTTTGTGCCAGTCTTGTCCATGATGTAGTCACAGACATCGATGCGTGTCAGACCTGACACCGGCGAAAAACTGCAGGGTGTGCCGGATACGATCGGCTGACGTCTGGCTGTCACTTTCTGGTTTTTCTTCAGCAGGCCGGTCTTGACTACCTTTTTCGAAGGTGTTCCTGTGCCACTGATCTCATAGCCGCCAGATGACTTTGCGGATGCGCTGATGGTCACTGCCGCTTTTTTCTCGACTGTTTTGGCATTTGTAGAGGTTGAAAATCTGGGAGTTATGAAGCCTCGAATGTACTTGCCGTTGATCTTCATGTTCCTGCGACCGACAACGCCATTACCTGTATTGCCTTCCATGACAACAAATGTGCCGGCAGCCTTGTCTACAGATATTACGATGCCGATGTGATCAGGCGTGCCCTGGTTGTCTCCGGATCCGGAGTCCTGCCAATCATACAGGACCGCATCGGCCGGATCAGGAACGTAGTTGTCCGCCTCCTGCCAGATTCCCATCTTTTTAGCCAGATTGATATTCCTGGGGCACCCGCATTCGATTGGGAACAGCTCCGGGCATCCTGCCTGGATGTATGCCGCGCTGGCAGCAGTTGCGCACCATGCATCATTATAAGTAACCTTATAATTCAGTGTTCCTGTTTTCACCGCAGTCGGCAGGTAATAATTGTAGATATCGACGATCAGCTTGTGCTTTCCATTCGCCTCGCTGTAGCCTTCCCAGCTGCAGATCTGGTCTACGACATCCTGGCGCGTGACTCCTGCCTTTACTGCCTCCGTCTGTCCGGATGCATCCAGATGCAGATAGCACTCAGAGATATCAACATTTCCAGTGATGCCCGGGATAGATCCTTTAGAGGTATACTGCCACATTGCATACTCAAAGGTAGTATATGAGCACTTACTCGCCCAGTCCGCCACCCAACGCCGGCAGTCAACGAGGTCGCTGTCATTGAGGCAGTTTTTAAACCATGACGTGGATGCATAAACACCGCAGTCATAACCCGCCGCCCGGAGCGCCTTGAGGATGACATTGAGGTACTTCGTACGGTCTCCTTTGTTCAGATTGTCGGATCTTCCGGAATGATCCTGATACACCACCTCGGAATCGAGCCATATCGGGCCGCAGAGATTGACCTTCTTCGCCGCGGCGATGATAAAATTTGCTTCCGCCTCTGCCTCTGCCGTGGATATGGAACACGGGAAGAAATAGATCATCACCGGGATTCCATGCTTCTGGCACGCATCCATGTACTCCTGATACTTAGGATCATAGGTAATCGTGCCGGTATGGGCACCGCGATAGCCAAGACGCAGGATGACTGCGTCAACAGCGGCTTTTACTGTGTTCCAATCATCAACGGGATTGAATTTCGAAAGGTCGATTACTGTTTTTGACATTCGATTCTCCTTTCATACGAAAAAAGCTGAGAGCCTTACGACTCCCAGCCTGTGGTTATTAATTATTTAGTTGGGTTCTTCGTACCCCTGCGCCCGCTCCGAGTCGGATACCCCCTTTGTGGTGGGATCAACGACGACTCCGAGTATCACCAACACCGAGAAGAGTGCCTCGACGATGGTGGTCAGCTGTGCGCCGATGGCTTCCGTCTCGATCTGATAGCCAAAGAGCGCTGCAATGGCTCTGATCAGCGTCAGGACTGCAGGAATGAAGGCAAGCCAGAACAGCTTATTTTTGATTCTTACTTTCCAGTTAATCTTCATGATTCACCTTCCTTTTCAATTCTGCAATAGCGTTGAACGCTGTCTTCATATCACGTTCCAGAACAACTACTCTTGTGTCCATGTTCTTCAGATCGGTGTTCAGTGACTTGATATCCGCCCGCGTTTCTGTTGTTGTGGAACACACCTGATCCAACTTAATGTTGGCTTTCAGTAATGATTTTTCAATACCGTCAAACTTTTCCGTGTCTTCCCTGATCTCGTTAGTTCTGTCTTTGTTACTTGTATGAGCCAAAGACAAAATAGCAACGATCAGGGAACAGAAACTGATAATCCAAGGAATATAATTCATTTGGTAATTTCTCCATAAAAGAAGGACAGACCATTGTGATCTGTCCTTTGGTTATTTGTATCCGTATACCCACACGCCACGCTTCACGGCTTCACGGACGGCTTTTTCATGTCCTTCCGTATCTACCACGGTAAGGTCATTTTTTCGGCATCTCGCAAGCGTCCTTGCAACGTATGCGCTCTCAAAGCAGTATGTCAGCATATCAGTCCTTTCTCATAAGCGTGCGGATTATTCTGTTCCATACAGCGTATCAAAAACACGGAAATCGGACGGGGAGACGGTCTTGAATTTATATGTGATAGTCGGCGTAGTGCCGATGATGATTTGAGTCATGCGTGCCTCCTTATGTCGTACCGTATGAAAACACCCTATTTTCTCCTGCGCCTACTCTCGTTAAATAAATCTTTTTGTTTAATGTATCAATATGATACACGTCAAACAGTTGCTCTGTTGTAGTGCCTTTAGTCATCGTTGGAGATATGGGAAGGTCTGACCTTGCATAGTCATCTGTTCCAGTGGCAATTCTCCAAAATCCCTGTGGCGATTTTTCGGCATAATCATAATGTGTATGTCCAATTACAAGAGCAATGATTTCTGCTTGCATCTCGGAATATACAGTGTCGATTATGTTATTAAGTGTAGTCCCACCGCCCATTAAAACGGGTACATTGCTACTGTCGAGAGACCCCCAGTACATATGCGTGAATATTACAATTTTCCAACCGCTTTCTGTTGCAGTGAGAATATCAGCAAGCCATGTCTGCTGTTCAGTATCACCGGCGAATAAGGCTCTTGTATGACCTGTGTCAATAAAAATGTATCTGATTTTCTGTGTGACGTTATCTTTATAAAAATATCGTTTTCCTTCAGTATCAATCACTCGTTCATTGAATTTGAACATTACACTGTAAACATCATCATTGGAAAGATACTTTGTTGGATCGCTGTCTGTCTTTCCGTTATCATTCCAGTCATGGTTGCCTGTGATCGTGGTAAAGTCAACGTCTTTGAACCTATACAAAAAATCACGCATTTCTGCAAGTGCAAGCAGTCTTGTGGCATCGTCGTTTACAATATCCCCGCCATGGAAAACTTTGCTTACATCCGAATTGTCTAATACGTCATGTATTAATGCAGGTGAATTTTTAGCATTCCCATTCCAGTGCACATCTGTGATAAACACAAAACTATCGCCATGATTCCCTATTGTGGTATCTTTTTCCTGTATTTCAGCGATTTTGGCGGACATATACGCCGACCAATATGAGGGGAGAGTCTCGCCTTTCATATATTGCATCCATGCCTGATAAAGATGTAACCCTTTTCCGCTGACAATATCTGCCATTCCATTCCTTCTTGAAACGGTAAACAATTCGATATAATTACTATTAAGATTTTTATTGGTCACGATAATCTTGCATGTATTATCACTCAAATCATATACAAATGAAGAATTTAGTGGAATAAAAATGCAGTTTTCAACTCCACTTGGAGAAGCCACCTTTTCAATAGAAATGCTATTCCATGCAATATTTTTATCAATCTGACCTCTTAAAAACTGAGTATCAAGGATTTTAACATACACACCATTAAGCGCATCCTGCTCAAAGTGCATCCGGCTGTTTGCCGTGCTTGTAGTATAAATTGTGAACAGGTTATCCACTAACAAATCGCCGTTAGTGGATATTAAATCCATCTCATCAGTAAGGTCTTTATTGGTTTTGGCATTTAATATATGCAATTCAACAGTTTCATCGACTGTCGTATTTGCAGCACACCAAAATCTGATAACAAGTCCCTCTGCATCGCTTGGAATGGATATAACCATATCAGAGGTAGGAGCATACAGGAGTGTTAATTGGCTATTAACCACTTTATAAATCCTGCACTGGACATTGGTTGCACCGCTTAATTTGAGATAATAATCTACTCCAGCAACCATACCTGGGGGCAACGCTGTATAATTTGCATACTGATTTACAAATGATGTTGCATCTGACGTACCCACTATATGGCAAGATTTTTTATCGCTATCCCATGTATAACTGATCCCGTGCGATGTTCCACTTTTCTTCATGCTATCCGTGAAAAAACTAATGGAATTAAGTTTCGCAACATCCCCAACCACCTTAGCATCCGCCGCCTGTCCGCTCTGTGAGAGCGTCCGATCAGTAACAAGCGCTGTACTTGCATACTTTCCACCGGACACCCATGCAGTCCCATCGTAATAATACCAGTTGCCGTATGTGTAGCCTGTCTCTGATCCGGTGTATACGTAGATCGCATCCGGATCTGTCATCTCTGCGACTGTCCGGGCTGTGGTAGGGTTTCCGATACCGTTGATAATGATTTCTACCTTTGCCAGCGCCGCAGCGGCAGCCTCGACAGCTGTAGCGCACTGGCTCTGGATCTCGATGTACCATGCCCGGTCTGTAGGCTCGGGGATGATAACTTCACCGTTCAGGCCGTCCTCGATGGTATTCTCGCAGGTGCGTGTCTTCCAGACATAATTGGAGCCGACAGCCTCAATGCTGAATGCAAGTGTGCCGGGCTCCGTCAGGGCTTCGCCGGGGACGACCCAGCCGAAGCGGAGCTTGTCGGCGCTGCGTTTTACGCAGACAGCGGAGTTGATGTCAGTGTAGCCGTTTTCAGCCTGGAAGATGACCTGCAGGCGCTTTTCAGACAAGTCGACAGCATCGTAATAGCGGTCCATCTCAAACATGATCAGCTGGGAGCAGTCCTCGCCTGCTACCAGTGTCTGGTCAGTGATTGTCTGGATCTTCTTAGTCCGTGAATCGACAGTAAAAATAGAATCGTCGGAATAGGTGGTATTATCATATCCATCCACCCATTCCCAAGAGGTTGTATCACTCATAATCTATACCTCCTTTTATGCTGTCCGCTTCCATACATATACCGCGAGATACGGCGGCATGTTGTTATGTGCTCCACTGCTGCCAGCACTCCCGGTGTTGCCTGTGCCCGCCCAGGTGGTATTTGTGGCACCGTTTGAAGTAGTGTTGAAAGCCTCCTTGTTGCCAATCGTGATGGTATGTGTATGGGCGCCTGCTGAGCTTGTTGCCTGCGTTGGCGTATCAGCTGCGCCCTGAGCCGCATACCTCGCAGTACCAGCTCCTGCTGCAAGCCAGCGATGTGTTGTGTGTGAGTGAGCCCCCGCACTTGATGAGCTCGCCGTATGTCCATGCGCAGGGACTGTGTGCGCATGATTGCCGATTGAGTGCTGGTGGTTCGGGCCGGTGTGCGTATGGGCAGGCATTTCCGCGGCAGTCAGTGTGTGAGCAGCTTCTCCACCCGTGGATCCTGCAGTATAGGTGGAATCGGCACCGAGCAGGAAGCGCCCGCCGATCCGCTCCCACACACCGCCGAAAAGAGTAGCGGGACTTGTCGCGTTGACGGATGTGTAAATAGATCCCACAGGATAGGCTGCCAGAAGGATCTGCGAGCGGAACTCTGCCAGTACCGAGGAAATGTCTGCGAGCGGTGAAATCTCGGTGAAGAGTTTGGTTACTCCGGTGATCGTGAGCCCGTCCAGGGCGACTCTGTACAGGGGAATATCATCCTGCAGAGCACCTGCAAAGATATCTCCGGTGATACAGGCAGGCTGTACAGGTGTACCTGAAGTCTCTGTCCCTTTGATTACCATAACTGTGGCGGTCTCGACGGATGTTGTCTGATCCTTGCTGTAGCGCATGACAATGAGGTCATAGCGTTTCTTTCCCTGTGTGCCGTTTTCGATGGTGACATCGACTGTGGTATTAGTCGGGATATTGATATATCTGCCCTGGTCGACCAGACCGCCGGAGCCGATCCTGATCAAGTTGTTTGTCTCAACGGTATAGGCAAATTTCGTTCCCGTTTTAAGGACATACCTGTCCAGTCCGCACACGCCGGCATTATAAAGGCCCTCGTCTGCAGATGTCACATGACCGTGACCTGCGTAACCTGTAACAAGATGTGCTGCCATATTATTTAACCTCGTAAGTAACTTTTATGTCGTCGTTAGTGATCCTGATTACCTTCTTGACGATCTCCTGTGTGGCGCTGATGCCGGAAGTCGGCTCAAGGACACCGACGATGTCGCCGATGTCGTAGACCGTGTCTGATTCTTCCAGGGATATCTCCATCGAGGAGGATTCATGTGCTTCCTCGATGCGTTCCAGGGCACTCTCGATCAGTGTCGCATAATGATCTTCGACCGCCCGAAAGAATTGCTCTGAGCCAAAAGGGGGAGCGACTTTCTGGTCTACTTTGGTGTAGTAGGTACTCGCCGCCCATGCAGGAGCGCTGTTTTCCTCTTTGGTGTAAAAAGTATTAGCCGCCCATGTGGGAGCTGATTCCGTGCGGCTGTAGGTGTAGCGCGTCACGGCATTCCATGCAGGCGCCTTCTCCTTCTGCTGTGCGGTGTAATATGTCCGCGCCTTCCATTTGGGAGCGATCTGTATGGTGACCGTCTGGCCTTTGGCGTTGGTGGTCTTCTTCGTGACAGCCTCGACCTGACGGTATGTTTTCCACGATTCCTTCTTGAGCTCTGCCGCCGTGGATTTGCGGTAGTAGCTGGAATACTGGTCCGCCCAGTCAGTAGGCTGTCTGGTCTGCAGGTTGTAGACGTTGTAATTGATACCGTCCGTCTCTTTGTATTCCGTCGTTACTCCGTCGGAGTAAAAGTAATAATATGCCTTGTAATTAGTCCACCAGTCTTTGGGCTGCCTGGCCTGTGCGATATATCTCTCTGTCACGACAGGAGCGACCGCAACGTAGCTGTTTCCGTTTTTGCGGAAGTAGTCGGCATATTTACTTGCCCAGTCAGAGGGCTTTACCGTCTGGAGGGTGTAGGCTGTGACGCCGGTCACCGCGGAGTAGTTGTCCCCCGATCTGGTGTAATAACTGGCAAAATTCACAGACCAGTCATACGGCTGTATCCTCTGCACCAGGTACTCGATCGTGACCCAGTCCACAGCTTTATAGCTGACCTCATCTCTGTCTGTGTCGAGGCGGAAGTATTTCGTCGGGTCTGTGGACCAGTCTGCAGGCCGTGAAGTCAGCCGGTCATAATTGATCACTGTCTCAGCGGAGGGATAATCCAGTTTTTCCATAACCTCATCAATGCCGAAAAGCACCTGCTGTGATGTGTCAAGGATATAATCACTGTCCTGTATCGGTGTTTCGGTGGTGGCGTAGGGCTGTACACCGCCGTTTTCATCACAAAAAACATGTATGACTGCACGATCCGCAAGGTCTCCCTGTCCGAGGCAGATCAGGTGATTGACCGGATTGTACTGCTGTTCCAGAGAAAAGTTAGTCTGTGATGCGTCAAATTCCTCATCCTGTGAGTAATCCATAGCAGGGAGGACAGACAGCTCTACGTGAGAGCCGTTCCATTCTATGTGCAGCTTGCCCCCTGCCGCCTTGAGCATCCCACGGATGCCGGTGTATGCGTAGACGTATCTGGGCATCTGATAGGCGTGTATCTCGATCCCGCTGTCAGCTGTGGACGCCTGGAAAATGTCCTCTGAATCTATCATCGGGATGAGCTGGGCGAGGACCTGATTAGCCTCGCCGGACAGGACCAGATAATCCTGTCCCTCTTCCGGGCAGATAACTTTGCCCTCGAGCACACCGTGCCAAGTGCGGCCCTTGTAGGTGATCTGCTCGCTCTCTGTATCAACAGCGATGGAGTCGACTACGCCTCCGTATTCTTCCCCGACCGCGTAGATCTTCGAGCCGGGCTCACAGCAGTGATCGCTGCTGTCTACGGTACATTCGAAATTGTTCTCGTCCTTCCCGAATGCCATATCTAGGTCGTAGGCTTCCAGGACGCCCTGGTCGACGCCGGAAGCATTTGTATAGATTAAATCCATTCCGGCTCTCCTCTCTCGTCATACAGGATGATATCAACGCCCAGTCCCCGGCCCTTGTTTACCGGCACCAGCCCGCTCGGGATCTTTTCGAAGATGTAGCTGCTTTTATCCCTCGTGTAGAAGATGTTTTCTTCCTGTCCATTGTTGCTGAACTTCCGGATTTTCTTTGACCGGCTGTTGACTGTGGCATATTCACCGGTAGCAAGGTCTGTGTACAGCGTGTAATAATGCCCGCCTATAACGACCTGTGGATTATCACATGGACCGTAAAAGATGAGTTCGAAGTTGCTGTCGTAGACTGTGGTATTGTCCAAAAACTCGACAACGTCAGCCCTGTCATAGTCGTAGCCGGTGCCAAAGTCAAAGCCATAGTCAAAGGGATAGTCAAGGGTCCCGACGACCTCTACTAGTGCGGGATAGGTGAAGGAATGTTTTCTTGTCCAGTAAGGGCTTACAGAAAGGATGCCGATCTTCTTGATGACCGACTCCATGAGCTCCTCGAACTCCTCATACTCAGCCTCGACGACAAAAATTTCTTTGTAGAAATCATTCCACCAAATCTTCCCCGGCTGCAGTGTGCGAACATCCCGCTCAAAACACCTGTGCATCTCCCGCATGAGATCGTTATACTGCTCCGCATTGTCCGCGAGGATCTGCAGTTTCAATTCGGATTCCTGCGCATCTTTATAAAATCTCTTGATACGGGCAATGCCGCCGACTCCGGAGATGGTGGAATAATTCCACTCGTTCCGGAGCAGTGTCTCCGGCTCTTCCGGGGAGATGGTGTCGCTTATGAAATTGATGATCGTGCCATCAGAGCACTCGTAATACAGTGTCATCAAACCACCTCCCGGACGACTCTTCCGAGCTCTCTGTGATTGAGTTCCATGCGGATATCCATGCCGGCACATGCGCGTGCTACGCTGGCTCCCAGACGGTCATAGTCGATCGTGGGGGTGTTCTCCCGCACTGACTGAGATACATAATCCTGCAGCGTACTGATCGGGCTTACAGCCTCCGGTCCTGCCTCGCCAACACCATGTATGCCGGCAAGCGTAGGAATCAACGTTGCCTTGCTGAAGATCGCGCCAAGCCTGTGCCAGCTGATACTAAAGTGCGGGACTGACGGCGGATTGATCGAAAACTTTCCGCTGATTGAAATATGCGGCAACTTGAGTTTTGGTAAGCTCCATGAAAATTTGAATTTGGACTTAATAGCACTGATGGCATTTGAGACAGCAGTCTTGGCTCCGTCCATTGTGCTCTTGATCTTGTCCTTTATGGCCGTAAAAATATTTGCCACCGTAGTCCGCGCCGCTGATATCGGATTTGTGATGGATGTCTTAATAAGATTCCAAGCTGAAGAGGTTGCAGAACGGATGCTGGACCAGACCGAGGACATCTTCGACTTTATAGCATTTATGATATTTGTGACTATATTTCGGGCTCCGGTGATAGCATTTTGTATACCAGACTTGATATTATTCCAAGTTTGAGTCGTGGTACTGCGGATGCTGGACCAGATTGAGGTCACCTTTGATCTGATTGCTGTTGTGACATTCGAGATCACGGTGCGGATTCTGTTGAAAATTTCCGTGATCTTCGCATGCATTGCCGTTATAGCATTTACGACAAATGTGCGGATTGCCTCAAAGGCGCCCGTCACGATATTGCGGAACGTCTCGCAGTTGTTCCATGCGTATATCAGCCCGGCGACCAATGCTGCGATTGCTGTAATGAGTAAAAAAACCGGGTTCGCCAAGAGCGTCGTATTAAGCAGGGCGAACGCTTTTGTCACAACCGTTATCAGCGCAGATATTCCCAGAGCCGCCGCGAGAATCCCCAGAGCCGTCGCTATTCCGACGACCACTGCCTGCAGTACCGGCGACTGCTGTACAACCTGGGCGACCTTTGTGACGACCTCCGATACTGCTGTGACAACAGACTGGATTGCCGGGGCGAATGTAGACATGAGAGCCATCTGCACGTTGTTGGCCGCCTGCTGCCACGAGTCGGACATGGTCGTCGCGTTCTCAGTTGTGGACTCCAGTGCTCCGTCGTTTTCCTGCAGCACCTTCGTCCAGTCGCCGATTGCAAAGGACCCGTTTTGTATATTCGTCGCCAGCTCCTGGGCCGCCTTTTTGCCAAAGATTTCTTCGACTGTCTTGCCGGTATCTCCGACCTGCTGCTGCAGGGCTTCCGACACGCTCCCGGATTCCTCGATCGCATCAATGGCAGACCTGAATGCTCCCGGGACGTCGTCCGTCTCTGCGGACATGTTTGCAATGCCTTTTGTCAGTCCAGACATGACCGTTGAGACATTAGCGCCGCCGTCGGACAGGCCGATCAGCATAGCCAGAGCTTCTTCCGAGCTGTAACCCAGCTCTTGGAACTGTGTGCTGTTATCGGCCAGGTATCCGCTCAGGTCGTCGACCGACATCTGACAGGACTGGTTTGCTGTGGTCAGATCATCAAGCAGGCTGTCCACGTCATCCATGTCCATTCCCCACCTGTGCATGATGTCTGCGATTGAGTCGACCGCCTTTGTCCCATCTGTCCCGGTGTGATGTGCGAAGTTTTCAATCTTTACAGTTAAATCTTCCGCTTCGTCACCTGTAACTCCAAAACGTGTATTTAGTTCCGCCAGTGTGTTTGCGACGCTGTTGATGTCAGAGTCTGCATTCTTGATCGCCCCAAATGCATTCTGTGCGGATTTATTCAACCCCTCGAGGGCCTCTCCGGATGCTCCTGTGCCTTCTACGATTGCCGCGGAAGCGTCGTCAAATTCTGCAGCCATGTCATAGGCCGCCTGGCCGATCTCCGAGAGCTTATCAGCTATTCCTGCGTTGATTAGGATTTCCGCCATGTCATCAACGCTTGAACCAGCCTGATCAGCCGCATCCTTCTGCTCTTCGAGTCCCGTGTTTGCTCCCTGGAGCTCGCCGGTCAGCTTCTGCTCCTCGGTCTGCGCATTTATCAGAGCCCTCTCCAGCTTTGCCACCTCTTCGGAGTCTTCTCCATAAATGGCTTTTGCCGCTTCCAGCTTTTGCGTCAGAGCCTCCTGCTTGTCGGCATTTGCCTGCAGTTGCGCCTCGAGGATCTCTGTTTTTGTCTTCTGATACTCGGCAGCGTCGCCTGTATTCTTAAACGACGCCTCAGCAAGACGCATCTCCGCGCGCAGAGTGGACATTTCCGAGTTGGCGGACTGTATAGCAGATGTAAATTCACTGGTCTCGGCAGTGAATTTTATCTTTGCTTCATTCTTAGCACTTGCCATGGGCCTCCACCTCCTTCCTCTGCGCGTATGCCAACCAGCCGTCATAAGCGGTCTTATCTGCGGCGACTGAGTCTAAAAAAGCCTCATCTGACTCCCAGAACGTCCTGTCCGGGATGCCAATGATGAGGCAGTAATATGTGTAGTAATCTGCTATTGTTTCAAGTGGAAAATCAGGAACCTTTACCGCCGCCCGCGTTTTTTCCCGCGTGGCCTTGCGGAAGGCGGAACGAAACCCTGTTTTTTTTCCTGCATTCCGAAGATCTGCATGAATACCTTTCCAATCTCCTCACGGTTATCGGTCATCGTATTCAAGAAAGTATTCAGGTCCATGCAGTCATCGCGTCCGCTGTTGGCGGCGCGGTATGCGATGTAGATCAGTTCAGCCATCTCGAGCTCATCCACATCCTGACCGGTGCCGAGGATTTTATACAGAGAGCGGTAGCGCTGATATATTTCAGGCTGTCTGCGCGAGAGCTCCGCAAGTGCTCCCATACTCAGCGTCACATTCTCCTGCGTACCGTCCTCCATTGTGATCTTATAAATTGCCAACTACCGCTCACCTCCTTTGTCAGGGTGTTGTCTCTTCGGACTCGCCTTCGGTCTCGGTTTCGGCCTTCTGGACGGCCGCGCTGGAGAACGTTGTCATCCAGTTATCTTTTGTCAGGGTCTCGCCGGTCAGTTCTGCGGCAAGTGCCTGATATTCTCCGATGCCGTTGTCGTCGGGCATGTAAGAGAGCTTCATCTCGACTTCTGCCACTTCCTCGCCGCCGTTCTCGATCTCGGTGGAATTGATCTCCTCGACCTTGCACCGAGGGAAACCAAGGAACATAGGCTCGTCATCCTCGTCCATTACCCTCGCGGCGATCGATACCTCCGGCATGAGCGATTCAATGTTTGAAAAGCCGTATACACCGGGCTGCAGGCCCTTGTTTGTCATTGCATTGATCTTGCGATAGAGCGCAAGCTTGATGTGCAGGCTCACGGTGATCGTGCCGTTGCCGGTGGGTTTGGTCTTTCTCTTCTTTGTGACTCCGCGGCATTTCTTTGTCACGGTCTTAGTCTCACGCTCGATCGTGATCTTGCCGACGCAGTCATCTCTTGTATATTCAGTGTCCCCAGCGACCTTGAGAGCCAGCTGGTCGCATTCAAACATGCTGTACACATCTGCGGATGTTTTAGGCATTTTTATCCTCCTTAAAAATTCTCTGTCAGCTTCCCGAGGCAGAGGTCAATGATCTCCGCGGATGCGTCCTCTGCCCCTCGCCTCATAAACTGCAAATTTCCCGCATGGTGGACCGTATTCGAGCCATCATCCGGGAAGTACAGATAGTGGTATTTATTTCTTGCAGCAATCGTAACCGACTGCGGAGCATTATCCTGCTGGAAGGATGCCGGCATGGCTGCAGATGCGGACCTGCCTTTGCCCTTCCAGGTGCGTCCGGAGCTCGGGATCAGCGGAGCAATGCGGTCCTTGATCAGTTGGGCGCCCTGATTGTGCAGGATGTCGTCAACAATCTGCCCGGCCCCTGCTCCGTACTGCTCCATCATCGAGGTCAGGTCATCGAGCGCGTCAGCCTCCAGGGCGAACCATTCTGACATATCAGCACCTCTTTTCGGGATGGTAAATCGGAATGTGCGCGATCTCTACAACCATGTTTGTCGAGCCCTTAAAGGTGTAGTCATACAGGATGTCCTCATTGGTTATCCTTAGCTTGGTGCCGGACTCATCAGGCGCCTCAAGCGCTTCGACTACGCTCTCAACGTACCCCTCAGGGATGTAATCCTCATGGATGATGTGGACATAATAAAACGTCTGCAGGTCGCGCTTGTTGGTGTTGCCGTTTTTGCTCGTTCTGGCGCGATTAAAAACAAAATAGTTCCACTTCTTTAGTGACTTCTCTTTGCAGGCGCCATACCAAACACCTTCCATCGGGACTGTCTGGTCATGACACATTGTTTCCAGCGTGCCTCTTATCCTGTCCAGAACACTGCTCACAGCTTCCTCACCTCCTCCAGATACAGGAACATCTTTTCCTCATGGTCGTCATAATCAACGTTATACAGGGCATACAGTATGCCGTTTGTGATAGCATACTGGTCTGCTTCTACTGTCTTCCGGAGCGGAGTGCTGATCTTGAGAGACAGGGACCTGTCATGTGCTTCTGCAAAAGACAGATCACTGTCCCTTTTGCTCTCGACATTGTACCGGAGCTTCTCGATCCGGATGAGGTCTGACTCTTCCAGGGCGTTTTTCACAGCATTGAAAGATGACTGGTTTTCATCCTTGTTTTTATAGACGGATATGATCCCGTCTATATATCCTTTCCGGATGTTCTTCATCTTCCTCATCAGCCATCACTCTCCTCTTCTGCTGTATCAGCATGCGTGTTTGCCCGCAGCATGAACAGGTCATCTGCATAATTCACAGCAAACTCGTCAAGTGATCCGCTCCAGATGTACCGGACACAATCAAAAAGAAGCTGAAGGAGATCTTTGTCATCCATGTCGATGGAAAACTCGATCGTCCTGCCAGCTCTTTTTGACAGATACGCCTCTGCTCTTGTGCAGATACCATTCAGTTTGTCCTCTGTATCTGTATCATGGTAGGTGATGTCCAGATAGTTTTTTATCTCGTTAAAATAATCGGGCATCCCCTCACCTCCTGATCAGATTACTGCTCTTCCTTGACGCGGAAGTACTGAGGCTTGAGGTTGCTGATGTCCAGATACTTGAAGGAGTTGAAATCCTTCGGGCGGCCGTTGCCAATGAACTTGATCTTGTATGCCCTCATGTCCTCCAGGAACAGTGTGCTGTCGTCATACTCGAGTTTTCCACCCTTGGGAAGGCCCATGCCGTAGAAGTACTGCTTGCCGATGCCGAAAACAGCCTTGCCGGTGCTGATGGCAGTGGACTGGATGATCGTGCAGGGAACAGGGAAAACGTCATTACGATATGTTCCGTCAGGAGCCTGGACTGTGGTGGCGGGCATGACCTTCTTGTAATAATCTACAGGATTGCAGACAAAGATCAGACCATTGACCTTTCTGGGTCTGCCGGTGGGAGTCACTGCCATATCACCGACCAGGTCTCCGATCGTGGTGGGAGTGATCTCGGTGAGAGCTGCAGGGGTCTGTGCATTGTACTCGTGACTTGTGCTGTCAGTCGTACCGTCGCTGATCATGCCGATAGGCTGATTGATACCAGTGCCGGCAACGATGCCGTCTTCTGCGCCAAGGCCGAGAGCCTCTGTCAGGATGCCGCGGACATAACGGTCAACCCATGCAGGGCCTGCGTCAAGCATGTCCTGATTGACGATGATGTATGCAAACAGTTTTGCGTAGGCGATATCGATCTCGGCAATGCCGCCGACCAGCTCACTCACGCCGTTCTTATTGAGACCGAGAGCGCCCCATGTTGCTTTCTGGACTCCCTGGGTGTTGTAGATCATCTTGGTGATGGTCTCAGTGTTCTGGAAGTCGATAGCATTCAGCAGCGGAAACTCGGTGATGATATCCTCGGTAACAGTGTCGATGATGGTCTGAGGGAATGCGACATCAATGTTGGCGATCGCCTGCAGAGGGGTCTCAGACTTCATTGCAGTGATCACTGCCTGATAAAATTTAGTCTCCTGAGAAGTCAGCTGTCTGACTCCGCGGCCTGCAATGATCGTACGATCTGCATCTTCCAGGACACCGTTGATCTGGCTGGTGATGACTTCGGAATAGAATTTGGACAGATCCTCGAGGGACTGCTGTACTGCCTTCTCATCATTGGAGGCGATAGAATTGGAGAGCGCCTGAACGATTTCAAGCCTCTTCTGCTGCATCATATCAAGATTGATCATTTTGTAATCTCCTTTATTTGAATCCTTTATTTAAAAAACTTAGATACAAGGTTGTTAACGGTTGCCGGATCCATCGGTTTGACGGGCTGGAGTTTCTGTCTGAGGTCAGCGATCTCCGCTTTCATTTTCGCGTTGTCCGCCCTCAGCTGCTCGATCTCATCTTCATCGTCGTCTTTGTCATCGTCGATATTGTCTGGATCATCATTTCCATCGTCAGGATCCTCATCGGGCTCCTCGGTTGCCTGCTTATTGACTTCATCGATAAAGCCATACTCAAGACACTCATCAGGAGTCAGGAAGGTTTCCGCATCCATGAGCTCAATGAGTTTTTCCTCTGTGATCTTTCCGCCGCATGCATCAAGGAAAATCTGCCTGTTGGATTCCATCAGTTTGTCCAGAGCATCCGCTTCCCTGCGCAGCTCATTAGCATTGCCTGCCACGATTGTCCACATATTGTGCACCAGGGCGGATGTTCCAAGGTTCATTGTCCTGTGATTGCACGCCATGAGGATCAGGAATGCCACACTGTAAGCATTGCCGTCAACTACTCCGTTGACTGTTGCGCCATGGCGCTTCAGCTGATTGTAGATTCCGACGCCTTCCTTGACTTCTCCGCCGTTGGAATTGATATACAGGTTGATGGTCGCATCAGCAGGGATCTGTGCAAGTTTTTCGCGGAAGAAATTTGCACTTGTCTCAGATTCGAGCTGTGTCCATGTATTCCAGTCGAAACGGCCGCGGGCAGTGACATCATCATAGATGTACATGTCATAGGTATTAGGTACCGACTGGCGCGGACTGATGCGAAACATCATTTTGGGACTCGTTTTCATTTTCTTTCACCTCCTCTCCATTTGGATTTGCTGCATCTGCATAGTTCTTGGTAATGTAATGCCGGTTCGCCCAATCTTCGTTAATCTCGGGCATTCCCAGGAGCCGACACAGTTCGTTATGACTGAAACCATCGGCAAAGAGTTTGTCGAAGTTTGTCGCCACCTCGAAAATATCGGTGTGTTTGATATTGTTGGTAAACGCCTTGATACGGCTGCCTTTTGACGCCTGCTTCTGGTCAAACTCCTTTGCTGTCAGCTCTGTCGCGAGCATGGACGCGAGCGGGTCGACACAGGATGTCAGGAACACATTGAAAGCGTCAGACATCCCTGCGACCTCTCCCCGGAGGACAGCGGGCGGAACCTTGTAAGCATTGGCGACTCTTGTGATCGCCGCATCGAGCATGTTATTGATGTTATCGGATGATTCACTGTCAATACTTTCATGCTTGCCGGTGTAGGTCATCCCGCGGAACAAAGGCATGACTGCATTGTTGGCGGAGAAATACGATTTGAATCTCGAATTGATCCACTCACCATACTTCTTTTCAAAGTCTTCCGGACCTGTTGCGGCGCTGTTAACATTCAAAATGCCCTTTTCACCTCCGGAACCGGAGTATACCTCTGCCGCATGCTTCACAAGCTCGCCATACAGTTCCATAACTGACATCAGAGTCGTGTTAATGTCTACTGTCGAGTAGCGCATGTAAAATACTTCGCTTGATCGGAAATTCTGGCGAAACTGATAATCACCGCGGGAAACCTGTTCGAAGACATCCTCTTTGATCGCGTATTCAGGATGATGAACGAAGTTGTCCGCAATGATCAGCTGTTCGCCGATCGGGACGACCAGAACTTCCTGATAGTAGAGTAGTTTGCACCAGAATTCCTTCCAGAAATCCTTGGCATTCTGGTTCAGGTTCGGCTTGACATTCAGCCGGTACCATTCCCGTCCTTCCTGCAGCTGATTTTTGTAATATGTCTGCAGTTCCACGTTGCTCATGAGAGTCGCGACAAAGTCGATCACGGTAAAGATCGCATAAGCATCGATGGCAAATTCTGTTTCTTTGCTGTGGAACTGATTTACAGTGATCCGCTTCACGCCGTTCTCATCCGCATCAACGTCCTTAAACAGCGACGCGAGAAAACTTCTGAAACTCACATTCTGCACCTCCTTTCCTAAAAGACCATCACTCCATTGGATCCGAAATCAGATTCATAATCCGTATCAACATCGATATCATCTCCGGTGATGAGTGCCACGCACTCCGCGGCGACAAGAGCTTTGAACGGATCTGTCTTTCTGGAATGCGGTTCTATCTTTCCGTATGTGATATTCCCTGCCTTAGATACCTCCATTTTGCTGTTCCAGATAGCCCAGCGCATGAGAGGATTGTCTCCAAAAGCGTAAACCTGATTCACAAAGTTACTCGTGATGATCGGGGCGACCTGCATCTCGTTTGACGGCCTGAGCAGGTGGATGTTTCCGCACTTTTTGTCCCAGATGAAGCGCTGGGTTTCAAGCGCATTTCTCATCATCTGATAGCGATACTGGTCAATGCCGACTCCCACGATGTTTGCCCCGAGTTCCGATTCTTTCATCCTCAGCCAGCAGGCCGGCAAGTCCGCTGGTATCTCCGGAGCATCCACAATCGTGACCAGACCCATCGCCTCCCACTGCTCAATAGGCGCCTTGATTTTCGGCAGGTCTCTCGACTGTTTGCAAATCCATGTATGTGTCACCCAGTCGCGCGAACCGTTCTCATGAATGAATAGCAGGCCTGCGGACAAAAAGTCCGTCGTGCTCATGTAGTCGACACCGGCAAAACACGGCCGACCTCTGAGTGTGTCGTAGTCGATCAGCTGATTAGTAGCTTCGACATTCTCCCATGTGGTTATATTCCCTTCTGCGGCCTTCGGCGGGAAGTTCATCCGCTTGACAGAAAAACTGATGTTGCCGATCGGATCGTCAAGATAATCGGAGAATTCCATCTGGATCTCATACAGCAGATGCGGTAGATACTGCAATGACGGATTCGCCTTATACCACATGTCCGGATTGGAGATTTCCTCCTCGTTCTCAACATGGCAGAAAAACGGAAGCCAGCCGTTGTCCTTCTTTTCTCCGTGCAAGATCTGCCGCATCTTAGCCTTCAGGTCATCCAGTACGCCGCCGCGGACAAGTCCGTCTGTCGATATGTATGTCCTCCGGGGCCTTGGGACCTTACCGAGTCCTGTAGTAGCTACATCCATCAGCTTTGTGTTCTCGTAGGCGTGGACTTCGTCAAAGTCGACTTTGCCCGGGCGAAAGCCATCCTTTGTTTTCGGACTGGAAGTGTTAAATGCAAATTCGCTTCCGGTGTCGGTGTTAACGATCAGTTCCTTTGTCCACCGAAAATGCTTTTTCATCTTCTTTTCATGCTTCTCCAGGACATCATATACGTCCTGCCATGACGCTTTGGCCTGCTTCTCGGACATAGCAAAAATGTCGATGTGATATTTGGGTATCCCGTTCGTGCTGGTCAGCAGGCAGAAGTCTTCGAATGCCAGGTATCCGTTTTTTCCACCGCCCCTGCCAATGTAGATCATCAGCATCGGCCACCGTAGCTGTCCAGAGTCTTGCATGTAAGTGCAGTTATGCAGCGCAAAGCAAAAGGACTCCCAAGGGAACAGGTCATATGGAAAGTACTTCTGGTAAGACATGTACTTTTCCAGCTGTTCCTCATCGATGTATATCCTCCCCGACGCAAACTCTTTCTCCGCCAGATCAATGAGCAGGTGCTGTTCCTCGCACACCGGATATTTCCCGCTCCGGACCAGATCAATGTAGTCCTGGATCCAGTGTGTCATAACTCATCATCTTCTTCTTCAGGTATGTTATCTGTGGAAATCCCAAGGTCTTTAAGGATCTGCAGCATCTGTCTGGTGTATGTCGGTAGCAACTTAACACTCGGATTATCCTTCTCGTACTCTTTGCCGGTGGATGAGATAGCAGTATATGTGAGCCCTCGTGTTGCTATGTCTTCCTTCATCGCTTCAACCTGGTCGTAATACCAGCAGTAATCTTCGACCAGACCGACAAAATGTGCGAGCTTTGCACCCTTTGCTTTGAGCTGCTGAAGGAGACTTCTTTTGACTTTTGCTGATTTTTTCGCCATTTAAGCCTCCTTTTTCTAAAAATTTACGTGCGCGCGAGGAGAAATCTCCTCATGACAG
>CACZXG010000037.1 GCA_902785055.1 uncultured Lachnospiraceae bacterium
TCAAAAAAAGTAAGTGTATTTGACAGAATTTGAGTTATACAATTAAAAATGTCAGTGCTTTTGGCAGAATATGATTTTTACAGTTAAAGAGGCAAGCCGAATCAAGGGTGGAGGCAAGCCGGCCTGCGTGAGAAGGCAAGCCTGACTTCCAGACCTCGGCAAATTCCAGTATGTCGACCAGCTTCTAACCCACTACACCCCAGGTCGCCTAAAGTCACGCAAGGGCACCAGTAGTAAAACACCCCAATTTCTACTACGTTTTTACTACGAATGACGTCCGCGATTTGCCTCGATTTGCCGCATTTCCGAATTTTTGCCCGATTTTTTGGATAGTATGTACCCGCGCGGAGCGGTGCGCAAAGTGCGGCATTGTGCGGCAAATCGTGCCCTTACAGGAAGGATTTTTGAAATGATTAGAGTTTTGTTTATCTGCCACGGCAACATCTGCAGATCGCCGATGGCAGAATTCGTTATGAAAGACCTCGTCAAAAAAGCGCATCTCGAAGACCAATTCGAGATCGCCTCCGCCGCCACCAGCTCCGAGGAGATCTGGGGAGGGCGGGGCAACCCGGTCTATCCGCCTGCCCGCGCGAAGCTCAAGGAGCACGGCATAGATCCGGGCAGAAAGCGCGCCCGCAGGACCACCCGCGAGGACTACAAGTACTACGATTATCTGATCGGGATGGATTACGCAAACACCTATAACATGAAGAGGATCTATGGCGGAGATCCGGATGGCAAAGTATCGCTGCTTCTGGACTACTGCGGCAGGACCGGGCAGGAAGTGGCGGATCCCTGGTATACGGATGATTTTGACGCGACATGGGATGATGTCCTTCAGGGCTGCACAGCATTGCTTAAGTATTTACAGCGAGAGCGCCTCGGAAGATAGGCCCGGAGGCAATGACTGCCCAAAGGCTGCGAAGTACTGATCATGGAACAAAAAAGCGGACCAGAGCAGAATGCTCCGGTCCACTTTTTTGGGGGGAAAACTATAGTGGTCAGATTGCTGTCAGATGATAGAGGAAGGCCGTGTATTCCGGAATCTCGCGCGGGATCGGAAGACCGGCGTGCATGAGGGCCATTCCCGTCGCGACAAGGACGTCGGACCCGTTCTGAGAGCCGGAGCCGCCCTGCGGATCGAAACTGTTCTCGACGCGATAGTATCTGTCGCGGCCGAGACCTTTGCACTTGATGTATTCCTGAGGTCCGTTGACTGTGAGGTTTACTGTGATGACGGTCACCAGCGCTTCACTCTTGTCTTTGGCGACGGTCTCCCAGGCGACGAGGTTGACCTGCTCGAAGGGGTTGGCCAGTCTGTAGTAATCGCCGAAGAAGTTGAGGTCGTAGTATTTGTGATAGAGGGCGCTCATCTTCTTGCAGGCTTTGATCTCTTTCTTCTTAAGTTTGGTCGCGTCCAGCTCGTAGCCGAAGGTGCCGCACATTGCAATGGCTGCTTTGGTCTCGAAGGGAACCATGGGGCTGGCTTCCGAGACGTGGGCGCCCATGGTGCTCACCGG
Organism: uncultured Lachnospiraceae bacterium; assembly: GCA_902785055.1. GTDB lineage: Bacteria > Bacillota > Clostridia > Lachnospirales > Lachnospiraceae > CAG-791. Next base: position 1,521 of record CACZXG010000037.1, read on the forward strand.
ATAGAGGAAGGACGAGCCGTAGTGGAGCTTTAAGTTGTCCAAAGGCTTGGTGTTGTCTGAACTCCAGTACTGGACGAAATAGGTGAGCATGGCGGGTTCAAAGCGCCCGCCGCCGCCGGCGCAGCCCTCAAACATGATGTCGGGGTGAGTCTTCACGATACCGTCGAGAACGCGGTAGAGGCCCAGGACGTAGCGGTGTGAAACTTCGCCCTGCTTGTCGGCTGGGAGAGCGTTGGACCAGAGGTCCGTGATCGCCCTGTTGAGGTCCCATTTCACGTAGTAGATGTTGGCGCTGTCCAGGATCCGGTTAATGCTTTCGATCAGGTAATCCTGGACCTCTTTGCGTCCGACGTCCAGGACAAGCTGGTTGCGGCTCCTGACCGCGTGGCGCCCGGGGATTTCCATAGCCCAGTCGGGGTGGGCGCGGAAGAGGTCGGAGTCCTCCGAGACCATTTCGGGCTCAAACCAGATGCCGAATTTCATTCCGAGGTCATTGATCTGACGCACGAGTTCTGTAAGGCCGCACTTGATCTTCTTCTCGTTGACATACCAGTCGCCGAGACCGGAGTTGTCGTCGTCGCGCTTTCCGAACCAGCCGTCGTCCATGACGATCATTTCGACCCCCATGTCCTTGGCTGCTTTCGCTATTTTGACCAGTTTCTCGTCGTCGAAGTCAAAAAATGCCGCTTCCCAGGTGTTGATCAGGACGGGACGCCTTACATCCCGCACAAATTTGCTCTTGTTGAGGTTTCTGCGGAAGAAGTGATGGAAGTTGTGGCTCATTTTGGCCAGGCCCTTGTGGGTGTAGGTCATGAGCACAGCAGGCGTGTCGAAGGTCTCGCCCGGCTCAACGGGATAGCTGAACAGGCGGTCATTGATGCCCATGACGAGACGCGCCTGATCGTACTGGTCGAGCTCTGCTTCCGCCAGAAAGCTCCCCGAGTACATCAGAGCGAAGCCGTAGCAGGCGCCGTAATCCTCATTGGCAGTACTCTCGACCAGCGCGATGAAAGGGTTCTGCTGGTGGGAAGAGATGCCGCGGCCGCTCCGGACCTTATGTACATGGTGGGTAAGGTGCTGGCGCTCGATCTGACGCTCCTGGCCGTATCTGCCGGGAAGGGAGATCAGGTCCATGCCGCTTCCGTTCATGTAGTCCATGTTGACGGACATGATGCGCTTGAGATCTATGCGGCCATTTCCGCCGTTGTGGACACGCGAAGCGCGCATGATGATGTCGGATTCTTCAAAGACAGAGTAGAGGAGCGTCACTGCTACTTTGGTAATTGCGTCCACGATGGTGAGCTCAAGGGTCTGCACTGTGTCGAGGTCCGTCGCGAAGGCGGTCGGAAGTCCGTGCAGGGTGAAGGGACCGTCGTAAATCTTATGAGAAACGTAGCGGCCGTCGAAGGAAAAACTGCCGTCACTGTTCTGTACTTCTATGGAGTTAATGCGGAAGTCGCCCTGCTGCTGGGTGGTGAATTCCTGGGGCTGGGCGTCGAGGGAGAAGGTGCGCTCCCTGAGGGAATCGTAGGGGTTCCCCGAGAAGCCGCGGTCGTAGCGGCGGATCAGATAACTGAGATCTTCATCGCGGATCGTGGCTCCGTAATACAGATGGTTTACATAGTTGAGATTGCCGATCTTGAGCTGATAGGTGGTCTTTGCAGTATGCAGGGAAAAGGTTTTCTTATTCTCGTTGTAAACTATGGACATGATAATCTCCCTTCCTGAGCGCTCTGTATGGAGAGGTGTACTGAACTCCTTAGTATTGAGTATCTTAATTAATCGTATTGCATTCGGTAGATTATTGACATGTAGTTATGTGGACAGGCGCAATGGCATTATGAAAAGATCAGCAAAAACAGCTGACAGACAAGAGCGTCTGCCAGCTGTTTTTTGACATGTTGATATTAGCGATTGATAAAATACAGGCCGATCATACAGATCAGGATCCCTGCTGCTTTGCTGGCGGTAAGCGCCTCGTGGTACAGAAAGAATCCGACGAGCAGAAGCGCGACGGCGAGGAATGAGCTCTGCACGATGGAGGCCACGCTCACTTGCCAACCCGCTTTGTATGCGTAGATGAACCCGACCTCCAGGCCGACGATCACGATTCCGAGCACGAAGGGCGACCAGTTCAGGTGGGAGTACTCGCGCAGCAGATGCCCGCCCTTATTCGTAGCGTAATAAAGGATCGCGGAAGCTATGGCTCCGACCGCGTAGGTGACGGTCAGAGAGGCGAGGGGATCAATATCGTGCGGGGTAGATTTTGCACAAATCTGATAAACGACATTGGATAATACTACAAGGGCAATCGGCCAGATATAAGAAAACATACGGACACCTCCTGCAATACTGTATAATAGTCTTAAGCCGGTAATCAAGAGTAGTTTTCGCAAAGGGGTAACAAAATAATGATCGTGGCTGTGATCAGACATGCGAAAGTAGATATGAAATGGAAGTTCATGATGACTTCCGCCGGATACGATAAGGGGTGCGCCGATTATGATACTGCCGGCGTTCTGCCGGTGACGGTGAGGCTGCCTGAGACAGAATTTGAGAGGATCTACGTCAGCGCGCTTCCGAGGACGACTGCGACCGCCAGGCTGGTGTTTGCGGACAGAGAATTCGAATCGACGGCGCTGATCAACGAAGTGCCGGAGAGGTCGGGATTTGATACCGGCTTGAAACTGCCTATGTTCTTGTGGTCAGTTATCAGCAGGATCCAGTGGTTCTTCAATGTGCCGCGCCAACCGGAAACGCGGGCGCAGACAAGACTTCGCGCCAGAAAAGCTGCGCAGTATCTGAGTCAAAAGAATGAGGACTGCGCTGTTTTCTGCCATGGTTTCTTTATGATCTTTCTATTGCAGGAGTTGGAAAAGCTGGGATTTAAGATCGATCACAAACGCCTGCATTATTCCAACGGCGAGGCGGTGATCTGCCGAAAGTAGTTCAAAACAGTTTCCTGCGGGCGGACGATGAAATTCTCTTATAGGATCGTATATTACTGTGGATGCCAGAAAGCAAAGCATCTGCGCTTAACAAGACAACGACACTGACTTAAGAGGATTATAATATGAAAAACAGTATGAACAATTTGAAAAAACGCTTGGTTTCACTTTTGGCCGCGGCACTTATGTGTATATCGGCGGCGGCCGGTTTCGGAAGCGCTGCCTGCGCGAAGCAGATTCCCGATATTGACAAAGGCAGTCCGGAGGTCAGCGCGAGAGCAGCAGCGGCGGGCGCTATTTTGACCGATGATGAGGAAGATCCGATGGAAGCGCTCATGGAGATGCTCTTCGGACCCGATTCCGGGTATTCTTCCGGCGATGATTCCGTAGGGAACACGGTCAGCTTCGAGACGACGGATCTGGACGGCAATCCAGTCAGCAGCTCTGAGCTCTTTCGCGGCAAAAAAGTGACAGTGATCAATTTCTGGGCTACATGGTGCCCGCACTGCGTGGATGAGCTTCCCGCTCTGCAGGAACTTCACAAGAAGCTGGAGGCGAACGGGTGCCAGGTGATCGGCATCTGCGAAGACGCGGATACCAGCGCGGAGGAGGCCAAAAGGATCCTCAGCGAGAACGGCGTCACGTATACGAACATTGCGCTCGAGCATAAGATGTACCCCATGATGCCGCACAAATATCTGCCCACCACGTATTTTGTGGACAGCGAGGGCAAGATCCTGACAAAGCCGGTGTCCGGAGCGGACTTCGAGCAGTACGAGGAGAAACTCGCGGAGGCGCTGGAACTCGTCGGGGAATAATTTGGACTTAAAACGACCTCTGGGGTCGTTTGATTTAAGAAAGGGCTGACATGCCGGGATCACACGACGACTTTTTTGACTTTAATCATGACGGAAAGCTGGACGCCCTGGAATGGTCTGTGAAGATGGAGTTCTATGATGAACTCAGCAGGGACAATTCCGAGAAGCATAAGGGGACGGTGCGGCCTTTGCGCAAAAACAGGGCCGGCGCGGGCAGACAGCTGCAGTATAAGACCGGCAGCAGTTCAGGCTCAAACACCGCTCAGAAAGAGAAGGTGGAGATTGATCCGGCCGTTTGGATCTTTCTGAAGATAATGCTTGCAGCTGCCGGCGTGTTGATCCTGTATTTCGCCTTTACAGGAATTAAACACGACCTGGACAGGAATGCCGAAGTTAAAAAAGTGGAGAGCAGGCTGGAAGAGTATAATGAGCTGGTTCCTGAGAAACTTCCGAAGTATTGCGAGGAGCAGGGAACAGGGCTTGACGGAACCTATGCGGCAAAAGGGTTCCCGGAAATTACTCTGGCCCCGGGTAGCGGCTCGAAATATCAGTTTTACAGAGTAAAACTCGATTATGAGGTGACGCTGCAGGCGGATGAATATTTTGACAGTCTTGACGACAGGGCAAAATATAACTATCTGGGCGCGCTCTATCAAACAGCAGGAGAGGCGCATGCGGCTTTCCTGCATGTGTCTTTCTCTGATCTTATGGATCTGCACGGGTGGACGCCGGTCGAAGGCCTGTCCATCACTTACGAGGGCGGCGAGTACGAAGTGTACATCGAGACGCCGGCGCATCGGTACCAGTATTCGAGAATGTATGACGACCTGTTCATTTTAGATGGCGAGAGTTATTTCCTGATGGACGAGCAGAGCCGCTGGAAGAAGTGAGGAGTTAAAAGAAGTTAAAAGAGACCTCTGGGGTAGTTTGTCCACACCTGTGGACAAACTACCCCAGAGGTCTCTTTTTCTTTCAGACTCGTCTGTAATCCGCTGAAACGTCCATAAAGGAGCGCTTCCCGGTGATGTAGTCGTCGTAAGCCTGCTCGGCGTTTTTGCCGCGAAAGACTTTGCACAGGCCGCACATGTCGCAGTCAGCTATGCAAGGGTACTTCGCCTTGATGAATGCTCTGCGTTCTTCGGATGTCGAATTAGTGATTTCAGGTGCAATCAGCATTGTAGTTCCTCCGTTTATCCGCGGACAAACGGCGCGCGGAATTCTTCATTGATCTCCCGAATTTCTTTTATTCCGTCAATATACGGCTGATAAATGCTTTCTGTCCTGCCGCCGCCGCGATTGTCGCATCCGGAACAGAATTCACAGTCTATTCCGCAAGCGCCCCACAGCGCCTGGTGGACGATCCGGATCCTTTCTTCTCTTGTAGTATCTTTGATCAATATGGAGCGCATTTTCTTTAATCTCCTTTCTTGATACATTGGTGTTTAAGTGGGGCTTTCCCATGATGCAACTGCCCTGCTGGTATACGAATTTACGTTTATTATATCACGCTACGGCAGTATTGTATTTACATGATATATCGTGTATGCCAAAATCATAAGAGGAGCAAAAACGCTTCTGTGTAAAGGAATTTTCTCTTAGATCAGAAAGGAAAAAAGTTTTGTCGTACATGTATTTATTTCTTTTCAAGAGTTATCATCTTCGTTCCGGACTCTATGCCAAGAGTGATGGTGTCCGCATTGCTGGTGTATCCGTCAGGAAGGTTCAAGACCTCGATCTTGAGATCCTGAGCATCCTGTGTGAAGTAAGAAGCTATACCGTCTTCGCCGGTTTTGATCGTCTCGTTAACTGTATCGTTATACAGACGGATCTCAATGTCGGAAACACGTTCTTTGTTTGCATTCGTGACATAGAAATTGTAAAGAGCGACTTGCTTTCCTTCATAATCGTCTCCCATTAATGAGGTGACGACCTTTTCAAAATCTCCTTCGTGCAGGAACGCGCCGGACTGGCTGAAGACGATCCTGCCATTGCGGTCGATGATATAAGTAGTGGGGAAACCGCCGACTTTAAGAGAATCGATCGATTCATTCTTCATTCCGATGAGGAAGGAAAGATTGTGTTCTTCTTTGTATTTGACCATGTCTTCCATTTCATCCAGTACCAGGTCTCCGGACACAGCGACGATCTCCATCTTGTCCTTGTATTTCTGATATGTCTTTTCCATATCCGGGAATTCCTTTTCACAGGGACCGCACCAGGAAGCGAAAATATTGAGCACGACAACTTCTTTATCTTTAAGCAGTTCGGAGAGCTTTGCTTCCGATCCGTCTGTCAGAGGAAGCACGAAATCAGGCGCTTCCTGTCCTTTTGATACAGACAGATTGATGTCGTTGACCTTACTCATCTGCTCCTTAACCAATGCTCTAAGTCCGAGATATCCTGCGACTCCCAATGCCGCGAGAACGCCAAGGATAATTAATACTACACGTCCGGCTCCGCCCTTTTTCTTTTCCATGATCTTAAATCCTTTATTTATCAGGTATGATTAATCCGGTGTGATTAATCGTTTGTTTTTTAACTATTATTAATTACGCAGAAGCGGCTGAGAATCCATGCAAAACAGTATTTTTTTAAAAAATTGCGAACATACACCCGCAGGTGTATAATGATGAGGGGGCAGAATATGCTCAGCACTATCTGTCATGGAGACTGCCGATGAAGAAAATATTATATCATGGATCAGATCACATCATAAGGACTCCGCAGTTCCACGGAGGCAAACCGCACAACGATTACGGTTACGGATTTTACTGCACGGAGAGCTGCGAGATGGCGAAAGAGTGGGCGGTGTCAGAGGAACACGACGGCTATGCGAACCGCTACGAACTGGAATTGGAAGGGCTGAAGATCCTGAATCTGAATCGTGATCATTCCATTCTCACTTGGCTCACTGTACTGATCCAGAACCGGACTTTTAACATAGATACACCGCTTGCTGCGGAATTCTCCCGATACCTTCAGAAAAATTTCTGCGTTGATACAACGAATTATGATCTGATCGTCGGCTATCGGGCGGATGACAGCTATTTTTCATTCGCGCAGGACTTCCTGAGCGGTGCGATCTCATATCAGCAGCTGTGCAGGGCCATGTACCTGGGAGAACTCGGAGAACAGATTGTGCTCATTAGTCCGGCAGCTTTTTCGGCAATTCATTATGTCGGCTGTGAGGAGGCGCTTCGAAGCGACTGGCTCCACAGGAAGACCGAGCGCGACAGACGGGCGCGTACTGAATATCTTCAGTCCGACAGGATGCGGTATCGAAGGGGAGAACTGTATGCGGCCGCTATTTTGGACGAGGAGATCAGACCGGATGATCCGCGCCTTATGCGCGTCAATATATAGATTTCGGAGGGCTGTCGATGCTTCACTCTTACGACGAGATTTACACCGCCAAGGCGCAGACCTCTCTTGCACAAATGCTGCGCTACGCGGAAGAGGATATGCATATTGAACTGAATGAATTCTGGGACATGTTTCTGATCTCAGGTGTCGCCGACCTATTCGGGAAAGGAGACTTCCGGTTTCTTGTCGGAATGTCGGGGGTGGAGGCCGCATGGGAAGTTGTCTGGCGACTCACCGGGGAATGGCCGCAGGTGAAGCCGACATTTGGGCTTGAAAAGAGCCCAACCTACTGGACAGGATGGATTTTGGCGTGGTACCAGTGGTACTCGGGGCAGAGCTTCAGAAGGATCAGCGAGTTTCTGACGCCGGAGCAGGTGCGGGACATGTATTCCCCTTATCACGAAATGGATCCCGTTCAGTTCGCGGACGCGGCGGACGCAGTCAGGCGCAGGAAGGAGATGTCGACGCGGCTGCGGATGTACCGTGAACGGCTGGGACTGAGCCAGTCTGAACTGGCGCGGGAAAGCGGTGTATCAGTCAGAATGATCCAGCACTACGAGCAGCGGCAGAAGGATCTTGGGAAAGCGCAGACGAATACGATCTGGATGCTGGCCAGGGCGCTTCACTGTTCGATGGAAGATTTAATGGAGTATTGAGATTATGAGCTTGAAGTATTTAATTGTCGGGTCCGGTTACAGAGCCAGATTTTATGCGAGAATTGCCCGGACATACCCGGAGCTGTTCTCTGCCATGTACCTGTGCCGTTCGGAAGAAAAAGCGCGGCTGATGCTGCGGGAAACAGGTGTGCCGGCGGTGTGGACGGCGGAAGAAGCGGAGGCTTTTCGCCCTGACTTTGTTGTTATAGCCGTAAACAAGACTTCTATTACCGATGTCTGCATCGAGTGGGTGAACCGGGGATATCCGGTCCTTATGGAGACACCTGCCGGAATGACAAGAGAACATCTGCTGCAGCTGTGGGACCTCCGGAAGCAAGGAGCCCGCATCGCAGTTGCTGAACAGTACCATCGCTATCCGGACATGATCGCGGGGTTGAAGGCTGTAGAAGAGGGCAGGATCGGAACTCCCGGAACAGCATATCTGTCATTGGCACATGATTATCACGGAATGAGCCTGATAAGAAGGATGCTCTTGGCAGAAGGGGAGTCTTATGCGATCCGCGGAGAGCGGACAATGCACCCTGTTGCGGAGACAGATTCCAGAACTGGTCCAATTCCGGGAAATCCTGAGAGAGAGAAGGCAAGAGATGTGGTGTGGGTATCTTTTGACTCAGGGAAAACGGCACTGTACGACTTCTCAGGAGTTCAATATCACTCATTTATCCGGTCGCGTCATGTTATAGTCCGCGGCGACCGCGGAGAGTGGTGCGACACGATTCTGTACAGCCTCGATGACGAGGGGCAGCCTGTGAGGGAAGAACTGGCACCGGTCATACCGGACCGATACAGGAAACTGGATACGGCGCTTCTGCGGGACGCAAGACGGGTGCCGAAACAGGGATTGTCCATGGACAATCTGCAGGATGAGTTCGCTATCGCGACAATGCTCTATGATATGAAGGAGTTCCTGGAAACAGGGAAAGAGGTCTATCCATTCAGCGAGGCGCTGGAGGACGCGTATTTCAGAATCCTCATGGAAGAAGCGCTCGCGGAGCCCTGGAAAGAGATCCGCGCGGAGAAGATGCCGTGGATGAATCGCAGGTGCGAGGGTGGGAAATCAGAAGTATAATGATGAGTATGTGATTAACTAATAATGTAAAGAAAGGAGCTGCAAAAATGATCAAGATTTATGGTATGCCTTCATGCCCTTACTGCGCGTATGTACACCAGCAGATAATAGGAAGAGAAAACGAGTTTGAGTACATCGATATCGGCGAGAATATTCGGAACATGAGCGCTTTTACCAGACTCCGCGACACAAATCCCGTCTTTGACCGCATGAAAGCGATCGGTGATGTCGGAATCCCTGCGTTTGTGTTTGAAGACGGCCGGGTATCCATTGATCCGGCGGACGCGGGGCTGATTGAGTACGGTTCTCCGGAAGCCTGCTCCATTGAGGACCACAAAAGCGGAAGAAAAGGATGCTGACAGATATTAAACTCTTTATGACAAGCAGCCCGATGGGCGCATACAGAAGCACAGCAGCACCGGATTTCAAGGGGCTTAATCCGGCCAACGGTATGGTGGAGGAACTGAAGTCTTACTGGAGACCGGATTCCCGCTGCCTTCTCGTCTCTGCCTTTCCGGATGAATATGACATAAATGACCGGATGAGGGCGGATTTTGAGAGAATATTCAGAGAGACCGGCCTCTCAGTAAAATGCATGGACATCTGCGACCGGCGCGGATGCAAAACAGTGATATCCCGGCTTCCCTCTTATGACATGGTGATTCTCGGAGGCGGACATGTTCCGACCCAGAAGCAGTTTTTCGATGAGATCGGTTTGCGTGAAGCCTTAGAGGGCTGGGATGGAATTGTGATGGGGATCAGCGCGGGAAGTATGAACTGCGCTGATGTGGTCTATGCGCAGCCGGAGATGCCCGGTGAAGCGACGGAGCCGTCTTATCAGAAGTTCATTCGGGGTCTGGGGCTCACAGATGTCAATGTTTTGCCGCACTATCAGGCGGTGAAGGATGACTATGTCGATGGGCTGAGGCTCTTTGAGGAGATCACATATCCGGACAGCGCCGGCAGGATTTTCTATGCGATTGTGGATGGCAGTTATGTGCTGCAGACCAAAGACAGGAAGGAAATCCGCGGAGAAGCCTATCGGATCGCTGACGGGAAGATTCAGAGGATTTGCGGGGCGGGTGAAGTGTGCATTATTTAGTGGGGATTTCACCAAGTATTCGGCGAAAAAAGAAAAAGGACTTTCGCACCGAGTGATCGGCGCGGAAGTCCTTTTATATGCAGGAAAACTGTTGCTACAGGATCTGTTCGATGACATCCGCCACGCCGCTCTCCTCACAGCTTCCTGTGATCAGATCGGCAGCGGCCTTGACTTCATCTACGGCGTTCTGCATTGCGACGCCTGTCCCTGCCTCGCGTATCATGCTGATATCATTGAGTCCGTCGCCAAAGGCCATCACCTGACTGCGATCTAGTCCGAGACGGGAGGCCAGCGCCAAGAGCGCGGCCCCTTTGTTGGCGTTCTCATGATTGATCTCCACGTTGCGCTCGACCGAGGATGAGACGGCGAGATGAGAAAACCGCGTGGGCAATTCCTTAAGAAGAGCTGTGCGGAGCGCAGGATCCGTTGAAAACAGCTGAATCTTCTGAACTGACCCGCCCTGCTGCCTAAGGTATTCCTTGAGCTCCGGAACCGGTTTGCGCCTGGTCCGGATCGAGGAGACATAGTAAGCGTTGGGAGCGAAGACTTCCGCCTGGTCCCACATTGACCGTGTCATCCAGCCCGTGTTGTCCTTATAGCAGTCATAGATGATCGGAAACCTGTCGAGATAGGTCATGATCTCAAGAGCCTGCTCCAGGGGAATCTCAGCCCGGTAGATATTATCGCCGGTTTCTGTGTCGAATACGGCAGCGCCGTTGATCGTGATCGCGTAGCGCAGAAAGGGAAACTCTCGTATCTCATCAGGAATAGCATCAAAGAGCCTTCCTGTAGTAGGCACAATAAGTATTCCCTTATCAGCGGCGCGTTCCAACGCTGCTTTATTGCGGGGCGTCAGAACCTTGGCCGCATTAAGAAGCGTTCCGTCAAGATCGAACGCGATCAGTCGGATTTGATTACTCTTCAAATTCATAGTAAGCAACTTCGTCGATCTCGCGGTTCGTACCTACTACGATCTCCTTGCCGTCGCTTCTGACGAAATGCATAGCATTTGCCATACCGGTATTGGAATCAAAGGTCTCCGCGCGATAGTCGCCGGCTTCCGCGTCCCATGTGATCGCGATGGAGCACTTGGTTCCCTTGCGCCAGCCTACGATCCAGGTGGGTTTGCCGAGGATCATGTCCGCCCATGTAGCGTGAAGCATCTCGGTCTCCTTCTCGGGAGCGCCGTATTTCCACTGGGGAACATAATATCCGAACTCGTTGAGATGCCAGATGGTGAGGGAATTGCCGTGGAAGGGGCTGATCAGGCCCAGTTCGAGCTTGCCGTCGCCGTCGAAGTCGATGAGGACCGCATCACTGGAGGGAACCGGAAGAATGTTTGTAACGGTCCACTGAGCGCCGCGGACCCTGGGGGGCTCCATAAGGAAGGTGCCCTGTTCGCATCCGATCACAGCCGCTTCGTGTCCGCCCCACACTGCTCTGGAGAAACCGTGGTTTCTGAGCATGCCGTCCTGAACGAGGGAGAGCTCGAGAAGATGACCGTCGTTAAACTCGCTGAGGTCATCGGGAAGCTCTGCCGCGAAGCATGCGCCTGCAAAGCGCCAGTCATTCTTATAAGAATGGCCGCTCTTGAGGCAGCAGACGAGCAGATAGTTCACACCGGCTCTTCTGAAGATGCCGAAGCGGTGAACGAAGGGAGCCTCGCAGAGTGTCCTGACTTCCCAGTCGCCCTTACCTTTACGGGTCACGATGACGATCTTCGCGTCAGCGGAGTCGTTGGGAGAGTAGAACTTGTGAGTTGCGAGGAACTGGCCGTCCGCACCGGGAACCGGAGCCATGGTCATAACGCCGCCGGGCTCGTCCCAGACCTTCTCGAGGAGTTCACCCTCTTCGGAGAAGAGATAGCAGGGATCGTGCTTCTCTGCAGCTACGACAAAACAGCGCTTGCCCTCAACGGTAACTTCGGACATGGCATAGCATTTGTTCAAGTTGGAAATGACTTTTTTTGTAACGTGCATATCTTTTGTCCTTTCATATCTGAATCAGATGTTCCTTTCTGAATGATCACAAAATGATCGATAAAAACAAACATATATTTACCAAATCAATCAAAATCGAGAAGTAAAAAGAACAAAAACTGTGTTTCAGAAAACGTTCATAAAACGAACAAATAGTTGCGGCTAATATAAATGACGAAGGAAACGCAGAATTGCGGCAAATATTCTGCACAAGCCTATTATATACGAAGCTTAAAGGAAAATACAAGTGATTTTTAAGCCGAAATCATGAGTTTTTTGGCAGATCAGGGAAAAATGAGGAAACAATCGGGGAGGGAGAGGATCATAAAATTTGTGAAAAAGTGACAAACAAAACGAACATTTAGAAACAACAAACCGAATTAGCATCTTCTAATAGGTTGTAAAAACGCTATAAATTCGGTAAATAAACGATTTTTGCAAGATTTGTTAAAAATTGCTATTGTATCGAAGAAACGAACATAAAATATTCTGCATAACATTTAAACGAACAAATATGTGTTGCATTTTTATGATCGTTATTGTAATATAAACGTAACGAGGGAAACCATAGCGGCCAACAAAGTAAAGGAGGTAATTATGAGTAAGATTTCTGAAATGACCCGCCAGAAGTGGATCGACAGCACATTCCCGGAGTGGGGAACATGGCTGGTCGAAGACATCGAGAACGAAGTGGTTGAGCCCGGCAACGTAGCAATGTGGTGGCTCGGATGCACGGGTATCTGGTTCAAGACTCCCGGCGGCGCCAACATCACGATCGATCTGTGGTGCGGCAACGGCAAGCGCACACACGGCGACGGCAAGATGAAGGTCGGACACCAGATGGCTAACATGTGCGGCGGCCGTCTGATGCAGCCCAACCTCAGAAACGTGCCTTTCGTGATCGATCCCTTCGCTTTCAAGCAGGTCGACGCGGTTCTGGCGACTCACTATCATCAGGACCACATGAGCGCAGAGTGGGCAGCACACGTGATCAACAGCGGCATGACCACCGTTGATGAGAACGGCAACGAGATCCCGGTTCCTTTCATCGGCCCTCTTAAATCTGTAGAGACATGGATGAAATGGGGCGTTCCGGAAGAGCGCTGCAAGATCGTCAAGCCCGGCGACGTGATCAAACTTAAAGACATCGAGATCGTCTGCCTGGACAGCTTTGACCGCACCTGCATCGTGACGACCGATTCCACAGGTCCCGACCGCGAAGAGCTCACCGGCAAGTGCCCTACCGACATGGATGAGAAGGCAGTTAACTACCTTGTTAAGACTCCCGGCGGCAACATCTATCACTCCGGCGATTCTCACTTCTCCATCTATTTCGCGAAGCACGGCAAGGACTACGACATCGACGTAGCGTTCGGCTCCTTCGGCGAGAACCCGATCGGCATGCAGGACAAGATGACTTCCGTAGACGTTCTGCGTATGGCTGAGAACCTGCAGTGCAAGGTCGTTGTTCCGATCCACTGGGATGTATGGACCAACTTCCAGGCGGACTGCGAAGAGATCAAGCTTCTCTACGATTTCAAGAAGGACAGAAACGAGTACAAGTTCCATCCCTTCTTCTGGCAGGTCGGCGGCAAGTATGTTTATCCTCAGGACAAGGATAAGATCTACTATCACCACCGCAGAGGATTCGAAGACTGCTTCGAGCATCCTCAGAACATTCCTTTCCGTTCCTGCCTGTAATGCATCTTTCGTTTTGACAAAATATATAAGGAGGCTGGAATGGGCACAGTACTTCAGGACATAGTTGAGAAGAAACACTACAAATTTATCGACGGCGAAGGCGTGACATGGCAGGAGGCGATCAGGCTCTCCGCATTATCGCTCGTCGCGGACGGTACGGTGAGCGAGGACTTCTACAAGCAGATCATTGCCTGTGTAGAGAAATATGGACCGTACATCGTCTTTGAACACAATATTGCAATGCCGCACACACAGGAGAACGCTGACGGCGCGCTCAAGACAGGTGTCGGCTTTATGGTTTCCAAGAAACTGATCGACTTCGGCACGGATGAGGACGGAGAGGAGAAGAAGGCTAACGTTTTCTTCACACTTTCCACAACCAATCCTGACGAGCACCTCCAGAACATCTCTCAGCTCTCGGAGATCTTCATGAACGATGAACTGATCGACGCGCTCGCGGCGGCGGAGACTCCCGAAGACATTCTGAAGGCGGAGAAAGATTTCCCTTGCGAGGAAGAATGATCGGTGAAGGAAACAGTGCAATATAAGCAACTATTTTACATCCAATACTAGAGAGGGGAACATATGTCTATTTTATTTGGTATTTGGTCATTCTTTGCGACTTACGTACTGCAGAAAGCACCTTACATGGTAGGCTTTCTGACACTGCTGGGCTACTGCCTGATGGGCAAGAAGTGGTATGATACACTGGCCGGTACTCTGAAAGCGATCATCGGTATGCTGATCCTGAACGCCGGTTCCGGCGGACTGGTATCCACATTCCGTCCGATCCTGACGGGCCTTAAGGACCGCTTCAACCTGACAGCATGCGTTATCGACCCTTACTATGGCCAGAACGCTGTTACCGCAGGCGTAGAGGAAGTCTTCGGCAAAGGCTTCTCCCAGGCTATGACGCTGCTGCTCATCGCATTCATCGTCAACATCCTGCTTGTCCGTTTCAACAGGATCACAAAGTGCCGTACCCTGTTTACAACAGGTCACGTACAGGTACAGCAGGCAGCTACAGCTTACTGGCTGATCATGTTCGCGCTGCCTCAGCTTCTTAACAACAACGTAGCTATGATGGTCGTTATGGCAGTCATCCTCGGCGCTTACTGGGCAGTCGGTTCCAACCTTACCGTTAAGCCCATGCAGGAACTCTCCGAGGGCGCAGGCTTCGCCATCGCTCACCAGCAGATGTTCGGTATCCGCCTTTCCTATTTCCTTGCTGACAAGATCTTCGGCACCAACGGCGGAAAGCGCAAGAAAGAGATCAATAAGGTCGGCGAAATTGAGCTGCCCGGATTCTTCTCCATCTTCAACGAGAACATGGTATGTACCGCAATCCTCATGACTGTCTTCTTCGGCATCATCATGGCGATCATCGGAAAGCCTTACTTTGTTGAGGCCGGCGCTACCAAAGAGACAGAGAACTTCGTATTCTACTGCTTCAACACATCCCTTAACTTCGCAGTTTACCTGGCAATCCTGCAGCTCGGCGTTCGTACATTCGTTACAGAACTGACAGCTTCCTTCCAGGGTATTGCGGACAAGCTGCTTCCTTCCTCGATCCCGGGCGTCGACTGCGCAGTCTGCTTCGGTTTCGGCGATGCCAACGCAGTTACATTCGGTTTCCTCGCAGGTCTTACAGGACAGATCCTTGCGATCATCCTTCTGATCGTGATGCATTCTCCTACGATCATCATCTGCGGATTCGTGCCTGTATTCTTTGACAACGCTACCATGGGTCTGGTTGCCAACGAGAAGGGCGGACTCAAGGCTTGCCTTGCTATTCCTTTCGTCGCAGGTCTGGTCGAAGTATTCGGCGCTGCATTCATCGCAGGCTGGGTCGGCATGGCCAACTACGGCGGATACCTCGGAATGTTTGACTGGGATACAGTATGGCCTCTGTTCACTGTCGTAATGAGATACCTCGGCTATGCAGGCGTAGCGATCGTCGTTGTTGTCCTTCTCGCGATCCCTCAGATCGAGTACAGAATGGATCCCGAAGGCTACTTCCTGATCACAGAGGACTACGATGCTTATCTTGAGCACCTGGAGGCTAAGAAGGCAAAAGCCTGATCTTATCAGGAAACAGGGTATTGACCCAAAAAGACAATTTTATGATCGTTTTGCTCGTAAAAGTGCAAAAAAGGCACAGGTACGTGGGCAAAGCAGGAACTATTAGGTATAATAAACAATGATTCGGCAGGACGCCGTTACAGGCGCCCTGCCGGAAGAAAAGGAGTACAAAATGGCTAAACTCGACGGCAAAAAACTTCTGGCATGCTGCGCAAACGGTGCGGGTTCTTCCCTTATGATGGAGAACGCGATCAAGAAGGTCATGAAGAGAAACGGCATCAAGCCCGCAGAGCTTCGTCACTGCCCTGTTTCTGAAGGCAAGACCGCTGCAAGAAACTATGATGTAGTGTTCTGCGCACGTACATTTGTCAAGACCTTCGAAGGCATTGAGAAGAATGGCACTGTCCTGATCCCCCTCAAGAACGTTATGTCCGACAAGGAGATCGAGGCAGCTCTGAAGGAAGCAGATCTGCTGGACTAAGATCCGGAATCTGACGAGTAGTCAGCGGGCCCCCGGGAATCCCGGGGGGCCGATATAAAAGAGAGAATTCTGTGTGTCATAAGCCGGTGGCTCACGGAGAATGGTGAAGCTTATGAAAAATAATCGCAAAGTCGTAGAGGACAGACAGCAGAAGATTTTGAGTCTGATTCGGGAAAAGGATGAGATCAGAAACGAAGAACTGGCGGATGCGCTCGGCGTATCACTGATGACAGTCCGCCGGGATCTGGGCCTTCTCGAACAGCACAGGCTGCTGCGGCGAACACATGGCGGCGCTATTTCGATGGAAAGAGCACACACGACAAGGCATATTTCGGAAGAAGCGGCATACTGCAGGGAGCGGATCTCGGCATACGCGGCAAGATTCCTGGCAGACGGCGACAGCATTTTTATCAATGGAAGCCGCCTTGCGCTGAACATGCTTGAACACGCAGAAGACAAGAATGTAAAGGTATATACGAATAACGGATGGGCGATCGGAAAGCGTTACCCCAAGGGAGTTTCCATCAATTTCACCGGCGGTGAGATGCAGGGGCACATCATGGTAGGGGAAGACGTCGTAAGAAATCTCCTTACGATGCATGCGGACAAATCCTTCCTTGGATGTGCCGCGGTTTATGAAAACGGAGAATTCCGATACGACATCTGGACAGAGATCAGCATAAACGAGATCATGGTCAGCCGGACAACAGGTCCTCTGTATCTTCTGGCTGAGCATACCAAGCTCCAGAGGCAGTCCCTGACAGGACGGAGCGGGAGCGGCGTCACCTATGACCGTCCCACGACGCTGATCACAGACAGCATGGCAGACCCGGAAATAGTGGATCAGCTCCGTAAGAACGGAATAGAAGTCATACTGGTCGAAGTCTGAATGTATAAACCGAAGCGGGACTGCGGCTTCCGCTGCATGAGGAACGCAGTCCTTTGCTTTAATAACATTTCTCTCTTTCATAAATAACACAAAGCGGTCACCCTGCTATCTCCGGCCGGCAGGTGAGCGGTGAACAGTCAAAACAGTGAGCCGGTAATTCATGTCAATATTGCTACAGTAACGCTCGATAACAGAAAACACAGTTTTTTGGTCAGATTTTATCTTAAAGGTTTGACCCTTAGTTAAAGTCTGCCCAAAATCGGGCTTTTGGGCGAAAGCAGGAGAGGAATTCTATGGATCTTTCCAAATTATTACTCTATATTCCAGGCATTTTGATCTTTCTGGTGGGCTCGGGGCAGCAGCGGCGCAGACCGGGACTGCTGGGCGGCAAAGGCACAGTGCGTGCGTCGGTCGTCCGCTGTGACCATGTGGTCAAAAAAGATAACAAGGACCGGGATGTCTATAACTACTACAACGTTCTGGTCGAGTACGTGAGTCCGGTGACCGGAAAGCGTGAGCGCGTTACGGCTAAATCCCCGACAGAGTACTATACCGCGCAGGAAGTCCTGCTGCAGAACGCGGACAGGAGCGGAGAGATCAGGATCATCGGCGGCGAAGAGGAGACCCTGTTTCCCCCGATCGCGCAGATGATCGGCGGCGCGCTTTTGATCCTTCTGGCCTACTGGCAGAACCAGAATGACCAGGAGAAGGCGATGGCCTGCCTGTGCGCGGTCCTGGTCGGCGCGGGAATCCTGCTGATCGCTCGCTATTTTGCCATGAAAAAAAGGAATCTTAAGGAGTTGGACGCGGAGATCGTGGAGGTCTATTCGCGGCAGCTCTCCAGGGATACCAAGTTACTTATGAGTTCAAAATATACCTACTATCCGGTTGTGCGATACAAGCTGGACGGAAAGGACAATCTCAGGCGGTGCAGCATCAATTCTTCCAGCGACAAGTCGTTCAAAGTGGGCGATCATATGACCCTCTACTACGACGAAGAGAGGAAAACAGTGACAGAGAGCCATGCAAGGCCCGGAATGCTCGCGGCAGGCATCATAGTGCTGGCACTTGGCATTGCGGCTTCTGCGGCGCTCGTTTCAGCGCTGCTGCACTGACCGATATAAGAATATCTATCCGTCCCGCCGGGTGAGCACAGGAAAGGAGCTTACTATGGAGTATTCACTGGGGCTTTATGAGAAAGCTATACCGGTGGGATTTAGTTTTCCCAAGATGTTTGACATCACCCGCGAGGGTGGATTCGACAGGCTTGAGATCAGTATAGACGAGACAGACTGGCGCCTCGCGCGTCTTGACTGGTCGCCGGAGAAACAGCGCGAACTGGCAGTTCTGGCGAGAGCGGCTGGTACACCGATCAGAACTATGTGCCTGAGCGGACATCGCAAATACCCTCTGGGCTCCCATGATCCGGAGATCCGTAAAAGATCCATGGAGATCATGCGGAAGGCGATCGAGTTCAGCGTGAACGCAGGCATTTCCCTGATCCAGCTGGCAGGCTACGACGTGTACTACGAACAGGGAGACGAGGATACCGTAAAGTGGTTCGTCGACGGACTGAAAGAATCCGCGGATTACGCGGCGCGCTGGGGCGTGGCAATGGGCTTTGAGACGATGGAAACTCCTTTTATGGATACTGTCGAGAAATCCATGGCCTATGTCAGCAAAGTGAATAACCCCTGGCTCGGCGTCTATCCTGACATCGGCAACCTCAAGAACGCGGCTGTGATCTACGGAACAGACGTTGTCGAAGACATGTACAAAGGCGCGGGACACCTCTTCGCGGTCCATCTCAAGGAGACCAAGCCCGGTCATTACCGCGACATGGACTTCGGAACAGACGGACACACCGAGTATGTACGCTGCATCAAGGCAGCTTTGGATATGGGCGTGCGCACTTTCACAGGCGAGTTCTGGTACCAGAAGGGCCAGGATTATGAGGAAGTGATCGGAAGATCTTCGAAATTCCTCCGCGCCAAAATAGAGGAAGCCGCCGCTGAACTTGCCTAAAGGCATAAATGCTTAACATTGTCTACTATCGCGCGCATTAAAGCATACAAACAAACGCTTTAATGCCTGAATATAAGGAGTATAGAAATGCTGGAACAACTGAAGAAGGAAGTATATGAAGCAAATATGCTGCTTCCCAAGTACGGACTTGTAACTTTTACATGGGGCAACGTCAGCGGAGTCGACAGGGAGAAGAAACTCTTCGTCATCAAACCCAGCGGTGTTCCTTATGAAGAGCTTAAACCCGAGGACATGGTCGTTGTCGATTTTGACGGCAACAAGGTAGAGGGCGCTATGAACCCTTCCTCCGATACGCCTACACACGCATGGCTCTACAAGAAGTTTGAGAAGATCGGCGGAATCGTGCACACACATTCCTCTTACGCTACAAGCTGGGCACAGTCCGGAAGGAGCATTCCCTGCTACGGAACGACTCATGCTGATTATTATTACGGTGAGGTTCCCTGCCTGCGCTGCCTGACAGAGGAAGAGATCGAAGATGCATATGAGCTCAACACCGGCAAACTCATCGTCGACGAGTTCGAGCGCATGGGCAAGGATCCCGAGGCGGTCTCCGCAGTCATCTGCAAGAACCACGGACCTTTCGCATGGGGCAAGAACCCTGAGGACGCAGTACACTGCGCAGTTGTTCTGGAAGAGGTCGCCAAGATGGCTTTCAGGACAGAACTGATCAATCCCAAGGTGCAGCCCGCTCCCCAGGAGCTTCAGGACAAGCATTACTACAGAAAGCACGGAGCCAATGCTTACTATGGCCAGGGAGGTGCCAAATGAACGTTCAGGAACTGAAGAAAACAGCGAACCAGGTAAGAAAGAATATCG
>CACZXG010000038.1 GCA_902785055.1 uncultured Lachnospiraceae bacterium
AAAAACTCGTAAACAGGGATCACCACTATTCGGACTATTAAAAAATCCCTTTAGTGAACCGATCCTTATATTTTGAAGCTGAGCTTCACGGATTCAGGAGTTACTTCATTTATGCGGATCAGGCCGATCAGACCCATCAGGATCAGCAGCGTTCCGAGCGCAAATCCATAGCGGTCGATTCGCCTGTAGTCGCCCGCCAGAAAGAAGGAAGCGATAGACGCGGCACCGATGGCTACTATGCCGCCGCACAGGATCTGGCAGAGCGTGATGAGCGCCACTGATTTGCCGAACAGGAGCAGATAGCCAAGCGCTATAGCGACAGCGGCGAGAAGAATCTGTGAGATTACACTGCTTTTGCTGGTTGAAGATTTCATGATTATTATACCCCCTGAACATGAACGGTCAAAATACCAATTAACAACAGTTTACCACTCTAAAAGATAAAAGTAGATAATTTTTGTCGAGTTTTATGTATAATAGTGGGTAGAAAAATACGTAATTTATAGTATGCAGGGAATTTTAGGTCTGGTAACTGTACTTGAGACTAATTGGTCCGGCGACTTTGTGCAGGGAATCTTGTCCCGGTGACTTTGCGCAGGAATCTTGGCCCGGCGACATTGCGCGCACAGGAAGGAGAGAGGCGGTGGAGAGAAATCTTTGGAAGCGGATCCTGATCGGATTTACTGCGCCTGCCATCTTTATTCTGCTGTGTATTTATGAATATCAGGGCGGCAGCGGGATGGAGTGCATGTTCTACCGGTATACAGGACTGTATTGTCCGGGGTGCGGATCAGGCAGGGCAGTCAGCGCGCTGTTCCATGGCCGCTTTGCGGAGGCAGTTTCTTACAATATTCTGCTTCCGATCCTGGGGATTCCATGCCTGTTTGCGCTCGCGCACGAATACCTGCGGATCGTGTTCCCGGGGATGAAACTCAGACCGGTCAGTATATCGCAGAGAACGGCAGTTATACTGACAGCCGTCATTGTTGTATACTGGATTCTGAGGAATGTACCTGCGTTCAATGTTTTGGCACCGTAATGCCGAGATGAGGCAAAATTGATAAGAGGGAGGCTGTTACTATGAAAATTTGTCCTTACTGCCACAATGAAAACGAGAACGACAATAAGTTCTGCAATTTCTGCGGGGCGCCGTTTGAAAATGACGCGGCGAAGGCGGAGAATACCGGGGTAGAAAGTGTGCCGGAATTCGAGCCGATCGATTATCAGACGCAGGAGAACACTGTGCCGGCGCAGGAGAGCGAGGTCCCCGTCCATAACAGCTTTGATCCCGGCGCAAATAATGGGCCTGTAACGCCGATACCGATCGGCGGATATATAGCCTGGAGTATTTTTGTGATCCTGTTCTGCACGATCCCGGGTATCGCGGCGCTCATCTATGTGCTGCGGATCAATCGGGCGGCGACGGTAGAAGAGCAGTTGAAGACAATGGATACAGCGAAGAAGATCCTTATAGTCGGTACGGTTCTGGCCGTGATAAATCTTGTAAGCACGATCGTGTCGAATATGTGAGTGAGAGGATGACCCCTGGGCGCTGAGGCACCCGGGGGTTTTCAGAGAGTATTGAGAGTATTTTGAGAGTATTGAGACCTCTGGGGTATTGAGACCTCGGGGTATTGGGTATTGAGACCTCTGGGGTAGGGTGCCGCAGAAGAAATGAAGTACCCCAGAGGTCGGGATTTCGGGATTTTTGAGGAGGCTGGATATGGCTTTGAAAGACTTTTGGAAGAATAATCCGATCATTAACAGAAACACACCTGGCAATGGCTCCGCTGGAGGCGGTCAAAAACCTGACGGAGAGAAAATAGCGAGCAGACTGAGCGCTATTTTGGTCCCGGTAGTTGTGGTACTTGTCCTTATCAGAGTATTGGCAGGGTCCTTTTATACCCTTTCTGAGACGGAAAGCGCTGTCGTAACGACGTTAGGACAAGCTACGGTCAATAACAACAAAGGCTTGCAGTTCAAGATTCCTTTCATTCAGGAAGTGACCAAGATCAACACCACGGTCCGCAGTTTTGAGGTCGGCTACGAGGAGAGCAGTGACGGTAGCTACCGGAACGTGGAGAGCGAGTCCACCATGATCACTTCGGATATGAACTTTGTGGATATCGACTTCTATGTGACTTATCAGGTCACCGATCCGCTGCAGTACATGTATGCCTCAGAGGTACCGGAGCTGATCCTCAAGAATCTGATTCAGAGCACTATCCGTGGAACCGTCAGCGCCTATACCGTGGATTCTGCGCTGACTACAGGAAAGTCGGAGATCCAGCAGAACATCAAAAACATTGTGATGGACGAATTGGAAGAGCAGAATATTGGACTGTCGTTGATCGATATTTCGATTCAGGATGTCGAACCTCCCACGGATCAGATCAAGGAGGCGTTCTCTGAGGTTGAAAATGCGAGGCAGAACAAGGAATCCGCACTGAACGAGGCTAACCAATATCGCAACGAGCAGCTTCCCGCGGCTGAAGCTAAAGCTGATAAGGTTATTCAAAAGGCGGAGGCACAGAAAACTGCACGCATCAACGAGGCGAACGGCCAGGCTGCACGCTTTAATAGCGAGTATAGCGAGTACATCAAATACCCGCTAATCACCAAGCAACGTATGTTTTATGAGGCAATGGAGGAGATTATGCCCGGCGTTAAGATCATTATCAACAATGATGAGACGGGAACAACCCAAAGGATGTACTTGGGTAATCTGGATGGATCTTTTACGGATTCAGCGACCTCTGATTCAGCGACCTCTGGGGTCGGGACCGCGGCTTCTGATTCATCAGCGCAGTTGGGAGGTGAGCAGTAATGAAGAAGCATATAGGAAAAATTCTGGTTGCCTTGGTTGTTGTTTATCTCCTTGTTAACATGGCGGCGGTCATCACTTATCCCAACCAGTACAAGGTCATTAAGACAATGGGCAAAATATCGAGAGTCACCACAGAGCCTGGATTTTCTTTCAGAATTCCACTGATACAAAGCGAGACTACGATTTCCAAGGCAAGGCAGCTCTATGATATAGCACCTACTGAGATCTATACTTCAGATAAGAAAAAGATGGAAGTTGATGCCTATATCATTTGGCGGGTAACAGATCCTGTTAAGTTCACACAGACATTGAACTCATCCACGGCGAGCGCAGAAAGCAAGATCAGTGCAATGGTTTATGGTTCACTAAAGGCTACCGTTTCCAGCACTTCGCAGGAGGAATTGATCGCTTCGAGGGACGCAGCTTTGGATAAGGCGGAAGAGGATGATACGCTGGACGTGGAGGTCCAGGACATTACCTCTGAGGACCTGAAAGAGGATACCGAAGCGAGCTCTGGGGCCGGTTCAACCGGAGCGGCCGGTACAGAGACGACAGGGACGGAATCGAAAGAGCAATCAAAAGAGACGGAAGACGGCATGACAGTCATCGATGAGAACACCAGAGTCATTTCTCTTTCGAACAAGATTCTTGAGCAGTTGAATAAGGATTATGATCCGGAACAATATGGTATTGAGATTCAAATGGTCAAAATCAAGAAACTTGATCTTCCGGACGAAAACAAGGATGCTGTCTACAACCGCATGATTACTGAGCGTAAAAACATCGCCGCAGCCTACAAAGCTCAAGGCGAATCCGAAGCGCAGAAAATACGAAACACTACCGACAGGGAGACAGCAGTCATGCTGTCTGAAGCGGAAGCTACGGCTGACAGACTTGAAGCGGAAGGTGAGGCCGAATACATGCGTATCCTTTCCGATGCTTATAATGACCCCGACAAAGCAGAGTATTACCTCTTCGTGCGCCAACTGGACGCAGCTAAAAAGAGCCTGGAAAACGGGAACACTACGCTTTTCCTTGACAGTGATTCACCGCTTGCGAGCATTTTCGAGCAGTAGACCTCTTACTCTTACTCACGACCCCAGAGGTCAGGTTTTGAGAGGTCAGATTTTGATATACACAGGGTAAGTGGAAGGAGGAGATATGAACGCAATTATTATTGAAGTAGATGGTCTTATTGCAGAAATGAAAGCATTAGATAAATTCAACGATGATGTTTTTATTCAATATTTTGAAAAGGTTGGGAAAATGCAGGAACGGCTTTCTGAATTAGAAAAAACGAATAAGTTGTCTTCTGTAGAGTACAAGGACTGTTCTGATAAGCTGTCGAAGGCTTTTGAGAAACTGAAAGGAAAACTATCGTTTTGCACACTTTAGGAACCCTTTACTATAGGGACTGCGGTCTCAGAGGCCTTAGAATTGGATGTCAGGGGTAGAGGATGACCCCAGAGGCCATAGAGAGTAGAGAGGATGACCCCAGAGGCCATAGATAGAGGCCATAGATAGGCCATAGATATAGATAGTAGATAGAAGGGAAGAGGTACGCCCGATGAGCACATACGTGTGCAGCGATATCCATGGTCAATATGACTTGTATAAAACCATGTTAAATGAGATCAATTTCACCTCAGAGGACCATCTTTATATTCTTGGCGATATGATTGATCGAGGTGAGGACGGCATTCGTGTTCTGCAGGACGTTGCCCCGCGCCCTAATGTTACATGCCTGCTTGGCAACCACGAGTACATGATGTGGAATTATATCAGCCATTATGTTTTTAAGGATCTGAACTGGTTGAATCCTTCCAATGGCGGAACACAGACTCTCTCAGAATATCGAAAACTCACGCCTGCCGACAAATCCTCTGTCAAAAAATACCTCGCCCAACTATTCCTCCAAGTTGAACTGACAGTGGAAGGTAAGACGTTTCTGTTGTCCCATTCATCCTTCCTTCCCGATCATGGCACTATCAGATGGCGTGATAAGCCGTTGACTGCACACGACGTGACGCATGTGGTATGGTATTCTCCGTGGCGATCTTTTGAACATACAGATCCCGCAAAATATAGAACTGACAACAGATACCATATTATTGGGCATGTTCCGGTCATGATGATTGACGACAGATACTGGCAGGGAAACCGCATGCCTGAAATGCCCGTATTTTACCATGATCCCGTTAACCGGATCATCAACATCGACCTTGGCTGCACAATGATTCCGATAATTAAGGCTAATCCCGACAGATTTGAAGAGTCCTTCAAGAGAGTTCCGTCACTTTGTGTTTTCAATTTGGAAAATTTCGTTAAAGGGGTAGAGCCCGTAGCAACTTATATCAAGTAAAGTATCTAAAGTAGGAGACCTCTGGGGTGGTATGCTGTTTATGCAGTGGCGTGGTCAGCACACAGTTCAGTTCAAACGGCTTAGACTGCCAGCGCCAATGCTTTCCTGATCACACCATACGAGATTCCGGTTATCCTGCTGGCCTGCTTCATAGAGATATGGGCTTTGCGCATACTGCATAGCACATTGTCCCGGCGATCGATATCAAGTGATTGAAATTCCGTCACATTGCGGCATCCGGACAGCCTCTGCATGATGTTGGTCGCGATTTCATCGCTAAGCCGTGGGATTTCCTCCTCAATATCAAGACACAGATCACTGTTCTTTTCGCAATTGAAGTCGATAAAGTCTTTTTTGCTGACTTCTGATAACACTAACTCACTGTCGATCAGGTCATTGTCAAAATATCCCCGGAAGCTGCTGTATTTGTACTTTCTTGGATGATTGCAGACTGCGGCTTTAACCGGGTTCTGATGAATATATCTTGTTACGATGAGGAGCTGCGAACGATTGTTGACAGGCCTGCTTTTGAAACGAGCCTGAAAAAGACTACCGACGCGTTGGTATTTTTTGTTATACCAGTATACAAAACTGGGAATTATGCGCTGAAAAATCCGTGGTAATGGTACTTCTCCCGGTTTAATGAGCAGATGAATGTGGTTGGACATCAGACAATAGGCAATGAGCTTATAGCCGCAAATAGGCTGGTATTTTCGAAGGATTGATAAAAACTTTTCGTAATCCTCATTATCTTCGAAGATTCGCTGCTTATTGATCCCGCGATAAACTACGTGGTAAATACCTAAACTGCTGGAAAGACGAGGGCGTGTCGACATAAAGAAATGACCTCCTGGATGTGATTGAAAGATAGCGCCACCTATGTAGATATTTGTACCGCAGAAAGCGGCTGCTTACCCTTTGGTGACACCGACTGGATGGGAACTTGAGAAGCGTCAAAAGAGAGACACTCGATCAATTGAATAAATGGTAGCACAGGTAATATGTGTGTGCAAGGTCCCCTGAACACTGTGAACACGACCTCTGTGTGAACACGACCTCTAGGGTAGTGTGTGTGAACACGACCTCTGGGGTAGTGAATGAATAGTGAATACGGCCTCTGGGAGTGGATAAGACCTCTGGGGTATGAACTGAACTGGAGATAAGATAAAAATGGAAGTCGATGAATTATTAGAAAAACCTTATTGGATTGTAGATATTCTTCCTGAGCAGGTCGCAAAAAATTCAGCTGGTCAATATTTTGCCATTGAACAATACTATCTGAGCGAACCTAAGAACTCGGAATTGAGAACAAAGTATGCAAATCTGGTTTTAAAGTTGAACTGTTATTATGACATTGTACTGTTGGATGATTTTGCACAGGATTACGAATGTGGCGAACTTAATCCTGATCCGGACAAACTCGTTGGCTGTTTTGTGGGAGAATCTGCAAAAAATAGTGTGAGCATAATTATCAAGAATGAGAATACGATGGTTGTATCGAATAAAGATGACACTTATTTAACGGTCTATAATCCTGTAGAACATGTCCTTGATTTGATGAGCAGACTTGCAGTTGCAGAAGGATTGTATGTGTGGAGGCCTGTAAGCGGAGAGTAAATCAGCCGTGATATAGAGAGAGAAATGATGAGGCCTCAGAGGTCTCTAACATAACATAACGTATTATGAGACCTCAGAGGTCTCCCGTATGGTTATGAGACCCCAGAGATCTCCCGTATGGTTATGAGACCTCAGAGGTCTCCCGCATAAGGAGTGAACATGGATTTTATCAAACAGCATCGCAATCAGATCTACATAGGCGTGACCATAATAGCCTCTATTCTTGTCCTTGTTCTTTGTCTAGACTTTAAAATCCGCAGGGACGCAGAGCGGAACGAAGCCGCCATGACTGCAACGACTATTAAAGAAAAAGAGAAAAAAGACAAAGTAGTGATCTCTGTCAGCACTGACACTATCCAGGACGGCCTTGCCAATATGGGCGTCCTGGTCACGCAGGAGTACTACTTTACACAGGTTGAGAAATACACCAAGGAGAAGACTTTCCTGAAGTTTATTACCTCATCCTCAGAGTTCATGTACAGCTACGATGGGGCTGTAATGGCGGGTGTAGATTTTGAAAAGATCAAAATCAAGACTGATGAAGACCGCAAGATCATTACAGTTGATATGCCGGACTCCGAGATTCAAGCCGTAACGATCGACAAAGATACTTTCAAAATCTATTCCGAAAAGGATTCTTTGTGGAACCCGCTCAAATTGGAGGATTACAATATTTCGCTTGTTGAGTTTGAAGACGCGGCCAAGGAAAAGGCAATCGCCAGCGGCATTCTTGGACGTTCGGATGAGCAGGCTCGCAATCTCGTGCGCGAGTTTATTTCCAGTCTTCCCAACACCGGAGAGTACACTATCTCATTTGCAGATTGAGGGGTGAGTATCATGAAATTTGCTTTGAACTATAAGAAGATTATGATCGTTGCGCTGTTGACTCTTTTGGCTGTAATATCCATTACCAAAATAGCGCCTGCCGCCGCGGACCCGGCTAACCACAAGCATTCAATAGAACAAACTGAAGAGAAGATTGCATCAGTCATGACGCTCTCAGGCGGAGCCGCCGCCACATCGGCGACGCTTTCCCTTCTGCCGGGCGATATGTGCACACCTTTAGCGGAACAACTGGCTGAATTGGCTAAATATTTTCTCCTGATACTTAGTGCATTATATCTGGAAAAATTCCTCATCAGTTTGTCCGGTTATATTTCGTTTATGATTTTAATACCTCTGGCCTGCCTTTTTGTCTGCATCGCTGTAGTGACCGGTAAACAGAACCTTACCCGAACAGCTGTCAAAATAGCGTTGATCGGCGTAATCATCTTTGGAATAGTTCCCGCAAGTGTTAAACTCTCGGATATGGTGTATCAGACGCAGGCATCAAAGGTCAACGACGCAATAGATGACTACAACAACCTTGAGATCGAGGGCGATGCAGAAAGCGGGCTTTTCAACGAGTTCAGCACTATCACAACAGAAACAATCGAAAATGTGTCATCATTTATGGACAATCTTCTTGAGTCGCTCGCCGTGATGATCGTGACATCGTGTGTGATCCCACTGCTTGTGTTTTTTTCCCTGGTATGGCTGGTGAAGATTGTTTTTTCTGCCAATATTTTGGTGCTCGATACGACCTCGCTGGAGGCGCTTGCCAAGAGACCTCTGGGGTAGTTTGCCATAGTTTGCCAAGAGACCTCTGGGGTGGTTTGTTATGGGGTGCCAAGAGACCTCTGGGGTGGTTTGTTAAACGGAGATTGCTTATGCCTGATTACAAAACAATTGATCAATTACCTGTAGAATTGAATATCAGGGACCTGGGAGGGCTTGCGGCTAAGGACGGCAGGCATGTCAAAAGCGGGCTTATATTCAGAAGTTCGGCTTTGGCCTTTTTTGACGAAGAAGAATTGGAGCCGGTGCGGAATCTGGGAATCAGAACCATCTTGGACTTTCGGGCGTTAAAGGGGATTCAGAAAGATCCGGATCCTCAGTTGGAGGGAGCGGTATATTATAATAAATGCGCTGCTTTTCAAAACTTTCTGGATGATCTGAACTCTCCTGGGGAACTGGCAAGTCTGATTTTTGACGAAGATCAGGCGGGAAATGCTATCGATGTACTGGTTTCCAGCTACACAGCATCGCTTGCTTTCTCTAATGAATCATATAAATTCATGTTCGACTGTCTTCTGGCCGGTGAAGCCCCGATGCTGTTTCATTGTTCCAATGGCAAGGACAGGACAGGGGTGGCTGCTATGTTGATTCTTTTAGCTTTGGGAATACCGGAGGAGATCGTAAAAGAGGATTACATGCAGAGCAATATAAGCAGACAGCTTGAGATTGATGAGCTCATGGAGAGATTTAAACTGCTCACCGGAAGACTTGGAAATGCAAGATCGTTTTTCACAATGGTCGGGGGTGTACTGCCTCAATCGGCGGATATGCTGCTTTCAGAGATTTTAGAGCGCTATGGGACTTTTGAGAACTACATGGATAAAGAGTATGGCTTTGACAAGGAGATACTAAAGAAGTTCAGAGATATGTATTTGGAATAAAACACATCAAAACACATGACCCCAGAGGTCATATCAGCCACAGAGGTCATATCAGCCAGAGGTCATATCAGACGAGGGACTATCATGCTGGAAACAGAAAGACTTATTTTGCGCCGCTGGGAAATCAGCGATGCGAGTGACTTATATGAATACGCCAATGATCCGGATGTCGGGCCGATTGCCGGCTGGCCGCCGCATCAAAGTATTGAGGAGAGCAGGGAAGTAATCAAAAACGTATTTACCGGAAGAGAGGCATATGCTGTATGCCTGAAAACAGACGGTAAGGCAATCGGCGCTATCGAACTGAAGTTGAACGGTTATACTGACATGACGGACCGCGATGACGAGTGCGAACTTGGCTACTGGCTGGGCAAGCCGTTCTGGGGGCAGGGCATCATCCCGGAAGCAGTGCACGAGATGCTTCGGCATGCTTTTGAGGATTTGGGAATGACAAAGGTCTGGTGCGGCTATTACGACGGCAATACAAAGTCAAAACGTGTTCAGGAAAAATGTGGATTTCGTTATCAATGGACGACGCAAGATGTGGATGTCCCTTTAATGCATGAAAAACGGATCGGACATGTGAACTGTTTGACCTCTGAGGAGTGGAAAAAGGAATGGGAAATACGCAAGGCTCAAGTATCTGCCTTCCAAGTGCTTTCCTTTGGAAACCCGGAAGCAGACACGCTGCTGATTCAGATGGTTGACGACCATGATCTTGAAGTGATCGAGAACGAAGTATCTTACATTGAGAAGCTGTCCGGCGGGCAATGTTTTGACCTGAAAGCAATCAGAGTGAACAACTGGAATGATGACCTGTCTCCGTGGCCGGCTCCGGCAGTTTTTGGAAACGAGGAGTTTGGAGGCGGTGCAAAGGAAACACTGGAATTTGTCTTGGGCAAAATAGTGCCGACCCCGGATGAAATCAAATCGCGGGGAATAAAGCGGGTCTATATCGGCGGATACTCGCTTGCAGCACTGTTCGCGCTCTGGGCAGGCTATCAGACAGATGTCTTCGACGGTATTGCGTCGGCGTCACCGTCGGTCTGGTTCCCGCAATTTACAGATTTTATGCAAGAAAACGAGATCCATACGGAAGCGGTATACCTCAGCCTGGGCGACCGCGAGGAACGAACGAGAAATCCGGTTATGTCTAAGGTCGGAGCAGCGATCCGTGAGGCAAATAATCTGCTTGCGACCTCTGGGGTTGACTGCGAATTGGAATGGAATAAAGGAAATCATTTCAAGGATCCGGATCTTCGCACTGCAAAAGCGTTTGCATGGCTCATGAACCGCTGAAAAGCCACCCCAGAGGTCGGTTTGAGTGACCCCCTGTGAGCCGCGACCCCAGAGGTCCATTATTGAACCGCGACCCCAGAGGTCCATTATTTCAATTTAGTTAACGGCGCTCAAATGCTTGCGGACTGATTTCTACCTTCGGTCCATGGATCAATCCATCCTCTGTAAGAAGATCGCAGCCGCCGAAAGCCCACGCGTAAATCTTCTCGAGTCCTGCACCGCAGACAACTTTGCGCAGATTCCGGCAGTCCTTAAATGCAAATGGCGGGATGATCCTTAACTGGTCGGGCAGCACAATTTCTTCAATTCCGCATCTGACAAAGGTATAGCCCCACAGCGTTTTCAATTGCTCCGGCAGCTTCAGCTGCCGGAGATTTATACATCCGTCAAACAGAAATTCGCCCATATCTGTCACCGAATCCGGAATCCGAATGGAAGTGATCTCGTCATGCCCGCGAAACACTTTATCACTCAGGATCGTAAAAACCTTGTCATCCGGAATAATGACTTCAGCTTCATCTCCCTCATAACCCGTAAGGCAAAAAGTACCGTCTTCAACGCGTCTGTAGTAAAACTCCTGCATGTTTATTTCTCCTTAAAGTGTTTTCCCTTATAGAATGCCATAAAACAATAATACTGCAACTGAGAAATTGTAATAAACGCATGGCTATCACGTAAACTATAAATGACAGGAAATCGTTCTGTACAGTTACCCGGAGGCTGATTTGAGAACGATAGGCTTTGGTATGTTTTGACATAAAGGAGGACATAATGAGAGTTAATAATCTGGAAAACACGAACCGGCATTTTACCAAAAGAATGGGAAACTTCAGTGTTTTGGAATATGACAAGGACTTGAGTGTCAATTTCTTAAATGCGGAGCCTGAGTATTTCAGCTCTAAGATGGGAGTCCATCGGAGGCAGCTTGTCATTGACATGAACGGATCTAACACGGCAGTTGTTCAGGCAGGAGCAATGCAGTGGATGGCAGGTAATGTTGTTGCTACGAGCGGTGTCAAGGGAGTGGGCGATTTTCTGGGCAAAGCATTGCGCGGCGCGGTTACCAAAGAGGCCGCAGTCAAACCTGAATACAAGGGCAGCGGAATTCTTGTTCTCGAGCCTACTTACAAACACATTCTTCTTGTAGATGTGGAGCAGTGGGGATCCGGAATTACGATTGAGGATGGAATGTTCTATGCATGCGATGGGACAGTCCGCCAAAACCTTGTTTCCCGCCGCAGCCTCTCCTCAGCGGCGCTTGGCAACGAAGGATTGTTCAACCTTAGCCTTTCGGGTCATGGAATTGCAGCTCTTGAGAGCAACGTGCCAGAGGATGAACTGATAACTATTGAGCTCAATAATGATGAGATCAGGATTGATGGTGATATGGCAGTCTGCTGGTCTTCCAACCTGCAGTTCACAGTCGAAATGTCAACCAGATCGATCGTCGGGTCTGCTGTCAGTGGTGAAGGGCTTGTCAACGTTTATCGTGGCACTGGCCGCGTGCTGATCAGTCCGGTCGCAAGAACAGACAGCTGGAGCGCAGCTACTTCAAAATAATGCTGTGATAAACCACCCCAGAGGTATGCTGGCACAGAGGTATGCTGGCAGAGGTATGCAGGGTTTAAATCACCCCAGAGGAGTAGAGGAGTAGGAGTAGAGGAGTAATCCAACCTCTGGGGTGGTTTTTTGTGCCTTTGGCCTGGGCCGGCTCCTGCTCAGCTGGCCTGGAGTAATCCGACCTCTGGGGTGGCTTGTCATGGTGGATCCGACCTCTGGGGTGGCTTGTCATGGTGGATCCGACCTCTGGGGTGGCTTGTCAACCAAACATAACATCAGCCCTGCGAAATTGTTCGGTTTGGTTGGTGGACGTAATCCTTCCAAAACAATATGCTTTTGTTAAGAATAATTGCGGAGGTGGGATTATTGTGAGAAAATATTACTTAGATAATATCAGATGGATCACGGTCGTGATCGTAGTTTTATATCATGTGATCTATATGTATAACGCGGAGGGGATTCCGGGCGTGTGCGGTAAGATCACAGATCTTGAAGTTCAGTATTTTGACGTGTTTCAGTACATCGTGTACCCCTGGTTCATGATGCTGCTTTTCATGGTCTCCGGGATCAGCTCGCGGCTCTATCTGGACAATCATTCCCACAGGGAATTCATCAGCGGCAGGACGACGAAGCTTCTGGTGCCTTCCACGATAGGGCTGCTTGCCTTCCAGTTTCTGCAGGGATATGTCAATGTTGCTCTTGGAGGCACTGTGCTCAAAGATCCGGGCATACCTCTGATTGCGAAAGTACTGATCTGTATTGCAAGCGGAGTCGGAGTGCTTTGGTACATTCAGCTGCTGTGGCTGTTTTCTATGCTGCTTGTGCTTGTGCGGAGAATCGACAGGGACAGGCTTTGGAATGTCTGTGGAAGGGTCAGGATCCCGGTGCTCGCCGCACTCGTTCTCCCAACTTATGGAGCTGCACAGATCTTTAATACCCCGATCATCTGCGTCTATCGTTTCGGGCTGTATTTTTTCGTTTTTCTGCTAGGCTATTTTGTCCTGTCCCACGATGAGGTGATTGAGGTTTTAAAGAAGTGGTTTCCGTTGTTGGCGGTGACCTCTGGGGTACTGGGTGCAGCGTTCTGCGTCCGCTATTTTGGCGAGGTATATGCGGACAACCCGGTATATCGCTCCGTGCTGTTCGTCACATACGGATACTTTACCTGTCTGGCGATCTTCGGCGGCATGTCAAAATATTGCGATTTCAGCAACAGTTTCACCCGCTGGATGAGTAAGCGGAGTTTCGGATTGTATGTGTTTCACTATCTGGGGATCTCGTCGGTGGCGCTATTTGTAGCCAGGCGAGGGATTCTTCCGGCACCGGCGGTGTATCTCTTGAGTCTGATCGCAGGGTTTGCGGGCGGTTTTCTCCTGAATGAGATCATTTCAAGGATTCCGGTCTACAGGTGGGCGGTGCTGGGTATCAAGGAGGAGAAGAAAATTGTTCAAGGATAATCTCGTTCAAATGCGGAAGATGAAACAGATGACCCAGGAAGATATTGCGGAAAAGGTCGGCGTGACAAGGCAGGCAGTGGCGAAATGGGAAGCGGGCGAGACTATTCCGGATCTGGAAAAATGCAGATGCCTTGCGGAGTTGTTCGGCGTTTCTCTGGACGATCTTGCCAATTTCGAACCAAAGGAAAACATGGGACTTAGTGTGCCGCCCAAAGGAAAGCACATATTCGGGGTAGTGACAGTAGGAGATAAAGGTCAGATCGTGATTCCGGCGAAGGCAAGGAAAACATTTGACATAGTTCCCGGCGATCAGCTGGTTGTGCTAGGCGACGAAGCGCAAGGGTTGGCGATCATCAAAACGGAGAGCTTTCTCTCAATTGCGGAAGAGGTCAAAAAATTGCAGGCAACAAGCCACCCCAGAGGTCTAAGTCATGAATGAAGTAAACAAAACCCTTTTCATTCCTCTATATGGAAAATCGACTGTAAGCAAACAGCATATCATTTTAAACGATCCGGATGCCGAGAGGATCTGGGAAGCGGAGCGCTTTCCGATCCGCGGCAAGTCGAAGTCGAAATGGCTTGCCTACAACATGGCGATGCGGGCCCGTGTGTTTGACGACTGGACGGACCGCATGCTCAGAAAGCATAAGGACGCTCTTGTACTGCATATCGGGTGCGGACTCGACAGCAGATGCAGAAGGGTGCGGGAGCCGTACCGGTTATGGATCGACTGCGATCTGCCGGATGTGATCGCTATTCGGAAGGACTATTTTGGCGAGAGCGGGAACTACCGCATGCAGGCCTTGGATGCTTCGGATCCCGCGCAGATCGCGGCGCTTCCCGAGAGCGACACTGCGATCGTGGTCCTCGAGGGGCTCAGCATGTATTTGTCCAAGGCGCAGCTTCGCGGATTTCTCGTGGCGCTGCGGAAAAAGTACCGGGTGCTCTGTGTTTTGATGGATATTTATACGGAGTTTGGCGCGAAGGCGTCAAAATATAAAAACCCGGTTAACGATGTCGGCGTCACGAAGCTATATGGCATTGACGACATGGAGGGCATGATCGGCGGACTGGGGCTGCGTGTCGTGAGGGAGCACTCTTTTACCCCGCCTGCACTGGTGAATGAGCTGAAGCCTATGGACAGAGCCTTTTTCAGGCTGATGTTTACGGGGCGCCTGTACCGGAAGATCTACAGGCTGATGGAACTTGCGTCGGCCGGGACTATTCTAAACCATAAAGATTGACACTGATGAGTGGAGATTTTATGATTTAATAAACGAAATTATCGGTTTGAGTGTGCAATATTTTGCATAGTCTTTGAGAGAAAGGGGGTAACATGTATAAACTTTGGGAGACACTTGAGGAAGCAAAGAAACTGAAATGGGTGGAGCTGTCCCACAGCCTTAACAATGACAGCCCTTACTGGAGCGGTATTCCGGAAGGAAGCGTAGAGCTTTGCAAGGTGGTCTTTGACTGGGGAAATCCTATGCTGGACTGCCGGATCCACACTTTCAAATTCCCCGGACAGTTCGGAACGCACATTGATTTCCCGGGGCATTTTGTAAAGGATGGGGACCTTTCGGAAGCCTATGACGTTAAGCAGGGCGTGTTCCCCTTGTGCGTGATCGATATTACGGACAAAGTAGCGCAGGACGTTCATTATGCCGTGACTGCGCAGGACATCAAGGACTATGAGGCAAAATATGGACCGATCCCGGATGGCGCATTTGTGGCGCTCAGGACAGATTGGTACAAGAATTGGCCGGATATGGACGCGCTTTCAGGCATAGCAGAAGATGGAAGCGAGAATTTCCCCGGCTGGTCCATGGAAGCGCTCAAGTACATCTATGAGGAGAGGAACGCCGCCGCGAACGGCCACGAGACGCTGGATACAGACGCCTCTGCAGAAGCTGCTAAGGCCGAAGATCTCGCATGCGAGCGCTACGTCCTCGCAAAAGGAAAACTTCAGATCGAGGTTCTGCGCAATCTGGACAAGGTGGCTCCCGCGGGTGCCGTCCTCTTTGCGGCATGGCCGAGGATCGAAGGCGCGACCGGCCTTCCCGCAAGAGTCTGGGCGATCACGGAGTAAAAGGCCGGACAAAATACAGATTTTTCACTGAAAGTAAAAAGCCAGAGGGGAGAGCTCCTCTGGCTTTTATTCTTAATATGCTACCTCATAATATGCTACCCCAGAGGTCGAGTTTGACATAAAGACATAAATAACCTACCCCAGAGGTCGATTAAAGCCGGTTCACTGATCCATCAATCCCTCTTCGCAGATGCCGCGCATGTTGGCGGCTATAAGATCGAGGCAGTGGTACATATTCTCGCGCATTTCTTCCGTGATGCCCTGGCCGGCCAGATCGAGAGCGACTGCAGCACGCGCCCGGATCTGCGAGGCGATAGTCCGGCCCAGGGGGGTGAGTTTCGGAGTTGCCCTGTACCTGGGACCGCTGTATGGCTCCAGAATTCCTTTTTTCTGAAAATCAGCGAGAGCACGGGAAACATCTGCTTTATCGCGCTGGCAAAGGTCTGCGAGCCGGGCAGCAGTGATTTCTCCCTCATAGCCGTCAAGCATCAAAAGATAGAGGGCGTGTGTGCCCCTCAGACCATATTTTTTCATTTCATCCGTTGCGATCTTGTTCCAGTATCTGGAAATGTTAAAAATATCCAGACTGAAATGCTCAAAACGGTTCTCCATTATGCCATCCTTTCCAAAAGCGGCGCAGCGGCTCGCTTAGTGTTCACTGAATAGCTTTATTGTAACGCACCGGATTTGAAATAAGCAACTGCAACGGCGCCGGGACCGGCATGCGTGCCGATCACACTGCTGAGCTGTACGCAGTCCAAATCGGTGACATGTCCTTTCCAAAGACACTGGCTGTCTTGAATATACTGGCGGAGCATGTCGTCTGAGAGGCCTGTGTAGCCGAGCAGGAGAGGCATAGAGAAATCAACGCCATCTTTGCGGATCTGCTCGACAAGAAGGTTATTGGCTTTTTTGGATCCGCGGGCTTTGCCGAGAACTGCCAGTTCACCATTTCGGCAAGTGACGACCGGCTTGATGCCCAGGACGCCGCCGGCAAATGCGGCTGCTCCGGAGATCCTGCCGCCTTTTTTCAGATATTCGAGAGTATCGACCATAGCGACAAGACCGATCTCATCCCGCTTTTTTGACAGGTGACGCGCCAGCTCATCGAGTCCCATCCCCTCTGAAGCACAGCGTAAAGCGTACTCTGCAAGAATTCCGGATGCGATGGAGACGTTCAGGCTGTCCACGACGCGGACATTATCGAAATCTTCCGCGGCAATGCGGGCACTCTGGTAGGTACCGGAGAGGCGGGAGGAGACTGTGATCACGACGGCCTCATCTCCGTTTTCCTGAAGTTTCCGGAATACTTCTGCAAACGCTGCGGGCGTTGCCTGACTGGTTTTGGGGAGCTCCGCGCTGGAGACGAGCTTTTGGTAAAACTCCTGCTTATTCAATGTGACGCCGTCAATATAGTCCTTTTCTCCGAATGAAACGGTGAGCGGAACGACGGTAAAAAGATTGCTGTATTTATCTGCAATATCAACTGTGGAATCGGTAATGATTTTTATTGCCATTTTTGGTTTTCTCCTTTTTTAATTTCAGGAACATCGATAGATGTTGATTTGTCAACGTTCAGAAGAATAGCACCGACTTGTTGAAATGTCAACAAGTTTTTCGGTTTATTTTCGCAACCCACCCAACCCACCCCAGAGGTCGTATTTACAGAGGTCGAATTAGGAACAAACCTACCCCAGAGGTCGATTTTGGTGGAAGTCGATTTTGGTGTGATTTTTTATCAGAAGCAAAATATTCCGCAATTATTCACGATTGGATTCTTTCCTGCAAAGCATTATAATAGTACTAGTAACATCCAATTAACCCACAAACTAAAAAGGAGACAACGAAATGGCATTAGTTACTACGACTGAAATGTTTAAAAAGGCTTATGACGGCGGCTATGCGATCGGCGCTTTCAATGTGAACAACATGGAAATCGTTCAGGGCATCACAGAAGCTGCA
Source organism: uncultured Lachnospiraceae bacterium (assembly GCA_902785055.1). Classification (GTDB taxonomy): domain Bacteria; phylum Bacillota; class Clostridia; order Lachnospirales; family Lachnospiraceae; genus CAG-791. The sequence continues at coordinate 17,672 of CACZXG010000038.1, forward strand.
GGCGAGCTGAACAGCCCCGTAATCCTCCAGGTATCCAAGGGCGCACGCGCGTATGCAAATCACACTTATCTGGTGAAACTGGTTGAAGCAGCTGTAATTGAGAATCCTCAGATCCCGATCGCGCTTCACCTTGATCACGGCGATTCTTTTGAACTGTGCAAGAGCTGCATCGACGGAGGATTTACTTCTGTCATGATCGATGCTTCTTCCAAGTCTTTTGAAGACAACATTGCTCTGACCAAGAAGGTAGTTGAATATGCGCACGCACATGGCGTAGTTGTAGAGGCAGAGCTCGGAACTCTCGAAGGCGTAGAGGATGAAGTTGTTGTCGAGGCAGGCAAAGCCAGCTACACTCGTCCCGAAGAAGTAGAGGAATTCGTTACCAGAACCGGCTGCGATTCCCTTGCTATCGCGATCGGTACTTCCCACGGCGCTTATAAGTTCAAACCCGAGCAGTGCACACGCAATGCGGACGGCATCCTTGTTCCCCCGCCGCTTCGTTTCGACGTTCTCGAGGAAGTCTCCAAGAGACTGCCCGGATTCCCGATCGTTCTGCACGGATCTTCCTCCGTTCCGCAGGAATTCGTAAAGATGGTCAATACATACGGCGGCAATATGCCTGACGCTATCGGCATTCCGGAGTATGAGCTTCGCCATGCTGCAGAGCTTTCCGTCTGCAAGATCAACATCGACTCTGATATCCGTCTGGCTATGACCGGCAACATCAGGAAATACTTTGCTGAGCATCCGGATCACTTCGATCCCAGACAGTATCTCAAACCCGCAAGACAGGCTGTTAAGGATATGGTCGCTCACAAGATCGTTAACGTTCTCGGCAGCGCAGGCAAAGCTTGAGATCATTCATAACAATGTAAATACAGGCTGTGAAGGGATGGGAGAGTTTTCTCCCATCCCTTCACAGCCATTCTTTTTACGCAAAATTCAGACTTGGAGGGTCCTTGAGAAAAGAGAAATGACATTATGAAATAAGCAGATCGGGACCAACAACCGCAACGCAAGTTCATACGCTGCAAAGAAGTGATAATAAAAGAAAGGAGTGCAGCCTTATGTCATACAAAAAACTATTCGAACCCGGCATGATCGGAAATCTTGAGCTCAAGAACCGCATCGTGATGCCCGCCATGGGATGTTCCCTGGCAGAGTCCACCGGTGAAGCCGGAGCCCGCATGATCAAGTACTACGCTGACCGCGCAAGGGGCGGTGCAGGCCTGATCATCACCGAGATCACCCGCGTCGACGACGAGACCGGCGTCGGTACACCCAACCAACTGAGCGTCACCAATACTCACATGATCGCACAGCTCTCGCGTCTTGCGGAAGCTGTCCACGCCTATGACACGAAGATCTTCGTTCAGCTTCACCATCCGGGCAACCAGACCCCCAGCCGCCTGATCGGCGGCAAGCAGCCCGTTTCGGCATCGGACGTCACCTGCAAAGTAATCGGCGAACAGCCTCGCGCGCTGACCACTGAGGAAGTTGAGACCATGGTCCGCAAATTTGTCACCGGTGCGGTGATCGCTCAGAAGTCCGGCATCGACGGCGTCGAGATCCACGCCGCGCACGGCTATCTGGTCAGCCAGTTCCTCTCGCCTCACACCAACAAGCGCACCGACAAATACGGCGGCAGTTTTGAGGGCAGGATGCGCTTTATCACGGAGATCATCATGGGCATAAAAGCTTATTGCGGCCCTAAGTTCCCGATCTCTGTCCGCATGAACGGCAGCGACTATCTGCCCGACGGCATCACTGAGGAGGACGGTATCGCTCAGGCAAAATATCTCGAAGCCCTCGGCATCAGCTGCATCAACGTCAGCTGCGGCACATACGATTCGGGCGCGACGATCATTGAGCCCAGCTACTTTGCAGAGGGATGGAAGATCAATCTGGCCGCCAACATCCGCAAGGCTGTGAAGATTCCCGTCATCGCCGTCTGCAACGTCAAGCACCCCGCTTTTGCGGAGAAGATGCTCGAAGACGGCGCCGTGGACTTTGTAGGAATCGCGCGCGGTCACCTGGCAGATCCTGAATGGGGCAAAAAAGCGAAGGCAGGCAAGGACATCCTGATCCGCAAATGCCTGGGATGCATGGAGTGCTTCAGGATTCTTAACGACGGACTACCTCTGGGGTGTACTCTCAACCCTGTTCTGGGACGCGAATTTGAGTACGGCGACGAGAAACTTGTTAAGAACGGCGCCGGCCGCAAAGTGGCAGTCATAGGCGGAGGCCCCGCGGGCATGGAAGCTGCCCTGACGCTGGCAAAACGCGGATTCGACACTATTTTGTTCGAGGCGCAGGATAAACTGGGCGGAACTGCTAATCTCGCAGCAATCCCTCCGAATAAAGGAATGATCACGGAATTTGTGGAAACCATGCAGGCGCAGCTTGAGGAAGCGGGCGTAGACGTGCGGCTGGGCGTGAAAGCGGATTTGGCAGCGATTAAAGCAACCGGCGCAGAGGCAGTCTTCATGGCAGCAGGCGGAAGACCGGTCCTGCCGTCCATCCCCGGCATTGAAGGAGCGGTCACTGCGGAGGAGATCCTCGGCAGAGAGACGCCCCCTGCAGATCAAAATATTGTCATCATCGGAGGCGGCGTCATCGGCTGCGAACTCGCCTGCATCTACCGGGCCTTCGGAAGCGCGGTGACCATCGTCGAGGGGCAGGACAGGGTTCTGCCCATGCCCTCCGTGGACAAGGACGTGAGCACACTGCTCAACCGCGAGCTGCGCAAGCTCAAGATTAAGGTCATGACCGGTAAAACCCTCAGGGATCTGCAGGTTTCCGACGGCGTCGTTCATGCCGTGGCCGCGACGTCCCCCTTTGTGGATGTTCCCGCTGAAAAACGCACTGAGGAACCCATCGAGGCCGACATGGTGCTCGTCACCGTCGGCCGCAAATCCACGGCTGACAGCCTCGGCCTTGAAAAGGCCGGCGTAGCCACCGACAAACGCGGGTGGATTACCGTGGACCAGCACCTCATGACAAACGTCCCCGGCATCTACGCCATAGGCGACATCCTCGGCCCCAGCCATGTCATGCTGGCCCATGTGGCCTCCATGGAGGGACTCTGCGCCCTGGACAATATCCTTGGGAAGGAAAGGGCCATGGACTACAGCGTCATTCCCTCCGCCATCTTCACCTCCCCCGAGATCGGGGAAGTCGGAATGAGCGAAGCCCAGGCAAAGGAATCCTGCCAGAAGGTCGTCACCGGCACTGTGCAGATGCGCGAGCTTGGCAAGGCTCACGCCATGGGAGAGCTGCCCGGTTTCTTCAAGGTAATAGCGGACGCCGAAAGCGGACTCCTTCTCGGCCTGCACGTGGCCGGCGCCCATGCGTCCGATCTCGTCGCCGAAGGCGGCATAGCCATGGAAAAGAAGGCCACCATCTACGATCTGGCCGCCACTATCCACGCTCACCCGACGCTCGCGGAAGGCATTTACGAAGCCGCCCGGCTGGCCGTCAGGGCAGCAGAAAAACTCAACTGAGCAAGGAATATCCCATGAAACAGCCTGGTGAACTCACCCTGCCCGCGGATCTCCGCTACACCTCCGAACATATCTGGATCAAAAAAGAAGGGGACCAGTATGTCGCCGGAGTTACCGACTACGCCCAGGATCAGCTCGGCGAAGTGGCCTTCGTTGATGTTCCCTGCGTCGGGGAAACGCTCGAGGCCGATGCCGAATTCGGCAGTATTGAATCC
>CACZXG010000039.1 GCA_902785055.1 uncultured Lachnospiraceae bacterium
CAACGGAATCGAAGTCGATCCCCGCTCTATTTTCGACGTACAGGTCAAGAGACTGCACGAGTACAAGAGACAGCTCCTGAACATCCTGCATGTCATGTACCTTTACAATCAGCTCAAAGAAAACCCGAACATGGAGTTCAAAAAGAGAACCTTCATCTTCGGCGCCAAGGCGGCAGCCGGCTACAAGACCGCGAAGCTGACCATTAAGCTGATCAACTCCGTCGCGGACGTGATCAACAACGATCCCACCATCGAGGACAAGATCAAGGTCGTCTTCATTGAGAACTACAGAGTATCCAACGCGGAGATCATCATCGCCGCAGCGGATGTCTCCGAGCAGATCTCCACGGCTTCCAAGGAAGCTTCCGGTACCGGCAACATGAAGTTCATGCTCAACGGCGCTGTGACTCTGGGAACCATGGACGGCGCGAACGTCGAGATCGTCGAGGAAGTAGGCCAGGAGAACGCATTTATCTTCGGATTGACTTCCGAGCAGGTCATCCATTATGAGAACTATGGCGGCTACGATCCCATGAGAGTCTTCAACGAGGATCAGAACGTCCGCAGAGTGCTCGTACAGCTGATCGACGGCACATATTCCCCGGACGATCCGGATCTGTTCCGTCCCCTGTACAATTCCCTGCTCAACAGACACGGAACCGACTGCGCGGACAGATACTTCATCCTCGCGGACTTCGAGTCCTACGCGGCAGCGCAGAGAGATGTCGAGGCAGCTTACAACGATCCTAAGAGATGGGCCCGCATGGCTATGATGAACGTAGCTAACGTCGGCAAGTTCTCCTCCGACAGAACGATCGAGGAGTACGCACAGGAGATCTGGCATCTTGAGAAGGTCTTTATCCCTGCAAAAAGAGGCAGAAAGCCGAAGAATGCCTGATATTGATACATAGGCTTTAAGAGGCCGGTTATATACCTTTCGGAAGCTCCCGGGCTTTCCGGGGACAAAGAAGTCCTCAGGGGTATATAACCGGCCTTTATGCAGTCCTGTAGGCAATACGCGGGGCAATATGCTATAATCATCATGTTATGGCATAAACGAAACAACTTTCAGCTACAGGAGGTTATTATGAAGATTGTAGTTCTGTGCGGAGGATTGAGCACGGAAAGAAATATATCCTTTCTTTCGGGAACAAAGGTATGCAGAGCGCTCAGAAAGAAGGGGCACCAGGCAGTTCTGGTCGACCTGTTCATGGGACTTGAGGACATAGAGGGGGAGCCCGCGCAGCTCTTTGAGAAGCTTCCGCCGCTGAAGGATCTGACTTTTGACGGCTCGGCGCCGGACCTTAAGGCGGTCAGAAGAGCGAGAAAGTGGAAGAGTCCTTCTCTGTTCGGAAAGGGAGTGCTGGAGATCTGCCGTGCAGCGGATATCGTATTTGTGGCGCTTCACGGAATGAACGGCGAGGACGGGCGTGTGCAGGCGACTTTCGACATGCTGGGAATCCCTTACACGGGATCCGGCTATCTCGGCGCCGCGATCGCGATGGATAAGATGCTCACCAAGGAGATGGTGAAGGACAAGGGCGTAAGAACCCCTGCCTGGAAGACTTTCAATGCCGGTTCGATCACAGGCGAGGATGATATTGTAAAGTCTGCGGAAGAGATCGCCGCCAAAATAGAGGCTCCCTGCGTCATCAAGACCCCTACCGGCGGTTCCTCCGTAGGCGTGTACATCGTGACGAATCAGGATGCTGTATGTCCCGCGGTGGAGAAATGCCTCGGATTCGGCCCGGATATCCTGGTAGAGCAGATGATCGAGGGCAGGGAATTTACCTGCGCGGTCCTGCAGGACAGGGCGCTTCCTTCCGTGGAGATCGTGCCCAAGGTAGACTTCTACAACTACGAGAACAAATATAAAGCAGGCGCGACGGAGGAGATCTGCCCCGGACGCTGCACGCCCGAAGTGGAGAAGCAGATGGGCGATATGGCCCTCAAAGTCCACAATATTCTGGGACTGCGCACTTACTCCCGCAGTGATTTCATCGTGGATAAATACGATAACGCGTGGTTCCTCGAGGTCAATACGCTGCCCGGCATGACGCCCACAAGCCTTGTGCCCCAGGAAGCAGCGGCAGTCGGCATCTCTTATGAGGAACTGTGCGAGATCATTGTTAACGACGGTCTTGGCAGATAAGCAGGGCAGGTCCGACTGTCAAAACAGAGATTCCGGCAACGGTTCTGCATTTGTCTATCAATGAGGAAGACTATGGAAAAGATTTATGTAAAAGAGATTCTTGAAGCAGTCGGCGGACAGCTTCTGGGAAATACCAGCGCGGAGAACACTTTCGTGGTGAACGTGCAGACGGACAGCAGAAAAGCTGCCGCGGGAGACCTCTTCGTCGCGATCGTCGGCGAGCGCATGGACGGACACCGCTTCGTGCAGGGGGCCATGGAGGCCGGAGCGGAGGGATGTCTTGTCAGCACTGCGCCGGAGAGCATTCCTGATGGAAAATTCTGTGTGCTGGTGCCCGACACAGCGAAGGCTATGGGCGATCTGGCGGCTTACTACCGCCGCAAACTCGGCCTTCCGGTGGTGGCGGTCACAGGCAGCGTAGGCAAGACGACCACCAAGGATATGGTGGCCTCTGTTCTCTCGTCCAAATTCCGTACTCTTAAGACTGCTGGAAACCTTAACAATCACCTCGGCCTCCCGATGACGGTATTTCGTCTCACAGCAGAGGATGAGGTCGCGGTGCTCGAGATGGGCATGAACCATCTTGGCGAGATCGATTATCTGGTCCGCATCGCGCAGCCGGATGTGGCGGTGATCACAAATGTCGGAGACGCCCATATCGGAAATCTCGGCAGCAGGGAGAACATCCTCAGAGCAAAATGTGAGATCTTCCACGGCCTTAAAAAGGGCGGCACGGCTGTGCTTAACGGTGACGACGCGCTGCTTGCGACTCTGAGGCCGGGCACGGACAGAGTGAAGGATCCGGGTTCAGGTGAATTTACTCAGATGTATGCCGGGATCGATGCCGGCAGCTTTACTTTCCACTGGGCGGGAGAAAGCGATTCCTGTGACTACAGGGCAGTCAACATTGAAGATACTCTTCCTGACGAGGTTCGCTGTGAGGCGCAGACTCCTTCCGGCACGTTTGCTGTCGGGATCCCGAGCCTTGGCAGGCACATGATCTACCCGGCAATGACTGCTGCTGCGGTGGGACAGTATTTTGGCCTGTCTGATCAGGAGATCGCAGAGGGAATAGCGAACTTCAAGGCGACTCACATGCGCATGGACGTGGAGAAACTTGAGGGCGGGGTCATTCTTTACAATGATTCCTACAATGCAAACACGCAGTCAATGAAGGCGGCGCTCAGCATTCTGGCAAATTCAAGGGCGGCCCGCAAGGTTGCTGTTCTCGGTGATATGCTGGAGCAGGGAGCTTTTGAGGAGAGACTTCACCGCGAAGTCGGCGAGTACGCCGCCGAGCTCGCCATTGACACACTGGTTACTGTGGGCCCGCGCGCCGGCTGGCTCGCGGAGGCGGCTCTTGAGCGCGATATGGAGGATGTCCGTCCCTGCCAGGACAAGGAAGAAGCCAGGAAGGTGCTGGCGGAACTGATCGGGCCGGATACGGCTTTCCTATTCAAGGCTTCCCGCGGGATGGCGCTGGAGGAGTTGTGTGCTTTTGTGCGGGATTTTGGCGGTGGAAAGTGATTTGCTGACGGCTATACATTGGTTTTGGCGATTGGGTATAGATAACAGGTTTTAATTATCTATACCCAATTTTTTGATCTGCAAAAGAATTGCACACAATTAATTGTATATGGATTTCAAAAAAAGGTGTTTTGTGCCTAACGCGCTGTAAATTCCTCAACGGAGTGCGATAAAGCGCCGCAACTGCCTGCCCGGAGGGCGAAAAAACGTCTTGTGGCATCAGTTTGTTTTACCCTCTGTACACAACCTCCCCATTTACAATGGTGTAGTGGACAACGCCGGGAAGCTTTTTGCCGATGAAGGGCGAATTAGCCGATCTGGAGGCGAATTCCGAAGGGACGATCCATTCCTCATCGGGATCGAAGATCGTGAGGTCGGCCGGCGCGCCGGGCTCGATGCGGCCTGCGTCGAGGTGATAGAAGTCTGCAGGGTTGCAGGTCAGGCAGGCAAGCATGTGCATCATGGTGAGATGGCCCGGATTTACCAGATGGTGGATGGCAAGGGAGAGAGCCGTCTCGAGGCCGATCATGCCGCTGGGAGCTTCTACGAAGGGACGGGCCTTTTCCTCTGCGGAGTGAGGGGCGTGGTCTGTGGCGATAATGTCAATAGTGCCGTCCTGAAGGCCGCGGATGATGGCCCGGCGGTCGCGCTCAGTGCGAAGAGGCGGATTGACTTTGGCGAGCGTACCTCGCGTAAGGATCGCATCTTCTGTAAGGGAGAAGTGATGGGGCGTTGCTTCCGCGTGGATGGAAGGGTGCTGGGCGCGGGCGCGGCGCACATATTCAACGCCCTCTTCGGTGCTGATGTGCTGGATGCACAGAGGCGCGTCCAGAGAAGCGGCGATCTCTACGTCTCTGGCGATCAGCGTGTATTCCGCTTCGCGGGGAGAGCCTTTGAGGCCCAGAGCCTGGGCTGCTTTGCCCCCGCCGTTGATGCCGTTTTCGGAAATATAACTCTTGTCTTCTTCGTGCAGGCTGACCGGCAGTTCCAGATCTTTGGCGATCCCCAGGGCTTCTGCGAGAAGAGAAGCGTCCATAATGGGGAGACCGTCGTCGGTGAAACCGGCGGCTCCGCAGGCGGCAAGGGCGCGAAGGTCGTTCAGTTCCCTGCCGGCCATACCCTTGGTCACGTTGGCGCAGCTATAGAGATGGACCGGAAGCTCACGTCCTCTCTCAAGAATATCATTGAGGATTTCGGGGCAGTCCACAGGGGGCTTCGTGTTTGCCATCAGAACGACGGAAGTGTAGCCGCCCCTCACCGCTGATTGCGCGCCGGTGGAGAGATCCTCCTTGTAAGTAAAGCCGGGATCACGGAAATGGGAGTGCGTATCGATGAGTCCCGGGCAGACGATCATGCCGGATGCGTCCAGGACAGAGGCGCCGGCGGGAGCCATCAGGTGCTTCTCTATTTTGACAAAGCGGCCGTTGTCGATCAGAATGTCCCGCCTGCCTTCGGTGCCGGAAGCGGGATCGATCAGGTAACTGTTCTGAATTAAAAGCATAAAGTTATCTCCTGTGTGCATGGTCATCGGGACAATTACAGTATAACATGGAAGTGGCTGACAGCATTGTAGCAGAATCTGTATTTTCTGCTATAATTAGTATGTTAAAGTCTGTAGTCAAGAAAGGAAATTATGATATGTGGGTTATACGCGCGCTGATCGCGCTTTTATTTGCGGCCCTGATCATTCTGATCGACCTGCCGCTGCATCTGATCACTTCACTGATCGAGAAGGCCAAGCCGGGCTCCTGCACTGAGTTCCGCCACAGCTACGCCAGATTTGCGATGGAAGGGATCTGGACACTGGCAGGCGGCAAGGCCATTATTCTCGGACTTGATAAAGTGCCGACGGATAAGGCTGTGCTGTTTGTGGGCAACCACAGGAGCATTTTCGACATCATCCTGGCGGGATCCCTCATCAGATATCCGGTCGGGTTTGTCGCCAAAAAAGAGCTGAAGGGAACGCCGATCACAATGATCATGGAGGAGATCCACTGCCTGTTTCTGGACCGCGAGGATCCCAGGCAGGGCCTCAAGACGATCCTGACAGCCATCGATTATGTCAAGGACGGCATCTCGATGTTCATTTTCCCCGAGGGAACACGCTGCAAGGTGGAGGGAACATTTCTTCCTTTCCACGCCGGCAGTTTCAAAATAGCGACGAAGGCCAAGGTCCCGGTGATCCCGGTGACGATCGTAGGTATGGGTGATGTGTTTGAGGACCATTTCCCCCGCGTCAAACGGGCGCCGGTCGTGATCGAATTCGGCGATCCGATCGAGACCGCGGATATGGACAGAAACGCTCAGAAGGATCTTCCGGACAGGGTGAGGGCCATCATTGAGGAGACCTACGAAAGGGACAAGGCCCTGATCGCCGGCAAGTGACCGGAACACGCTGTCCGCAGACCAGGCAAGGCATAACGTTAAGTTGCCGGCCGCCGTTTGGAGAATACGGCTATGAAGAAAAAGACAACAATGACAGTGACGGAGATCAGGAGCCTTGCGGAAGGCGTCTTCAGCATGAAGCTCCGGTATCCGGAGAATGAAATACCGCAGGAGGTAAGGCCCGGCCAGTTCGCGGGGCTCTACCCGAACGATCCTTCCAAACTCCTGCCCAGACCGATCAGCATCTGCAGATGGAACCCTGATACAGGCGAGCTGCAGTTTGTATTCCGCGTGGCAGGTGCGGGAACCGCGTCGCTGGCTGCGCAGAAAATCGGCAGCAGCGTGGATATGCTGGGGATCCTCGGAAACGGGTATGACCTGGAGAAACTTGCAGGAAAAAGAGTGCTGCTCCTCGGCGGAGGTATAGGAATCCCGCCCATGGTGGAACTGGCAGCGGCTCTTGCGAGTATGCCCGGAAGCGAAGTGACGGCAGTCATGGGATACAGAAACAGCGACCTGTTTCTGACACAGGAGCTGGAGAGATACGGCAATCTTTTGATCGCCACGGAGGACGGAAGTGTCGGGACGAAGGGAAATGTCCTGGACGCGGTAAGGGAAAACGGCGTGAGAGCGGATGCGGTCTGCGCCTGCGGCCCGATGCCTATGCTGCGCGCAGTGAAGAAATTTGCGCGGGAGCAGGGAATCCCCGCCTACATTTCTCTGGAAGAGAGAATGGCATGCGGAGTCGGCGCGTGCCTGGGATGCGTGACGAAGACGGTGAAGACAGACAGTCATTCCCATGTCCGGAACGCGAGGATCTGCACGGAAGGCCCGGTGTTCGACGCAGAGGAGGTGGAGATCTGATGAGAGAGGAGACTTACAGGGGAAAGCCTGATATGTCCGTTAACATCGCCGGCGTGGAACTGAAAAATCCCGTGATGACAGCGTCGGGGACATTCGGGTCCGGTATGGAATATTCGGAATTCGTGGACCTGAACCGTCTGGGCGCGGTAGTGACGAAAGGCGTTGCGAATAAGCCCTGGGAGGGAAATCCGACGCCCCGTGTGGCGGAAGTTTACGGGGGCATGCTCAATGCGATCGGCCTTCAGAATCCCGGGATCGACGTCTTTATCGAGAGGGACCTCGCTTTTTTGAAACAGTTTGATACGAAAGTCATAGTAAATGTCTGCGGGCACACCGAAGAGGAATACCTTGAGGTGGTGGAACGCCTTGCTGACGAGCCGGTGGATATGCTGGAGATCAATGTTTCATGCCCCAACGTCAAACAGGGGGCGATACAGTTCGGACAGGATCCGGATTGTCTTAAGGACATCACGGCGAAGATCAAGAGGATCGCGAAGCAGCCGGTGATCATGAAACTGACGCCTAACGTGACGGATATCGCGGTGATGGCCCGCGCGGCGGAGGAAGGCGGCGCAGATGCCATTTCGCTGATCAACACGATCACCGGAATGAAGATCGATATAGAAAAGAGAAAATTTGTACTTGCCAACAAGACCGGCGGACTGTCCGGTCCCGCGATCAAGCCCGTGGCAGTCAGAATGGTCTGGCAGGCTGCGCAGGCAGTAAAGATCCCGATCATAGGGATGGGCGGCATAGCCTCAGCGGAAGACGCGGTGGAGTTTATGTTGGCCGGAGCGTCAGCTGTTGCGGTGGGAGCTATGAATTTCCATGATCCGTACCTGACGCAGAAAGTGGTGGACGGCATGGAGCAGTACCTGCTTCGGCACAATATTCAAACAGTCAGAGAACTGACGGGGGCTGTTCAATGAGAAAAACGAAAGAAACAGCATATGCCAAGATAAACCTGAGTCTCGACGTACTGGGACGCCTGGAAAACGGCTATCACATCGTGAAGATGATCATGCAGACGATCGACCTGTACGACGAATTGGTCTTTGAGACACAGGACAGAGAGTGCCCCTCCATGGAGATCACGCTTGTATCAGACAGCGGTGAGATCCCGGGAGGAGAGGACAACCTGATCGTGCGGGCAGTTCGCCGCATGGAGGCAAAATATGGAATCCATAGAGATCTGAAGATCACTTTGAAAAAGTACATTCCGGTGGCCGCCGGAATGGCCGGCGGAAGCACGGATGCGGCCGCTGCGCTGCGCGCGGTGAGGGACCTGTTCGTGCCGGAAGTAAGTGATGAAGAACTGCAGAAGATCGGAGTGACGCTGGGAGCGGATATACCCTACTGCGTGACCGGTGGAACACAGCTCTCGGAGGGCATCGGAGAAGTCCTGGCTGTGCTTCCGGACGCGCCGCAGTGCGGGCTTGTGGTCTGCAAACCGCCGGTGAATGTTTCCACGGCGGAGATCTATAAAAGGTATGACAGCCTCGAGTCGGTGACACATCCCGACATTGAGGCGCAGATTGAAGCGATCTCGAGGGGCGATCTCGAGGGGATGGCACGGCAGTGCGGCAATGTCCTGGAGGAAGTCACCGGGACGATGTATCCCGAGATCGGAGAGATCGAGAAATTTTTTGAGAGCAAGGGAGCGCTGGTATCCAGAATGACCGGCAGCGGACCCACAGTTTTTGCGATTTTTACAAACGGGGAAGAGGCACAAAATGCCGCTGAAGCATTTGAAGCGGCGAATAAAGAGAGAGACTGCAGGGTCATTGCATGCAAATTCATTTATCGGATTTAAATGGAGGATTCAATGGGAGAAGATATTCTTACTAGTGCAGGTATGGCGATGACCGAAGAACAGCAGTCAATGCCGCTTCGCGACGCGGTGTTCATGTCTCTTCGAAAGGCGATCCTGACAGGAAAACTCAAACCCGGTGACAGGCTCACAGAAGTAAAGCTCGGAAAGATTCTCGGAACCAGCCGGACACCGATCAGAGAGGCGATCAGACTGCTGGAACTGGACGGGCTTGTAACGATCGTGGCGGGAAGCGGCGCGAGAGTTTCCAGGATGACAGTGGAGGATCTTCAGGAAGTCATGGAGATCAGAAGCGCTTTGGAGCAGCTCAGTGCAGGGCTTGCGAGCGAAAGGATCACAGAAGAAGAGAAGGAGCAGCTCCGGGAAGCCTGCACGTCTTTTAACCGGATCACACAGACCGGGGACAGCGTCATGATCGCGGAGGCGGACGTCCGTTTCCATGATCTGATCCTGAAAGCCGCCAGGAACGAGAAACTGAAGGGAATTCTGGACGGACTGGCCGATAATATTTACCGCTATCGCTATGAGTTCATTCAGGATGACCTCAGGTACGAGCATCTGATCGCCGAGCACTGCGAGATCTGCGACGCGATCGTGAACGGCCAAAGGGAAGAGGCAGAGAAAGCGGCACACGTTCATATTGACCGTCAGTGCAAGGCGATCAGAAAGCAGCTTCTTTCGGAAAACGGAGACTGACAGAGTTGGGAAGAGAAGTCTGGCTGACAGTGACGGGAGAGCAGAAGGATGCGGACGGACGGCGGGACCGCAATTCGACGCAGATTCGCGCCTGGTATGAGAGAAGAGAAGACCTGCATATCTTTGAATACCGGGAGAAAGACCCGCAGAGCGGGGAGGTGACGGATTCCACGCTGGTCTTTTCAAAGGCATACTGCAGCATTGAGAGAAAGGGCGCAGTCAGCACCAAAATGCGTTTTTGGCCTGAGAAGGAAACAGAGTGTATGTATGAGACGGGATTCGGATCGATCCCGATGAAGATCTTTACAAAACGCCTGGCCATGAGGGAGGTCGGCAGCAATATCCACGGCAGAGTTTCATATGATCTGTATCTTCAGGGGGGAGACCCCATGGAGTGTGCGGTGACGATCAAAGCTGAGCCGGCAAAATAATGAACACAGTAAAAAGAGCGTACCGCACTAGCGCGGCACGCTCTTTTATCAGTTCTAACGGTAATGAATTGCGGATCCTGCCCGGGTATCACTTGAGGGGCTTGGCGCCTGCCTTCTCCTGCAGTTTGTCCATCTGCCTGCGGAACCAGCTCTTCTTGACGGGGTTGTCGGAAACGAGCTTCTGTCCGCGCATGCCCTTGACTTCAACGATGTAGATACCGCTGACCATTGCCTTGACCTGCTTGTTGATCGGGATAAAGTCGAATACCTTCTCATCTGCGATAAGGTTCATGAACCGGGATCCAACCTTGGCCTTAACGATCGGCACCTTGGACCGGCGGGCATACCACGGTGTCTGCGCGATGACTTCCTCGGGAAGTCCCGACTCCTTGAGCTTGAGCCTCTTCTTGTCAACGGCCATGATGACCACAGGCTGCTTGTTGGCCTGTATGCGGACATTCTGCTCTTCCTGCTGCTTCTCAAGACGCTTGCCTATGAAATAGAGCGCCACAAGAACTCCGATCAGGATGACCACGATTACCAGTAAAACGATTGTACCTGTCTTCAAATCAGTACCCTCCTACAAATACGCTACTTAGCATTTTAACATTGAATGATAGGCAAGGCAACAATCGAATTTAAAGATAAAGTACGTATTTATGGCGAAAATTTATGATAAGTTCATAATTGTGTAATACAAAATACTTTTAAGAAATGGCCTCTTATGCTAAACTATACTAGTTATTCTCGGATCAAAAACACATGTAAATAAACTATAGAAAGGCAGAATGAGACTTATGAAGAAAAGAGCATTGGCAGCCGTCATGACGGCGGTGATCGTGCTGGCGATGACAGGATGCGGTAATACCGGTGCGAAGACGGAATCTGCCGCAGCGGCGACGACGCAGGAAGCTGCGGAAGAAGTTGCGGAAAAGGAAGAGTGGATGACCGAGCCGACTGCTTACCTGTCCGGCATCACAGCTTCCGATTATGTGGATCTTCCCGCTGATTACGCGTCTATGACGGTCGAAGTGGAGCCTGTAACGGAAGTTACGGACGAAGAAGTCGAGGCGATGATCGACCAGCAGAGACAGGCGAAGAGAGAACTTCAGGAAGTGACGAAGAGGAACAAGGTCCAGGAAGGTGATGTAGTCAATATCGATTACGTCGGCAGGATCGACGGAGAAGAGTTTGACGGCGGCTCCGCGGAAGGTTATAATCTGGAGATCGGCTCCGGCTCCTTCATCGATGGTTTTGAAGACGGACTGATCGGACACAAGGTCGGTGAGACCGTTACTCTTGAACTGACATTCCCGGAGGATTACGCGGACTCCACAAAGGCAGGCGTAGACGCCGAGTTCGATGTCACGATCAATTCGATCCAGCAGTATGAAGTACCCAAGCTGACAGATCAGTTTGTGACGGAACTTGGAATCACCGATGATTTCGGCAACGCTGTGAATACGGTTGACGGACTGCGCACTTACGTGAGAAATTACCTTGTGGAGAATTACGAGAGCCAGTATACTCAGAGACTTGAGGAGGCGATCAGGAATTCTCTGTATGAGAAGAGCACCTTCAAGAAGGACATTCCTGAGGCTATGATAGAGAGAATGAACGAGTCTATCGCATCGGAACTCACTGCTTACGCGCAGCAGTACGGTGTTGACCTCAAGACACTCATGCAGCTCGCATACGGATCCACTGAGGACAGCTACGAGCAGGATATCAAGGACATGGCTTCCGAGAGCATCAAGAAGAACATCATTCTCAAGGCTATCGGCGACAAAGAGGGACTGAGCATGAGCGATGACGACTTCCAGGCGGAACTGGAAGTAGCTATCAGCAACAGCGGATATACTTCGGGTGATGACGTTCCCAGAGAGGACCAGGAGTCCTACAGAGAGATCCTCGACCGCAGGAAAGTCATGGATTTCCTCAAGAGCAAGACCACTGTGAACGCACCTGCAGCAGAAGAGGGATCTACCGGTGCGACAGCAGCGGCGGCTGAGACAGAAACGGTCAAGTAAATATATTTTGAAATAAAAGGAGTGGGAAATAAGACTATGAGACAGGATTATCAGCTCGTGACGGTTCGCGGGCTTTTCGACAGCAAAGAGAGTTATGCAGACAAGACGGTCACGGTAGGCGGCTGGATCCGCAACAACCGCGACTCCAAGTCCATCGGATTTATTGCGCTGGCAGACGGCTCCTGCTTCCAGAACCTGCAGCTGGTGTACAGCGGCGATTTGGAGAATTTCGCACAGATCGCCAAGATGAATGTCGGCGCGGCGATCATCGCGACCGGCAAAATAGTGCTGACCCCCAATGCCAAGCAGCCCCTGGAGATGCAGGTGGAGAAGATCGAGCTGGAAGGTGCTTCCACCTCTGATTATCCGCTGCAGAAGAAGCGCCACAGTTTCGAGTATCTCAGAACTATCCCGCACCTTCGCCCCCGCACCAACACTTTCGCGGCAACGTACCGCGTTCGCTCCCTGATCGCCTACGCGATCCACTCCTTCTTCATGGAGAGAGGCTTCGTCTATGTGCACTCCCCCATCATCACAGGCAGTGACGCAGAAGGCGCAGGCGAGATGTTCCAGGTGACGACCCTCCCTCTGGATGAGCTTCCGCTCACCGAGGACGGCAAGGTCGACTATTCCCAGGATTTCTTCGGAAAGCCCACAAACCTGACTGTCAGCGGCCAGCTTGACGTCGAGACTTTCGCGTTTGCTTTCCGCGATGTTTACACATTCGGTCCCACTTTCCGCGCGGAGAAGTCCAACACGACCCGCCACGCGGCTGAGTTCTGGATGATCGAGCCCGAAATGGCTTTCGCAGATCTTCAGGACGATATGGAGAACGCAGAGGCGATGCTCAAGTATGTCATCCGCTACGTTCTCGCAAACGCTCCCGAGGAGATGAAGTTCTTCAACCAGTTCGTGGACAAGGGCCTCATCGAGCGCCTTGAGCATGTAGTCAATTCCGAATTCGGACATGTGACCTATACAGAGGCTATCGAGATCCTCGAGAAGAACAACAAGAACTTCGACTTCAAGGTATACTGGGGCTGCGATCTTCAGACCGAGCACGAGAGATACCTCACAGAGGAAGTTTTTAAGCGCCCTGTCTTCGTGACAGATTATCCCAAGGAGATCAAGGCGTTTTATATGAAGCAGAATCCGGACGGCAAGACTGTCGCGGCTATGGACTGCCTGGTGCCCGGCATCGGCGAGATCATCGGCGGCAGCCAGCGTGAGGATGACCTGGAGAAACTGGAGAAGCGCATGGACGAGCTGGGAATGGAGAAGGAGACTTACCAGTTCTATCTCGACCTTCGCAAATACGGCAGTGTGCGCCATGCCGGCTACGGCCTCGGCTTCGAGCGCTGTGTCATGTATCTGACCGGCATGGGCAATATCAGAGACGTACTGCCCTTCCCCAGGACTGTCGGCAACTGCGAGCTGTAAGAAACCACGTGAGACAGGAGCGGGAGCTCCTGTCTCATTGTTGTATTATGGAGGGAATATGGAGAAAGAACTGATCATCGTTCTGGATTTTGGCGGTCAGTACAAGCAGCTGATCGCGAGAAGAGTCAGAGAATGCAATGTATACTGCGAAATTCATCCCTATACCAGGACGCCGGGGGAGATCCTGGCGATGCATCCCAAGGGAATTATTCTCACGGGAGGCCCTAACAGCGTCTATGCAGAGGATTCACCGACCTGCGACAGGGCTCTTTTCGGATTGGGAATCCCTGTGCTGGGCATTTGCTACGGATCGCAGCTCATGGCGCACAAACTGGGCGGCACTGTGAAGACAGCCCCCGTCAGCGAATACGGACATACCAAAATAGCGCTGGACGGCGCAGACAGCGGCTCTAAACTGTTCAAAGGAATTTCTCCTGTGGAGAATACCTGCTGGATGAGCCACACAGATTATATTGCAAATCCCCCCAGAGGATTTAAGATCTCTGCTCACACAGAAAACTGCCCTGTGGCCGCAATGGAGAACTCCGGCAGCAGGCTCTACGCTGTCCAGTTCCACCCTGAGGTGGTGCATACCCCCTTCGGAACGCAGCTCCTGCGCAATTTTGTGATGGATATCTGCGGATGCAGCGGAAGCTGGAAGATGTCCTCCTATGTGGAGACAACTGTGAAGGAACTGAGGGAAAAGATCGGAGACGGCAAGGTCCTGCTGGGCCTGTCCGGAGGCGTGGATTCCTCTGTGGCGGCAGCTTTGCTTTCCAAGGCTGTCGGCAAACAGCTCACCTGCGTGTTCGTGGACCACGGACTTCTTCGAAAAGATGAAGGAGACGAAGTAGAGGCGGTATTCGGCCCCGAAGGACCTTTTGAACTCAATTTCGTCAGAGTCAACGCGCAGGACAGATTTTATATCAAACTTGCGGGAATCACAGACCCCGAGATGAAGAGAAAGATCATCGGAGCGGAATTCATAAATGTATTTGAAGAAGAGGCCAAGAGGATCGGCGAAGTGGACTTCCTGGCTCAGGGAACCATCTATCCCGACGTAGTGGAGAGCGGCACCGGAAACGGAGGAGCTGTGATCAAGTCCCATCACAACGTCGGCGGATTGCCGGAACATGTGGACTTCAAGGAGATCGTAGAGCCCCTCAGGATGCTCTTCAAAGATGAAGTCAGGCAGACCGGACTGGAGCTGGGCCTTCCCAGGCATCTTGTATTCAGGCAGCCCTTCCCGGGTCCCGGCCTTGGCGTCAGGATCGTCGGTGACATCACGGCTGAGAAGGTCAGGATCGTCCAGGAGGCTGACGCGATCTTCCGGGAAGAACTGGAAAGGGGCGGCATTGATACCGGAAAGGGGCAGTTTTTTGCCGCACTCACCAATATGAGGTCGGTAGGTGTCATGGGAGACGGAAGAACCTATGATTATGCAGTGGCTCTGCGCGGAGTGCTGACAAGCGACTTCATGACAGCGGAGGCAGCTGAAATCCCGTGGAATGTGCTGCAGATCTGCATGACCAGGATCATCAATGAAGTCAAGGGCGTCAACCGAGTGCTCTATGACCTGACGAGCAAGCCGCCGGGTACGATCGAACTTGAGTGATATAAAGGGGCTTGCCACAATTCATTGGGAGGTTATATAAGGATGAGACTGAAAGACGCGATCGCATCGCTGCAGCTTGGCAGGAAGAAGGAAGCTGAAATCCGGCAGCTGTGCACTTTGTGGAGCGAGAAGGCAGACGACGGGCCGCAGGCCGTTCCGCTGCCGGAGTACCCCAGACCGCAAATGCGGCGCGCGGACTGGACCTGTCTCAATGGCTGGTGGGACTACGGATTCTTCACCGGACCTCTGGCTGATGCCGGGGCAGATCTTTCACCCGACGGGCAGATTCTGGTGCCCTTTTCCCCTGAGACGGCACGCTCGGGAGTAAACCGCATTCTGCAGCCCGGAGAGACTCTCTGGTACAGAAGAACAATTGAAGATCTTCATCTGCCGGAGGGCAGGCGTCTTATTCTGCACTTCGGCGCGGTAGACGAGCGCTGCGCTGTTTACTGGAATGATCAGAAAGTCGGAAGCCACCGAAACGGATATTTATCTTTCAGCTTCGACGTGACGGATTATGTTAGGCCCGGTGACAATGAGCTCAAAGTATTCGTGTGGGATGACACCGACGAAGGCAATGAGTGCCGCGGCAAGCAGACCCTCAATCCCGGAGGCATGTTCTATCACGCCCAGAGCGGGATCTGGCAGACGGTTTGGATGGAGACAGTTCCGGAGACCTACATCCGGCATATGAGAATCACACCTCTTCCCGAAGAGGAAGTGGTGGAAGTGGCGCTGTGGATGTCGAAAGAAGCGGAGGTACGTATCACAGTTGCGGACAGCGCGGAGTCAAGTGCTTATCCTCGGACTTCCCGGCTCAAAGTCCGGATCCCTGTTAAGAACCCCCGCCTTTGGAGTCCGGAGAACCCGGAACTCTACGACCTGCGGATCGAGGCGGGAGAAGATGTGGTCGAGAGTTATTTTGCCATGCGCTCTTTTGGCGTGGGGACGGATGAGACAGGAAAGGCCCGGCTGCTGCTGAACGGCAAACCGTATTTCTTCAACGGGATCCTGGACCAGGGATACTGGCCCGAGAGCTTTATGACGCCGCCTGCGGACGAGGCGATGGTCTACGACATCGGGCAGATGAAGCAGCTCGGCTTCAACATGCTCCGCAAACATGTCAAAATAGAGCCCGACCGCTGGTACTATCACTGCGACCGCCTGGGAATGGTGGTCTGGCAGGACATGGTCAACGGCGGAGGACCTGTGCAGTCACTTCTGGAAACCTATCTGCCGACGGTCATTCCCGCGGCAGGGAGGATCTTGCGCGACAACCATTACAAGCTCTTTGCCAGGGAAGACGAGAAGGCCAGGCTGCGGTTCGAGAGAGATATCGTCCGCATGATCCGGCAGCTGTATAACTACCCCTGTGTGGGTTTGTGGGTTCCCTTCAATGAGGGGTGGGGCCAGTTCGATGCGCTCCGTATCACGGATATCGTCAAAAAGGCGGATCCCACAAGACCTGTGGACCACGCCAGCGGCTGGTTCGACCAGGGCGGCGGAGACGTGCGAAGCGTGCACAATTATTTCCGTCCTTTGAAGGTTGAGAAAGACAGCAGGGCTTTCGTGATCTCTGAGTACGGCGGTATTAACTGCCAGATTCCGGAGCATTCCATGAGCTCTGAGGTTTACGGATATCACCAGACTTCGGCGGAGGAGTTTCCCGGTGCCTTTGCAGAGATGATGGAGACTGTTCAGGGACTTGTCCATGATGGTCTCTGCGCCGCTGTGTACACGCAGGTTTCAGATATCGAGGAGGAAACTAACGGACTTCTTACCTATGACAGGAAAGTCAGGAAGGACTGCGTTTAGTCATCCAATACCATTTTCCAAAAGCTGTTCCGATGATGATCGCGTATCCCAGAAAACTCAAGGCGTCTGGGATCTCGCCCCACAACAGGAAGCCGAACATCGCCGCATATACTACCTGAGAGTAGTCGAAAACGGAGATGTCTCTGGCCGGAGCGTTCTGGTAAGCGGCAGTGACGGAGAGCTGCGCGATCGCCGCGGAACATCCTGCCAGGACCAGGAAGACAAACTGCCTTACAGACATCGGATGGTAGTTGAGCAAAATGTTGGGCAGCAAGATCAAGGTTGAGAACACAGAGAAGGAGAAGACGATCACCGGTCCCTTCACGCCGCTGAGGCCGAGTTTGCGCACATAGGTGTAGGCAGTTCCCGCTGTAAAGCCGCCGAGGATGGCGACCAGCGCCGGGAAGGACGCGATGCCCGCGCCAGGCTTGGCTACAAACGCTGCGCCGATGAAAGCAAGCAGGACGCTGAGCCACTCGACCCTGTTTGGTCTCTCTTTAAGGATGAAGATAGACATCAGAATGGCAAAAAAGGGAGAGAGCTTGTTCAGGATATTGGCGTCAGCGATCCGCATGTGGTCTACAGCCCAGAAATTGCAGAGGATGCCCATTGTGCCGATGCTGCAGCGCAGGAACATATCCATAAGGCTTGTGCGGGGAATATAGAATTTTTCCCCTGAGCGCATCAGGATGAAAGCTGCGAGGAAGGCGGCGACAATATTTCTGAAGAAAGCCTTCTGCATGGTGGGTACGTCGCCGGAGAGCCGCACGAAGACGGTCATCAGCGAGAAGAAAAAGGCTGCCGACAAGATGAACAGGATTCCCTTTGTGCGGTTGGCGGCGGGAGCAGGAGAAGCCCCTGCGGGGGCTTTTTTATCGGGTGTTTTCGATTGCATGAATTTGCCTCGTCAAAATACAGATCAGGTTGTTTACAATGTTTTGCGTCCACGCAATTATAACGCAGGATTTGAGAAAAGAATACCGCAAAACAGAGATTCTCGCTTGACTGGAATAATAAGAAGTGATACGGTCGACATGTTAACGGTTTAAAGTGCTAAATAACGGGCGCTCAGGTGCCTGCGGACAGGAGACTACAATGGATTTGCAGGAAAGCAGGGAAGTGATCAGACAGGTCGACGAGGAGATGGCGAAGCTTTTTGTAAAGCGCATGGAAGCCGTCAGATCGATCGCTGCGTATAAGAAAGAGAGAGGGATTCCGATCGAGGATAAAGATCAGGAGGCCAGAGTTATTAAGGGCAGGAGCGTCCTGGTGGAGGATCCGGAACTGCGTTCTTTCTATGTGAATTTCCTGCAGGATACGATGGATGTCAGCAAGCGCTGGCAGCACTATCTGATGAAAGGCCTTAAGGTGGCTTACAGCGGCGTAGAGGGCGCTTTTGCGCATATTGCCGCGGGGCGTATTTTCCCTGACGGAGAACTGGCATCTTACCCGTCCTTCGAGTCAGCGTACGAAGCCGTGGAAAAGGGAGAATGCGATGTGGCTGTGCTGCCCATCGAGAACAGTTTCGCCGGCGAAGTCGGACAGGTGCTGGACCTGATGTTCTCCGGAGACCTGTATGTGAACGGTGTATACGACCTGTCGATCAACCAGAATCTTCTGGGCCTGCCCGGGACTTCTGTCTCCGGGATCAGGACGGTTTACAGCCATCCCCAGGCGATCTCCCAGTGCAGGTCTTACATCCGCAAACACGGCTTCGACGCGGTCAGTATGGCCAACACGGCTTTGGCAGCTCAGAAAGTGGCGCAGGACGGCGACTGCAGCGCCGCGGCCATTGCCAGTGAGGAGACTGCGGATCTCTACGGACTGCAGATATTGGATCACGACATCAACGAGAGCAAGGTGAACACGACCCGCTTTGCGGTTTTCTCCAGGGTGGAGAACCGGATGCCTATCAAGAAGGATGCGGGCGCGTTCCTGCTCCTGTTCACTGTCAAGGATGAGGCCGGAGGCCTTGCCAAAGCAGTCAATGTGATCAGTGCCTACAATTTCAATATGCGTGTATTGCGCTCCCGTCCCATGAAGGACCTTCCGTGGCATTACTATTTTTATGCGGAAGTGGAGGGCGATGACTCCTCCGAGAACGGAAAGCGCATGATCAGCGCGCTCCGCGGGACCTGCCCGGGACTCAAGGTAGTCGGGCGCTATACCGCGACATCAAATATACAGCAGGGAGGAGAGACGATATGATCATCCGCATGGAACTCGGAGAATCGAGTTACGATATAGTGCTGGAGAGGGGCTGCCTTCAGAAAGCGGGGGAACTCTTAAACCTCGACAGGAAGGTGTTCATTCTCACCGACGACGGCGTTCCGGCGCAGTACGCGCAGACAGTCGCGGACCGGTGCAGAGAGGCTCATATCCATACAGTGCCCCAGGGAGAGGGAAGCAAGAGCTTCGCGGTCCTGGAAGAACTTCTGACCAGGATGCTGGAACTCGGCTTTACCCGCGGCGACTGCGTATGCTCCGTGGGAGGCGGCGTCGTGGGAGATCTGGGCGGTTTCACAGCAGCCTCATATATGAGAGGGATCGACTTCTACAACATTCCGACTACGATCCTGTCCCAGGTGGACAGCTCCATCGGCGGCAAAACAGCGATCAACCTGGCAGGCGTCAAGAACATCGTCGGCGCTTTTTGGCAGCCGAAAAAGGTGCTGATCGATCCCGACACGCTCGACACTCTCTCGGACCGCCAGAAGTCCAGCGGTCTTGCGGAAGCTGTAAAGGCAGGGCTGATCGCGGATCCGGAGCTCTTCGCGATGTTCGAGGACTTCGCAAATACAAGGGCGCCTCTGGACCTTGAGAAGATCATCGCTGCGTCCCTGATCGTCAAGAAAGCGGTCGTGGAACAGGACGAGCGCGAGAGCGGCCTGCGCAAAATATTGAATTTCGGCCACACCATCGGCCACGGGATAGAGAGCGTCACCGGCCTCCTGCACGGAGAATGCGTCGCGATGGGCATGATCCCCATGTGCTCTCCGGCGGTGAGATCCCGCCTGCTCCCCGTGCTCGGAGCGCTGCACCTACCCGCGAGGGTCCACGCGGATCCTGAGGAAGTTTACCATGCTGTGCTGCATGACAAGAAAATGGGAGACGGCTGTGTCAGCGTCGTGAGTGTCGACAGTATCGGCAGCTATAAAATACAGAAGGTCGATCCGGCGGTGCTTCGTTACGGAATCGACGTGGTAGTGAGGCTCTGATGCGGATAAGCGCCGGCAGGCGGATAGGAGAACTGAATTATGATGTACATGGATTTTAAGCGCAAACTCCCGATCCCTATGGAGACCAAGGAGATGTATCCGCTGACCGGCGATATGGCCGAGACGGTGGAGAGAACAGTTACAGAGCTCAAAGCGATCTTCTCCGGCGACAGCGAAAAGCTCGCCCTGATCATCGGGCCCTGCTCGGCTGACAACGAGGAGAGCGTCATTGATTATATATCAAGGCTTATGCCTCTGCGGGAGCAGGTGAAGGACAAAATCCTCATTGTCCCCCGCATTTATACGAACAAGCCCCGGACGACCGGAGAAGGATACAAAGGGCTGGTCCACCAGCCGGACCCCAACGCGCAGCCCGATCTCTTTAAGGGGATCATCGCTACACGCGAACTGCACATGCGCGCGGTGAAGGAGACAGGATTTGTATGCGCGGACGAGATGCTCTATCCGGAGAACCACAAATATCTGGACGACCTTCTGGGCTATGTGGCTGTCGGCGCCCGAAGCGTGGAGGACCAGCAGCACAGACTGACTGCCAGCGCAATTGAGTGCCCTGTCGGCATGAAGAACCCCACCAGCGGGGACCTGACTGTCATGATGAACAGTATTTTGGCAGCACAGCACGAGCACGATTTCATCTACCGCGGCTGGGAGGGCCATTCCTACGGTAATCCCTTCGCGCACGCGATCCTCAGAGGATATGTGAACAGGCAGGGCGTTTCTCACCCCAACTATCACTACGAGGACCTGCTCTATCTCTCGGACCTTTATAAGAAATGGGAACTGAAGAATCCCGCCGTAGTGGTCGACTGCAATCACGCCAACAGCGGGAAGAAGCCCTTCGAGCAGGCGCGCATCCTCAAAGAAGTGCTGCATTCCTGCCGCTACAACCCGAAGGTAAAGAAACTCGTGAAGGGCTTTATGGTGGAGAGCTACATCGAAGACGGCAATCAGCCGGTCGACGGAGGCGTATACGGAAAGAGCATTACAGACGCATGTATCGGATGGAAGAAGACGGAGAAATTGATTTACGATATGGCGGAACTGTTGTGATTTATAAGGAAGTTGCGCTAAAATAGTAGTGAGCACAGCCTCACGGAGGCTTGGCATCATATGCAAATTAAGTATTATGCCGGACCAAAAGCCGGTGCGTGCCGTGAGGGCACAGGAGGGAGGATCTTATGAATCTGCTTGGTTTATTGATGGCTGCTATGACAACGAAGAACGCTTTGGGACAGATCGCTAAGAAGACCGGTCTCTCCGAGAAACAGATTAAAAAGCTTATGTTGATCGCGATTCCGATCCTGATCAAATATCTGACCA